>DASUFF010000083.1:0-19913 GCA_036274695.1 bacterium | reverse complement strand
CCGCGTATCTCATACCTTCTCCGACGCGCTCTTGCCGAACAGCCCGCCGGGCCGGACGAGCAAGATGAGGATCAAAAGCACGAAGGCCAGCGCGTCCCGGTAGGTGGACGAGACGTAGCCGACCACGTAGGTCTCCGAAAGACCCATCAACAGCCCGCCCGCCAGCGCCCCCGGGATATTGCCGATCCCGCCCAGGACGGCGGCCACGAAGGCCTTCAACCCCGGCATGATGCCCATCAAGGGCTCCACCTTGGGATTGGAGATCCCCACCAGCACCCCGCCCGCCGCCGCCAGCATCGAGCCCAACACGAAGGTGAAGCTGATCACGCGGTCCAGCGGGATGCCGACCAATTGACTCGCCGTATGCGAGAACGAAACGGCGCGCATGGCCTTGCCCAGCTTGGTCTTCTGGACGATGAAGCGCAGTCCCACCATCAGGAGGACGGCGACGACGAAGATGACGGCCTGGATCTGGTTGATCACGACGCCGTCGAATTGGACGAGGGGGCGTTCTTGGAGGAGCTGGGGAAAGACCTTGGGATCCGCTCCGAAGAGGAGCTGCCCGCCGAACTCCAAAAACAGGGAAACGCCGATGGCGGTGATCAAGGCGTTGATCCGCGGGGCGGAGCGAAGCGGCCGGTAAGCGGCCCGCTCGATCACGAAGCCCAAGGCTCCGCAAACGGCCATCGACGAAATCAACACCACGGGAAACGCCGCGGCGCCGGGAAAGGCCGCTCGGGCCAGGAAATTGCCGACGTAGTAACCGATCATCGCGCCCACCATATAGACGTCGCCGTGAGCGAAATTGATGAGGCGCAGGACGCCGTAGACCATGGTGTAGCCTAAGGCGATCAGGGCATAGATGCTGCCCCAGGCCAGGCCGTTGATGGTTTGTTGTAAAAATTCGGACATTCGTTACGGTTTGACCTCGGCCTGGAACTTGACCTTCCCGGCCTCGATCTTCAGGATCACCAACTTCTTCTTCGCGTTCCGGTTCTCGTCCATGGAGAGGGTCCCCGAGACGCCGGCGAAGTCCTTCGTCGCCGCCAAGGCGTCCCGGATCTTCGAGGGCTCGGCCGATCCGGCCCGCTTGATGGAATCGTAGAGCAGGCTCGCGGCGTCATATCCCAGCACCGCCATCGCGTCGGGAACTTCCCCGAACTTCGCCTTGAATTTTTGGATGAAGGCTTGAATCTTCGGATCCGGATCGTCGGAGGCGTAATGGTTGCCGTAATAGCAGCCGTTCACCGCGTCGCCGCCGATTTCCACGGTCTTGGCCGAATCCCAGCCGTCGCCGCCCATCAGAGGCCCGGTGATGCCCAACTCGCGGGCCTGGCGGGCGATCAACCCGACCTCGGTGTAGTAACCGGGAACGAAAACGCCTTCGGGGTTCTTACCCTTGATGGCCGTCAGCTGGGCGCGGAAGTCGATGTCGCCTTCCGAGTAGGATTGGACGTCGACGATCTCGCCGCCGTTGGCCTTGAACGTCTTTTCGAAAAAGTCGGCAAGTCCCACGGAATAGTCGTTCTTCACGTCCTTGAGGATCGCCACCTTCTTAAGCCCCAGCTGCTCGAGGGCGAACTTGGCCATGCCCTCGCCCTGGAAGCTGTCCACGAAACAGGTGCGGAAGATGTAATCGCCGACCTCGGTCACCTTCGGATTGGTCGAGGCCGAGCTGATCATCGGTATTTTCGATTTTTGGCATTCGGGGGCCGCGGCCAAACTCCGGCTGGAGGCCACCTCGCCCAGCACCGCCACGACGCGGTTTTGCTTGATCAACTTCAGCACCGCCGTCTTGGCCTCCTCCGGCCGGCTCTGATCGTCCTCCGTGATCACCTTGACCGGCCTGCCCAGGAGCCCGCCCGCGGCGTTGACCTCCTCGGTGGCGAGCATGATGCCTTGATGCGTGCTCTGGCCGAAGGTCGCCGTCCCGCCCGTGAGCGAGCCGTACTCGCCGATCAGGATTTCATTGCCCGCTTTCGCGCAAGCCGCAAGACACGCCGCGGCCGTCAGAGAGAGAAGGATTTTTTTCATCATGTTTTCTCCGCATACTCTTTTCGATAAATATCGATCAAGGTCAGGAACAACGCCAGCATGGCCGGTCCGAGGAAGACGCCGATCAGGCCGTAGAAAGACATCCCGCCCAGAATCGCCAGGAAGAGAAAGAGGGTCGGGATATGCGTCTTCTCGCCGATCAAGATCGGCTTGAGGAAATTATCCACCGTGCTGATGACCAGGGCGCCCCACAAAAACAAGATCAGCGCCTTGACCCAGCTCCCAGCCAGCAGGAGGTAAACGGCCGAGGGGCCCCAGACCAAAATGGCGCCGCCGATCGGCACCAGGGCCAGGAAGGCGACGAGCAGGGCAAGAAAGACCGGAAACGGGACGCCCAAGATCCAGAAGGCGAGCCCCGCCAGCACGGCCTGGACGCCTCCGGTGACCACCAGACCGCGCACGACGGCGGACACGGTGACTTCGAGCCGGTTGAACACCGCCTCCTTGTTCTCGCGGGTCATTGGAAAGAGGTCCTTCACGCCCCGGGCCATGGCCCCCCCGTCCCTCACGAAGAAAAAGAAGATGATGATCGTCACCACATAGTTCAACACGAAGAAGACGAAGTTCTTCGCCCCCGACTGGATCTGGCCGACGATCGCCTCCGAGATCCGCTGGGCCGACCGGGTGATCAGCGGCAATATTTCGATGTCCAGGGAAGCGGTCTTCTCCACGATCTTGTCCCAGATCACCCGGAGCGGCGAATCGAGCAGGCGGTTCCAGATGATCTCGTACTTGCGCTCGGCGAGCCAGGCGCCAACGTCGGCGTAAAACTGAAGGATCTCGCGCACGAGCGTCCCGGAGAAGAAAACCATGGGGCCGACGGTGACGGCGAAGGCCACCAGGACCGTCATCAGGGCCGCCGGCGTCTTGCGGCCCTTGAAGAGCCTGAGGAAGCGCGCGTGCAAAGGATAGAAGACGATGGCCAGCACGATCGCCCACAGGAGGGGCGTCAGGAAGATCTGAAAGACGCCGATCAGCTGCAAAAAAATCAGGACTAAGAGGACGAAGAACGCAAGGATGAAGAGCTGACGCTGGGTCATTTAGTAGCCGCCGTCCGGCATGGTGGTGGGTTGCAGCGTCGGCTGAGTCATCGCCGGCGGCTGTGCGGGCTGGGTGGCCGGCGCTTCCATCATCTTCATCATCGCCTTCGCCTCGGAACCCGTGGTTGCGGCGGTGGGTTCGCTTTCGGGAGCCGCGGCGGTCGGTGCGGGCACCTCCGGCGGCGTGGGCGAGGTGGGAACGGTCGGAGCAGGCGCCGGCGTCGGAACGGCGACCGGCGGTGGAGGCGGCGCCTCGGTCTTGGAGCAACCTCCCGTAAGTCCGGCCAACAGGGACATCATGATGATGAGGATTCGGACGGCCATTCTTCCCCCTCCCGTTCGATGGTGGTACCATCGGACCTCGCGTTTGTCCATCGCGCGTCAATCCATTGACGATCCGCCGCGTTTCGTCTACGTGAGAGGCCTTACTTATGTCCCGCATCCTCGAGGGCGTCGGCCGCCTTTTCAAAGTCGTCTTCGGGTTCCTGGCCGTCGTCGTGCTGACCGCCGTCCTCGCCGTCGGGGCCCTCTATTACCATTTCGCGAAGGACCTGCCGAAGCTGACGGGCATCGACGACTACAAGCCCCTCCAGGTCAGCGAGGTCTTCGCCGACGATAACACGAAGATCGGCGAATTCTGGCAGGAGTGTCGCTACGTCCTTCCCTACGACAAGATCCCGCGCCGCGTGGTGGACGCCTTCGTCGCCTCCGAAGACGAGCGCTTCTGGGAGCACAAGGGCGTGGACGTCAAAGGCATCCTCCGCGCCTTTTTCGAAAACCTGAAGGCCGGCCGCACCGTGCAGGGCGCCTCGACCATCACCCAGCAGGTCACCCGCGCCCTCCTGCTCACGCGCGAGAGGAGCTTCGGCCGGAAGATCCGGGAGGCGCTGCTGGCCACGGAGATCGAAAAGAATTTAAGCAAGGAACAGATCCTTGCGATTTACTTGAACCAAATCTTCTTGGGCAACCGCGCCCACGGCGTACAGGCCGCCGCGCGCAACTATTTCCACAAGGACATCACGGAATTGAACCTGGCCGAGACGTCGATGATCGCCGGCCTCCCCTCGGCCCCCGCCGCCTTCTCGCCTCTCGCCAATGCGCCCGCCGCGCGCATCCGCCAGCAGCACGTCCTCGCGCGGATGCTGGACAACGGCTACATCTCCCAGGCCGAATACGAGGACGCCTTGAGAACGCCGCTCACCCTTTACCGGGCCGGCATCGACAAGGATGTGAACGACCAGTACGCCCCCTACTTCGTGGAGCACGTGCGGCGCTACGTCGAGCAGACCTACGGCCAGCAGGCGCTCTACGCCGCGGGGCTCAAGATCTACACGACGGTCAACCTCGAAGCCTATCGGGCGGCCGACCGCGCGGTGAAGCGGGGCCTCTTGGAAGTCGAAAGGCGCAAGGGCTTCCATGGGCCGGTCGAGGCCGTGGAAAAAGGGAAAGAGATGGAATTCGCGGA
Source organism: bacterium (assembly GCA_036274695.1). Classification (GTDB taxonomy): domain Bacteria; phylum UBA10199; class UBA10199; order JACPAL01; genus DASUFF01. The sequence continues at coordinate 15,353 of DASUFF010000083.1, read as the reverse complement.
GGCCGTTCACCGACAGTTGACGGAGTGGAACACCCCCATCACTCTGCCCGCGGAGCCGGAGACGCAGCCGGTGCAAACCCCCATCGAGCCCTATCACATCTATAAAGGGGTGATCACGGCGATGGACGAAAAGGGCGTCGCCACCGTCCAGGTCGGGCACACGCAGGGGATCATCGAGCCGTCCGCCCGCTCGTGGATCGGACGGACGCCCAAGGTCGACGAGATCTACTGGGTCCGCCAGCTGGGCAACGGCGACGACAGGAAATTCGCCATCGAGGTCGAGCCCAAGCTCGAATCCGCCCTCTTCTCCGCCAATCCCTTGACCGGCGAGGTCAAGGCGATGATCGGCGGGTTCAGCTTCAAGAAGAGCGAGTTCAACCGCGCCACCCAGGCCGTCCGCCAGCCCGGATCGTCGTTCAAGCCCATCGTCTACGCCGCGGCCCTCGACAAGGGCTATACGCCCAAGACCACCGTGGTCGACGCGTATGTCGAATACAAGATCGGCCGCCGCACCTACAGCCCGGAAAATTACGGGCGTAAGTTCAGCGGTCCGATGTCGGTCCGCGACGCCCTCTGCCACTCGGTCAACGTCGTCGCGGTGAAGGTCTTTCACGACATCGGCATCGACTACACCGTCGCCTTCGCCCGGAAATTGGGGCTGGTCTCCCCCATCGCCCGCTACCTCTCGACGGCGCTGGGCTCTTCCGACGTCTCGCTGCAGGAAGTCGTGCGCGCCTACAGCACCTTCCCTTCCGGCGGCGTCCGCCCCAATTTCATCTATGTGCGCAAGATCGTCGACAAGGACGGCCACGTCCTGGAGGAGAATCATCCGACGGCCCTGGACCCCGAGCACGTCTTCGACACCGCGGCCAGCCCCCGGGCCAACGAGGGCTACAATCGAGAACTCCTGGCCGAAGGCGAAAAAGCGATCGCCCAGGACGACCTGAAGATCACCGACGTTGAAAAAAGGATCCTCTACGGCGGCGCCATCCCGCCGGGCCACGTCATCACGCCCCGCACGGCCTACCTGATGGTGAGTCTGATGCGCGACGTCGTGGACCACGGAACGGGCGTGAAGGCGCGCGAACTCAAGCGCCCCGCCGCCGGAAAGACGGGAACCACCAACGACGAGTCGGACGCGTGGTTCGTCGCCTACGTTCCTGACATGGTCACCGGGGTCTGGATGGGCTACGACAGCCGCAAGAAGATCGGCCCCGGCATGACCGGCGGCGTGGTCTCCGCCCCGATCTGGGTCTATTACATGCAGGAGGCCCTGAAAGACGAGCCGGTGCTCGATTTCGCGAAACCCACGGACGTCAAGGTGGCGGACATCAACTCCTGGACGGGAGGCTCGGCCCTCGAGGAGGCCTCCCCGAAGCCGGAAGATTTGGAAGTGCCGACGGGCGAGGCGCCCGCGAGCCGGGGCGTGGATTTTCTCTATAAAGACTTAAACAATCTCTAATATTTTTTCTTTACCTTCGCGGATTCACCCTCTTCGTAGGTCGGGGCTTCCTGGGTCGATTTCTGGACCTTCAAACCGGCGCCTTCGGCGACTTCCAGATGGAATTCCACGCGGCGGTTCTGGCTCCGCCCTGCCTTCGTCGCATTGTCGGCGATCGGCGTCGTTTCGCCCATCCCCACGGCCTCGACCTTTTCCTCGGGGATGCCGTGCGCGACGAGATAGCCCCGAACGGCGTTGGCTCGCCTCTCAGACAGCTTCTGATTGTAGGCGTCGGCACCGCGGCTGTCGGTGTGCCCTTCGACACGAACATGGCGGATGGCCGGGCGGCTCTTGATCGTCGCGACGATCTCATCCAGGACCGGATACGAAGACGCCAAGATATCCGCTTTGTCATAAGCGAAATGGATCTTGTTGGTGGTGATCACCTCTTGACGAACAGCCGGCGGAGGCAACGGCGCGCTTTCCGATTTCAGGTCCCAGGCATAGGAGACGCCCATCAAGGCTCGGTAGGTCGGCACGCCGTATCCGTTCGTGATCCCGAATCCGCCGCCGAATTGCGTGATCAGGTTCCGGTTCTCCAGCCACTTCTTCTTGAGGACCACCAAACCTTCGATAGGAGACGAGATGTTTTCCGAGGCGAACTTGCTGAAGTTCGTCGCACCGAAGAGTTCGATAATGATGTCCAGGGCCGCCTTCTTCGCCAGCGGTCGTTCGAAGCCCAGGCCGTAGAGCAATTCTTCGTTCACCGAAAGGTTGATGATCCGCTCCGCTTCCCGGATACGTCCGCCCACGTTGATATAGAACCGGTTCGATTTCCACTGGGCATCGCCCACCAGAATCCCGCCGCCGGTCAGGTTCTCGTCTCCGAAAAAGATCGACTGACGTCCCGTCGGCACCGTGATGAACGGCACGATGGCGAGGCCCAAGCCGGTCGACGTCTTGTTCGCATCGAAGATCCGGAACTTCATGTTCACGCTCAGATCCCCCGCGTCCCCGCCTCCCTGATCCCTGGTCGCGATGAAGGTCGGGGCGATGTCGTGGTAAATGTTCACCGGCATGTCGACGTTCACCGTCCACCAATTGGTCAAACCGTAGGAGACCAGGAAATCCGCCGTTACGAAGCGGTCGACGACTCCCAGCGAACGGGAGGTCGTCCCCGTAACGGTCAACTCCAAGGGGTGATGGGCGTAATTCACGTTCAACCCCGTCGCCAGCTTGTATTTTGGAAGAGTTTCGGAGGTGAAGAGCTGGTAGCCCTGGACGTGTCCCGTACTCGGGCGGAGGAGCTGAACGTTCAAGGCCCAGGCGCTCGGAAGCGCGAGGAAAAAGACAGCGAGAACTCCCACTACGAGACGCAATGCACGTTCCATATGCCCCCCGGCTTTGGTCAAAACAGACCGGCAACTTCGCCGGTTGTTCCGTTTATTTATCGGACCAGCGAGCATCCGCTTCCCGCCTGATCCCCCGCCAGGCCGAAGGTCACCGAGCTCTTATAAGTCTTTTGCTGGCAACTCCCGGAATCGCTGACGGTGACGCTCACCTCCGCGACCCCGTCGGAATGGATGTCGAGGGGGGTCTGGACCGTGAACCGGATGGCGTCGCCCACGATCTCGGCATTGCCGTCCGTGGAGTTGATCGTGACATCGACGTCATCGCCTTCCGGATCCAAGACCGAGAAGGGGATTTCAAAGACGCCTTTGCTTACCTTTGTGGGGGTCGAGAAGGTTATCACCGGCGGCTCGTTGCCCGGCAGGGCGATGCAACCCGCGAGTTCGCCGCATTCGTCGTCCGCGCCATCGCAGTCCTCGTCGATGCCGTTGCCGCAGACTTCTTCCGTCTTTCCTAGGAACGGATCGCAAGCCTGGGTCGCCCCGTCCACGCACTTGTCGATCGTGTGCTCGCAGACACCAAGGCCGCAGGTCGTCGTCCCATCGTCGGTGGGCTCATGGACGCAGGAATCGAGCTCGTTTTGAACAATCGTCCTCGGACCGTCTTCAACCGCGAATCGGTTGACGCAGAGATCGTCGGTGCACGAATTGCTATCGTCGCAATTTAGCGGCGATCCGCCCACGCATTCGCCGTTCTGGCAGGCGTCGTCCGTCGTGCAGGTGTCGAGGTCGTTGCAGGAATTCCCCGTATTCAAAGCGTGCTCGCAGCCCCCTTCCGTCTCGGGATTGCAGGAATCGTCGGTGCACGCGTCGAAATCATCGCACTCCGGGGCCGGGCCGCCGACGCATTCGCCGTCGGAACACGCGTCCTGGGTCGTGCACTCGCTTCCGTCACTGCATGAAGCCGTGTTGTTCGTGTGCTGGCAGCCCGACTCGGAATTGCAGGAGTCGTCGGTGCAACCGTTTTGATCGTTACAATCGGTCGCCGAGGTATCGGACCCGGCGCAGGAGCCTTCGGAGCAACTGTCTCCCGTGGTGCAGGCATTCCCGTCATCGCACGACGCGATATTCGCCGTGTGCCGGCACCCGATGTGTTCGGGATCGCAAGCCGGGTCCGTGGATTCCTCGGTACAGGTCGGGTCGCAGGTGTCGTCGGTGCACTCATTTCCGTCGTCGCAGGCGTCGTTGTCCGGTGCATGAACGCAACCTTGGTCAGGATTGCAGCTCTCCACGGTGCAAGCGACATGGTCGTCGCAATCGTGAACCGTATGAGCGCATTCCCCTTCGGAATTCGCATCGCAACCGTCGTCGGTGCAGGCATCACCGTCGTCGCAACTGACGGGCGGGAAGGTGCATCCCACCTCGGAATCGCAGGTATCCGTGGTGCAGGTGTCGCCGTCGGTACAAGCGATGGGGGCCTGCTGGCAGCCCGTAACGGAATCGCAACTTGCTTCGGTGCAGGCGTCTCCGTCGTCGCAACTGATGAGCTGGCCTGGAACGCAGGATCCGGATTGGCAGGCGTCGTCCGACGTACAAACATTGTTATCCGTGCAGGCATTGGTATCGTCGTTGGTAAAAACGCAGCCCGACAGCGGATCGCAGGAATCATCCGTACAATCCTCGTGATCGTTGCAGGTCACGGGAGATCCGGCGACGCACGCCCCTTGAGAACAGGAGTCGCCGTCCGTGCAGGAATTGTCGTCGTCGCAGGACCCGGTCTCAAACTGGCAGGTCGCGCTGCAGCAGTCGTCGCTTGACGTATTCCCGTCGTCGCATTGTTCTCCCGGATCCAGCTGTCCGTCTCCGCAGACGGGGCACGCGCCGCAATCGGCGGAACAGTTGTTGCAGTCTTCGCTTCCGTTGCAGACCGTATCGACGACGCAAAGAGGCGCGCAGCGGCAACCGTCGCAGATACAACCGCTTCCGTCGGCCCCGCAATTGGTGATTCCGGCGCAGGACAGTCCCGGCTCGCCGCATTCTTCACCCGCGTCGGCATGGCCATCGCCGCAGGCCGCGCAAGCGCCGCAATCCTGCGGACACGTGCTGCAGTCCTCCCCGAGCTCAGAAGAGCAGACCGGGTCGTCCCCGCATTCACATCCGAATGGCTGATCCCCATGGTTGTCTCTATGAACGTCGGCGGAGCCGCCGGAGGTGCAGATGGTGTCGAAATTTTCCGGATTTCCGGGAGGCAGATGGCAAAAACAAGTGTCGCCCGCTTGGACCTCCTTGGTCGGCCAAACCAGGAGAATGAGTAGTGCTAGAAAGACGCTCGAAAGGCCCAGCTTCAGAACAGTTTTCATATTCCCCCCTTTGCCCCCCTAAAACTTCAGGAAGGAAAAACGTCGACGATCGGCGAATGATGCAATATGTTTACCAAGTGCGTCAAACTTCTAATATATTGAAATCATTTAATTATTTTTCGGTAACTCTTCCAAATCAGGTAATAAATAACCCTTATATTAGCCTAAAATGTCTCATAATGATAAGAATGTGGTCATTTTTTACCAATAAAACACTTTAATTAAATTAAATAAAAACAAATATTTATATATCAATATGTCTTAAAATGTCTTCCTCTTATCATAGGACATTCCACTTGTGGTAAAAAAAATGTCCAGAAACCTTCAAAAGGAGAGCCGGCGGGTTATTGAAGCGGATTTCTAATGATTATTCGGCAGCTTGGGACAGGGAGAGGAGGGATTGTTCCACGGATTCCGCAAGACCTTCGAGACTATAGCCGCCTTCCAGAACGAAAACGGCCTTTCCGCCGCAGGTATCCCGCGCGACGTTTAAAAGCATTGACGAAAGACGCCCATAGCCATCCCCTGTCACGTTCATTCCGCCGAGAGGGTCGAGGCGATGGGCGTCATAACCGGCCGAGACCAGAAGAAGGTCCGGACGATAATCCCGAATCGCAGGGATGACGACGTCGTCGAAGATCTTCAAATACTCCTGATCGCCCTCCCCGCCTGGGAAGGGGATATTCAGCGTATAGCCCTTTCCTTTCCCCTCGCCCTCCTCCCGGCGCGAACCGGTGCCGGGATAAAACGGATAACGGTGCGTGGAGAGATAGAAGACGTCGCTGCGGTCGTAGAAAGCCCACTGCGTCCCGTTGCCGTGATGGACGTCGAAATCCATGATGGCTACGCGCCGGCAGTTCTTGTTCCGGATCGCATACTCGGCGGCGACGGCAACGTTGTTGAAGATGCAAAACCCCATCGCCCGTTCCACCTCGGCGTGATGGCCGGGGGGACGGACGAAGGCGAAGGCGTTGCGGCCCTCCTTTTCAAACACCCAATCCACGGCGTTCAACAAACCGCCCACCGCCAATCGCGCCGCGTCCCAAGTTCCGGCGGAGGTAGAGGTGTCGCCGTCGAGCTGTACCTGGAGACCGGCCGTCTTCTCGATCTTTTGGACGTACTCGAAGTCGTGAATCAGGGCGATTTCCTCGAGAGCGGCGAAGCGGGGCTCGATCCGGACCACCTTTTTTCCGACGGGCGTCTCCTCCAGAACGCGGTGGATGGCCTTAAGCCTCTCCGGACGCTCCGGATGCCAGGACCCCATGTCGTGCAGGAGATAACGCGCGTCCCAAAGGACGCCGGTTCCGGCGTTCACGAATCCGACTGTACCACGGGCGAAGGGATCTGCCCAAGCGCCAAGGCGAGGCGGTCGGCGGCGGCGAGCGTGGGGCGGGTGCGGCGGATGATGTCGGCGGCGAGCCGTTCGCGGTCCTTGAGCGAGCGATCCGGCCAAAGACGTTCGTGCCACTCGCCGTGGTCGAGATAGACATCGAGGGCGTAAATCTCGACGGCCAGGCGCCGCCACAGGGTCCGGGCGCTTGGGAACCGCTCCATCAAGCCGGCGGCGTCGAAGGCTCCTTCCCGAAGGAGACGCTCGTGATCCATGAGGGCCGTGGCCCGCGACGGGATCGGGTGCCAGAGGGCGCTTAATTTGGAACCCTGCCATCGCTGATCGAACATCCCCAGGCTGCGCAAGGACGCGTTGACGTCCTTGGGGCCGTCCGTCGTCCATGGCCCGAAATCGAGGCGGGCGAAGGCGTCCAAGAGGTCCCAGCCCGGAGGCAGGTTCTTCTCGGTTTCGTCGATGAAGAGAAGACCGTCGCACCGATCCAGGGTCCGCACGACGCCGTCCGACAGGAAACCCGCTCTTTGCATGCCCATCAACCAGTTCTCGGCCGGCGCGGAGGTCGATCGAAGCAATGCGGCTTGGGTCGCCGCCAGTTGGGCCGTATCCATCATGGCCCCGAGGATTAGCACCGGCCGTTTGCGCGCTCCGAAACAAGTTTGCAAAATTAAGGTGTCTCCGTTACGCATGCCCTACACCAGCCCGACTCCCATCGGTCTGGTGCGTACAAGACAATTGGATTTTTTCTAAGGAGTTGTACGTGTTCGGCCTCGGCAGCGGAGAGCTCATCGTCGTCTTAATTCTGGCCGTGATCTTCATCGGTCCGGAGCGCCTGCCCAAATTCGCCCACGCCATCGGCCGGTTCGTTCGTCAGCTGCAGAAGTCCGTCGAGGACATCAAGGAAGACATCCAGAAATAATGAGCCCCGAGGCCTTGGACAAACAAAGCCTGGTTCAACACTTGACCGAGCTTCGCAAGCGCCTGATCTATGCGTCGGCCTCGCTCCTCGCGGGGATGCTCGCCTGCCTCTATTTCTCCAAGGACATCTTCCGGTTCCTGCAAAAACCCCTGTTGTCGGTCCTTCCGCCCGGGTCGGCCTTCATCGCCACCAGCCCTCTCGAAGCCTTGGTGACCTACCTTCAAGTCGCCTTGCTCGCCGGAACGTTCTTAAGCTCGCCCGTCGTCCTCTACCAATTCTGGTCTTTCGTCGCCCCAGCGCTCTATAAGAAAGAGAAGAGCCTGGCCGTGGGTTTCGTTTCTTTCGCCACCTTCTTCTTCGTCGGCGGCGCCCTCTTCGGTTACTACGGGATCTTTCCGGTCGGGTTCAAATTCTTCGTCTCCGCCCTGGAAGGCACGGGCATTCAGTTCCTGCCGCAGATGAAGGATTACCTAAGCTTCATCTCGCGGATGCTGCTCACCTTCGGCTTCATCTTCGAGATGCCTCTGGTCATCGTTCTCCTGGCGCGCGTCGGGATCGTCCGGCGCGAGATGCTCTCGAAGGCGCGGCGTTACGTCCTGGTGGCCGTCTTCCTCGTTGCCGGGGTCCTGACGCCGGGGCCGGACGTGCTCTCCCAATTCCTGCTTGCCGTCCCCCTCCTTATTCTTTACGAGCTGTCGGTCCTGGCGGTGCGGCTGATGGAGGGCCGCAAACCCGCTTAAATCGCTGGGTCAGCATTCACTCTCAAAACGATAAAATTCTCATTTTGAGACACTTTTGCGAAAGATGCTCCACTTTAACTCATTGAAATAAAAGGTGTTTACGTCAAAGCTCTCCCGGCATGTCGCTTGCTTCTTTCCTCCTGAGGGACTTATTTAATGCGCGCACCCCGTTTCTTCCTGACCGCCGTCTTCGCACTCGCCCTGCCGCACGCGGCTTTCGCCGGCTCCGATAAATGCCCCGAGCATTACGGCCTGGTGGAAAGCGGCGACGACCTGACGGGTTTTCTAAATTCCTTCGATTGGAAGGTCGGGACGTCGGACGCCGAGGAGATCCTCGTGGGCGGCCAGCGCCAGCCTTTGGACGCGTCCAAGGTCGCGCACGCCTACGGCTGCCAGTTCAAGGGCAACTTCCCGCCGGACAACGCCTGTCCGGCCGGCACCTCGCTCACGCCGGGGACGGACGTGCGCTATCTTTGCCACTCCGGCGACCCGATCCCGGAGACGGCCGGCTGTCTCGAAGGCTTCGTCCGCATTCAAGATTACGAATACGAGAAGGCGCCCGCGGGCAAGATCGGTCGCTTCGGCTATTTCTGCGATTCGGAAAAGGACGCCGGCCAGGACGGCTTCAACGAGGACGTCTGCGGCGACTCGGGCGCGTCGCCGATCTTAAACCACGTTCATTACGAAGCGGGCAGCGCCCATCCCACCATCGGCTGCGTTTACTTGAAATAATTCCTGCTTATACCACGACGTTTTCTTTGTAGTGGCCGAAGACCTTGCGGAGGGTGTCGGCGATCTCGCCCAGCGTCGCCTTGTTTTTCACGGATTCATAGATGAAGGGGATCAAATTCTCGGTCCCTTTCGCGGCCGCGGACAAATCGGCCAAGGCCTGGTCGGTCTTGGCCTGATCGCGCGCCGCGCGGAAGGCTTTTAGAGCCGCCACCTTGTTCGCTTCGGAAGCAGGATCGATCTTCTGGATGGGTTGGCTCCCCTCCTCCTGCATCTGAAACTTGTTCACGCCCACGATGATCTCGTCCTTGGCCTCGACGTCCTTCTGGTACTTGTAGGCGCTGTTCTGGATCTCGCGCTGGACGAAGCCCTTTTCGATGGCCGCGCGCATGCCGCCCAAGTCGTCGACCTTCTTCATCAGGGCGACGGCGTCGGCCTCGAGCTTGTCGGTCAGAGATTCGACGGCGTAGGAACCGGCGCAGGGATCGATGGTATTGGCGACCCCGGATTCGTATCCGATGATCTGCTGCGTGCGCAGCGCGATGCGGGCCGACTCTTCTGTCGGAAGCGCGAGGGCCTCGTCCAAGGAGTTCGTGTGCAGGGACTGGGTGCCTCCGAGCACCGCGGCCAACGCTTGGATCGTCACACGTACGATGTTGTTCTTGGGCTGCTGGGCCGTCAGCGAACAGCCGGCCGTCTGCGTGTGAAAACGCAGCTTGCAGGATTCGTCCTTCTTCGACCCGAAACGCTCCTTCACAATCTTGGCCCAAAGCCTTCGGGCCGCGCGGAACTTGGCGATCTCTTCCAGAAAATCGTTGTGACAGCAGAAGAAAAAGGAGATCTGTGGCGCGATGTCGTCGACGCTCAAGCCCGCCTTCACTGCGGCCTCCAAATACGCCACGCCGTCCATCAGCGTGAAGGCGATCTCCTGGACCGCCGTGCACCCGGCCTCGCGCATGTGATAGCCGGAGACGCTGATGACGTTCCAATTGGGCACCTTGTCTTTGCAGAAGCTGAAAAGGTCCGTGATGATGCGCATCGAGGGACCGACCGGAAAGATGTAGGTCCCGCGCGCGATGTATTCCTTCAAGATGTCGTTCTGAACGGTGCCGCGCAGTTTCGACCACGACACGCCCTGCTTGTCGGCGACGCAGAGATAAAGTGCCAAGAGGGTCGAAGCCGTCGCGTTGATCGTCATGGACGTGGAGACCTGGTCCAGCGGGATGCCGTCGAGGAGGATTTCCATATCCTCGATGGAATCGATGGCGACGCCCACGCGGCCGACTTCGCCCTTCGCCATCGGATGGTCGGAGTCGTAGCCCATCTGCGTGGGCAGGTCGAAGGCGACCGAAAGCCCCGTCTGGCCCGCTTGCAAAAGGTATTTGTAGCGCTTGTTGGATTCCGCGGCCGTGGCGAAGCCGGCGTACTGGCGCATCGTCCAGAGACGGCCCCGGTACATGGTGGGCTGGACGCCTCGGGTGAACGGGAACTTGCCGGGCTCGCCTAAGTCCTTGGACGGGTCGCTCTTGACGTCCTCCGGCTCGTAGACGCGCTTGAGCGGCTGACCGGAGATGGTGCGGAACTCGGGTTTTCGTTCGGGGGACTTCATTATTCGATGACGACCAAATCCTGCCCGCCTTCGACGGCGTCGCCGACCTTGACCAGGATCGATTTGACCTTACCGTCCTTGGGAGAATGAAGCTCGTTCTCCATCTTCATCGCCTCGACCAAGACGACGCCCTCGCCTTCCTTCACGGCCTGGCCGACATCGACCTTCAGCCCCACCACGCGCCCCGGCATCGGCGAGGCGATGACGGCCTCGCCCTCAACGCCGCCCTTGCCGCCGGCGGTCTTGGCCTTGAAGGGGTCCTCCAGCTTCACGGGAATGGTGTGCGCGCCGAGATCGACGACGAAGCCCTTTTTCTCCTCGCGGACCGCGACTTCATAGGATTGGCCGTCGACGATGAGGGAATAAACGCCGTCCTCGACCACCTCGACGGAGATCTCGCGCTCCTTGCCGTCGACGCGGAATTTTCCGTCTTCAATTTTTTCGATTTCGATGCGGCGATTGGACCCGCCGTCCACGAGGGCTACGAATTTCACGATCTCATCCCCTCTTTCCGGCCCGCCAGCTTCCAAGAGGAGGCCTGCGAACCGCCCGAACCCGAGACGACGGCCACGCTTTTCTTGCGCAGTTGATGCAAGGCCGTCGCGAGCGCCGCGATGTCTTCATAACCCTCGTGCGACTTGCGCTTCAGCTCGGCCATCGAACGCTCGATGAAACCCGTGTCGTAGTTGCCCTTCCGAAACAGCGGATGCGACAGCACGGCCTCGTGGAAGGCGATGTTCGTCTTCACGCCGACGATCTGGTATTCCTTCAACGCCCGCTCCATCCGCAAGATCGCGTCCTCGCGGTCGCGGCCCCAGGTGATGAGCTTGGCGATCATCGGGTCGTAATAAACGGAGATGGTGCTTCCCGAATAGACGGCGGAATCCACCCGCACCCAGTTGCCTTCGGGGCTGCGGCACTTGCGCACCTTGCCCGGCGACGGCATGAAATCCATGTCGGGGTCCTCGGCGTAGATGCGGCATTCGACCGCATGGCCACGAACCCTCACCCCCGCCCCCTCTCCCGCTACCGGGAGAGGGGAGTTTCTCCACTCTGCCGGTAAGATGTGGGTGAGGGCCTCGCCCGCGGCGATCCGCAGCTGGGCGCGGACCAAATCCAAGTTCGTCACCATCTCGGTGACGGGATGTTCGACCTGGAGGCGGGCGTTCATTTCCAAAAAGTAAAAATTCTGATTCTTGTCGACCAGGAACTCCATCGTGCCGGCGTTTTCGTACTTCGCCTCGCGGCCCAGGGCCTCGGCGGCCTCGAGCAGTTTCTTGCGCGTGGCGTCCGTGATGTAGGGCGACGGCGCTTCTTCGATGATCTTCTGATGGCGGCGCTGCACCGAGCACTCGCGCTCGCCCAGGGCGACGACGTTGCCATGGCGGTCGCCCAAGAGCTGGACTTCGATGTGATGCGGCTCCTCGACGTATTTTTCCATGTACAGAGCGGGATCTTTGAAAGATGACGCCGCTTCGGAAGACGCCAGCCGGAAGGCCGATTCGATCTCCCCGGGCTTGGTCACTTTCCGCATGCCCTTCCCGCCGCCGCCGGCCCGGGCCTTGAGCAGAACGGGATAGCCGATCTTCTCGGCGATCTTTTTCGCTTCTTCATGATCCTTCAACGGATCCTTGATGCCCGGAACGACGGGCACGCCGACCTTTTCGGCGGTGCGCCGTCCGGCGATCTTGTCGCCCAGCATGCGCATGGAATCGCCGCGAGGCCCGATGAACTGGATGCCTTTCTTGCGGCACTCGTCGGAGAAGTCGGCATTCTCGGAAAGAAAGCCGTAGCCGGGATGGATGGCGTCGGCGCCGGATTTTTTAGCGGCTTCGAGGATCTTTTCGGTGACGAGGTAACTCTCTTTGGCCGGGGCCGGACCGATCAGATAAGCTTCGTCGGCGAACCGAACATGGAGGGAGGCCCGGTCGATGTCCGAATAAACGGCGACGGTCTTAACCCCCACTTCCCGGCAGGCCCGGATGACGCGAAGGGCGATTTCGCCACGGTTGGCGATCAGAACTTTCTTAATCATGGAGGGCATGTTGTTAACGATCTCCGTCACTAGGTCAAGTCCATTGCAATCGGGAACTGATTGGAAAATACTCGCCGTCGCATGCCCTTGACCTGTCCTATTTCCGGCCTGCCGCTCAAGGCCGCCCGAGCCAAAGGCGGCGCCTTTTGGTATTCCCCGCATTCGCGCGGGCGTCTTCTCACCTTGTCCATGGCGAAGCACTTTTTGGGTCAGGACGGGGCGCGCGAACTCTGGGTCCGTTCGGAGCGGTCTCCCGAATCCTCCCCGCATGCGTGTCCGTCCTGCTTAAACCCCATGAGGCTGGTCAACGAACCGCAATGGCTGGGCGGGCACGAGATCGACGTCTGCCGCCGCTGCCATTTGATCTGGATCGATCCCGAGGAGCACGGCCGCGAGGTCCCGCACCCGGAGGATTTGCTCGGTCCCCGGGGCGACTCCACGGTCGCGCATTACGTCGGCGAATCCTTGGCCGAAACGATCATGAAAAAGGACGAGCACGACCGGGACAAGTCCGATCTGGTCGGCGAAGGCCCGGAAGGTTTTTTGGAACGGCTGCCCGCCTTCCTCGGTCTCCCCGTGAAGATGGAAAGCCCGAGGGCGTCCGAGAAGTGGTGGGTGACGATTTCGCTGATCGTGGCCATGGTTCTGATCCACATTTGGGTCTCGAACTCGCCGGCGGCGATCGCGGAGTACGGCTTCTACCCCGACGATCCCTTCAAGAATTTCGGTTTCAACTTCTTGGCGTCGAATTTCCTGCACGCCGGCTGGTTCCATTTGATCTTTAACCTCTACTTTTTCCTGCTCCTGAGCAATGACATCGAGGAGAGGCTGGGCCTTTTCAGATACTTCGTTCTTCTGGCGTCCGTCTGCTTCTCGACGAGTTTCTTCGCCCTCCTCGCCAGCGGATCGCCGGATCTTCCTCACGTGGGATTAAGCGGAATCATTATGGGGTTCATGGCCGTCTATGCCCTGCTCTTCCCGCGCGTTCGATTCGCCTATCTGATCAGCACCGCCCATCCCGTGAGTTTCGGAAGGGGCAGCGTGTCTTGGATGCGCGGCATCGGCTGGCTGAGGCTGCCGATTTGGGTCATTACCGGCGTTTACCTCGTGGGGGACGTCGTTTCCTATTTCGCCTTCGAATCGAGAAAGCTCGGCTCCACTTCCCACTCGGGACATATCGGCGGCGCGATCGGAGGGCTGATTTTCTACTTTTTCTTCTGGCTGACGCAGCGGCAGGCCAATCTCCTTCCGGTCCCGGTCGAGGCGACACCACGAAAACAGCTCCGCCCTCCCGTCCCAAGGAGTCAAAAGTGAAGATCCTCCAGATCTTGGTGCTTGCGGTCGTCCAAGGCGCCGCCGAACTGCTTCCCGTCTCCAGCTCCGCGCACGTCATTGTAACCGGAAAACTGATGGGCCTGGACCCGACCCATCCCGAGATGACCTTTCTCCTCGTCATGCTCCACACGGGCACGATGTTCGCGGTGCTGATCTATTTCTGGCCGCGCTGGAAGGCCTGGTTCCGTCCGGAGTTCCGCTTTCAGGCCGCGAAATACCTGTTCGTCGCCACCGCGGCCACGGGCGTCGTCGGTTTCGGACTGAAGGAGGCGATCGAGCATTTCTTCCTCGGAGGGGAACACGCCGAGATCGAATCCCTTTTCGGGCGCATGCCCCTCATGGCGGCGGCCCTCTTCAGCGTCGGCTTGCTGATCATCTATTCGGGGACGAGGGAAAACACGAGCGTCTCCGCTTCCATCAATACGAAGCAGTCGCTGATCATCGGCATCGTCCAGGGTCTGTGCCTCCCTTTTCGGGGTTTCTCGCGCTCCGGCGCGACGATCTCCGCCGGCCTCCTCCAGGGAGTCTCCCGTCCCATCGCCGAGGATTTCAGCTTCGCTCTGGCCGTGGTCCTGACGCCCCCGGTGATCGTCCGCGAATGGCTCCGTCTCTGGAAGGCCGCGCCGCGCGACATGGTTCAGCAATTGGGCATCGGCCATCTCCTCACCGACGGACTGGTGGGCATGGTCTTCAGTTTCGGCGCCGGTCTGTTGGCGCTCCGCTGGCTGTCGTCGTGGCTGGAAAAGGGACGGTGGAAATACTTCGGCTACTACTGCCTGGCGGCCTCGCTTGGGGTCCTGCTCCTGTCCTTCTTCAAATGATCAGGGAACATCCCCCTTCCTTCCCCGTGTCGGTCATGGGCACCGGTTCCGAACTGGAAGGCGGCGCCGACTCTTTGAGCGGGCTGTCCGCTGCGCCACCGGCGTCCGGCGTCGAGCCGGACGGAGCCTCCCCGGAGGGAACCCCCTCAGATGGAGCCTCCCCGGAAGGAGCTCCCCCAGAGGGCGGAGCCGAACAAGGGCACGCGGGACGGAGGAACGTGCAGGGCTGATCTTCCCCTAGAGGGACCAGCTCCCCTTCCGCGGGTTCCCGCGGCACGCCGCCCAAGCGGGTGCAATTCTCCGCGGGTATGCGAGCCGTGACCCGATAGCCTTCGGCGACGGTCTCGGCCCTCAGCGCCGAGGCCTGTTCGGGATAAAGACAGGGATAGTCGTAGGCCATCAGGGCAAGCGGGCTTCGGCCGCACACGCCGGTCGCCGTGGAGGGTTGCGGCGAAGCACAGGCGCACACGGGCAGCGTGAATGGGGGTCTTCCCGCCACGGAGAGCGTGTAGTGGGTCGCATCGCTGTCGAGAGTAAATTGCGGGGCCGTCATCCCTTCGGGAACGACGCCACGCAGACACCCATTGACGAAGTCGGCCTGATGAGGACCTTGGCACTGGCACATCGCCATTGCCGGAGCCGCCCGGCATTGACAGACCAGTTTCTCGGC
>DASUFF010000082.1:0-2878 GCA_036274695.1 bacterium | reverse complement strand
TCAAGTTCACGATTTCCCGGAAAGACAGCTTTAGCCCCTTGCCCATCTCCTCACGGACGCGGTCGTAAACGACGATGGTGTCGTTGATCGAGTAGCCCACGATGGTGAGGAGGGCGGCCACGACCGTGAGACTCACCTCGCGTCCGGTCAGCGCGAATCCCCCCACGGCCAGCACGACGTCGTGCATCAAAGCGATGATGGCGCCGGGGGCGAAGGCGAAGTCGAACCGGTAGCCGATGTAGACCAGCATCAGCAGCCAGCAGACGATCAAGGCCAACTGGGCCTTCCTGCGCAGATCGGCTCCCGCCTTGGGACCGACGGTCTCGTTTTTCTCCAAAGTCGCTTCGGCGCCGGTGCCCGACTTGAGGGCGCCGGTGATCTTTTGGGCCAGGGCTTGCGTCTCTTCCAGCTTGTCCATCTTCAGAACGATCCGGTTTTCCTCGGGACGCCCCACCTTTTGGAGAGAGAAGCCGCCTACGTCGAGTCCGCCCAGAATCTTGCGCACGTCCGCTTCAGTGACGGGGGCGGAGAACTGGTACTGGAGCTTGGTGCCGCCCTTGAAGTCGGTGCTCAAGTTCAATCCCTTCGTGGCGATGAAATAGATGCTTAAAATGACCGTGATCAGGGAGAAGGCCACGAAGTACCAGCGTTTCTCGACGAACGGGATGTGGAAACCGGTTAGTTGAAACATCTTAAACCGACAGCTCCTCTCTTTTGAGGCCGTAGAGGATCCCTTCCTGCAGAATCCGCGTCACGAAAATGTTGGTGAAAAGGGTGGTGACGATGCCGACCATCAGCGTGACGGCGAATCCGCGGATGGGACCGGTTCCGAATTGATAGAGGACCGCGCCGGACAAAAAGGTCGTGATGTTGGAGTCGAGAATCGCGCTCATGGCGTTCTTGTAGCCTTCGTGGAGAATCGTTCGTCCCGACTTGCCGGCCCGCTTCTCCTCGCGCATGCGCTCGAAGATGAGCACGTTGCCGTCGACGGCCATGCCGATGGTGAGCACGATGCCCGCGATGCCGGGAAGCGTCAGGGTGGCTTGGAACATCGCGAGGCAGGCGAGCAGGAAAACGATGTTGATCGCCAGAGCGACGTCGGCCAGCAGCCCCGACACGCGGTAGTAAAGGATCATGAAAAGGACGACCAGGGCCGCCGCGATCAGAGAAACGTGAATCCCCCGTTGGATGGAGTCCCGGCCCAAGGAGGGGCCGACCACCGTCTTGGTCAGTTCCTTCAGGCGGGCGGGCAGGGCGCCTTCGCGCAGGACCAAGGTCAAGTCCTCCGCTTCCTTCAGAACCTGCTGGTAATTGCCGAAACCGAGCGTGATCTGCGCCTGCCCGTTCGGGATCTCGCTTCGGATGACGGGCGCCTTGGAGACGTTGTCGTCCAGGACGATCGCCAGCCGTTTGCCGACGTTGGCCTTGGTGAGCGCTCCGAAGAGCTGCGTCCCGAGTTGGTTGAACGTAAGGCTCACGTAGGGCTCGTTGTCGTGCACGTTGACCTGCGCGTTCTTCAGCATGTCGCCCGTGACCTCGGCCTTGCGCTTCAGGAGATACGGGACGCCCCCGGCGATCTTTTTCGTCACCGGGTCGTACTGGACCTCATAGAGGATCTCCGAATCCTCGGGAATCTTGCCCTTCAGCTGCTGGTTGATCTTTTTGACGATCTCTTCGGAATAGCCTTCCGTGATGTTGAGCTCCGTGCGGGCGTCGTTTACCAACTTGCGGACTTCCCCGTCGGCGACGTTCTCGTCGACCATCCGGAACTCGAGCCGTCCGGCCTTCTTGATGAGGTTCAGCGCGCGATCGGGGTCGGTCATGCCGGGCAATTCGATGGAGATGCGGTTGTTGCCCAGGCGGACGATGGTCGGCTCCGAGACGCCGTAGCGGTCGATGCGGTGCCGGATGGTTTCGAGGGCCTGTCTGACCGCGTCGTCCTTGGTCTTGGCGTTGAATTTTTCGGCGAATTCGTAAACGACCACTTTGTCGGCCTTCAGGTCGCGTTTCTCTTCCAGGGTCTCTCCGTATTTGTCGCGCACCCAGGAGGTCAATGCCGACCGGTCCTCCTCCTTCTTGAGAGTGACCTTGATGTTGGCGGTGTCGGGAATGTGGTCGACCGACGCCGGGGCGAAAGGCTCGCTTTCCGAAAGACGGTGGATTTCGCTGGCCGTCAGGTCGACGCGGTTCTTGATGGCGTCCTCCAACTCGACTTCCAGCTCGGCGTAGATGCCGCCTTGGAGGTCCAATCCTAGCTTGATCTCGTCGGCGGGGAAGAGGTTCACATACCACGGAAGCTTGGTTCCGGCCGCCTCCGCCGCTTCCCGGATTTTTCCGAAATGGCCCAGCGTGGGCGTGAGGATATAGGCCGAGATCAGAAGAAGGGCCAGCGTGAGGTAAGTGAAGAAGCGCCAGTTCTTGGGCATGGTGTTCGCGTTCGTTTTACGGTTAGGCGGCCTTGGCGACCGCCGTCTTTACGGTGGCCACCTGTTGCTTTTCCAGCTTGATGCGGACGTTGTCGGCGATGTCGAGCATGACGATGTCGTCGACGATGCCCCAAACGCGGCCGTGGATGCCGGCCGAGGTGATGACCTCGTCGCCCTTCTTCAAGTTGTTGATCATCTCCTGCTGGCGCTTGCGCGCTTTTTGCTGGGGACGGATCATGAGCACGTAAAAGATGCCGAAGACGAGGATCATCGGCAGGAACATGCCCAGGCTGCCGAGAGGTCCCTGCGATTGGCCGCTAGCCGGAGCCTGAGCCGTTTGCGCCTGCGCGGTCCCGATAAAAAGATTTTCTGAACTCGTCATATGATCCCTTTCGGATCGCCTCCCTCATGTTTTTGAGGAGAGACAAAAAGTAGTGAAGGTTGTGCGTCGA
>DASUFF010000081.1:0-16085 GCA_036274695.1 bacterium | reverse complement strand
AGGCGATGAAGCCTTCGATCGCGCGCTCGTTGGCCGTCGTTTTGGCGGAAGAGGTCGGCGGGGCGCCGGGGCCGAAAACGCGCGGAAGCGCCGGCAGCTTGACGCCGCAAATTTTCTGGAACGCCGGATGGGACCAGGCTTCCTCCAGCGTGGCGACGGGAGTCGGTTCCGAAAGAAACCGCTCGACCTCCTCGCAGCCGGAGATTTGCGTGCCGCCGACGCGGAATCCGAAGGTCAGCGCGTGGTTCAGAAACCCTGGTAAGAGGAGCGCGTTCGCCATCGGTTATCCCTTTCCGAAAATCGAGCGCAGGGCCGCCTTCCAGCCCTTGTTCGACCCGCGTGGCAAGGCGCGCGCTTCGGGAATCCCGGGTTCCAGCTTCCGTTTCCCGATCTCGCGGGCCTGGCCGAAGTGATAGGCGGCGGTGCGCAGGTCCCCTTCGTCGTGATGCGCGCGCCCGAGTATTTTGTGGGCTTCCGAGAGGCGCTTGTGGAGGATGTAGGGAAACGCTTCGCGGCTGCGGCGGAAACAGGCGATCGATTCCTCCAATTCCCCAAGGGCGCCGTGCAGGCGCTCGAAATCGGGGACTTTGTTCAACAGGAGCACCAACGCGCGCGCGTAGCGGACGAAGCCCTCCTCGCGCGCCGCCTCGGGGGGTTGCGATTCCGTCTCCTCGCCCCGCAACGCTTCGGCGGCGACGCCTAAGGAGCGGGAGGCCCCGTAGAAGATCCCCCTGTTCCAAAGCAGGCGGGCGCCCAGGAGGGTTAAGCAGGTCTGCGTGCGGGTGACGGCCGGCCGGTCCTCGGGAAGAAAAAGTTCCAGCGCGCGGGCCGTCCAGTCCTGAAAATTCGAAAGCGATCCCACGGACCCGGAGAACGTCTGAGCCAGGTCGAGGGCGGCCGCCAGGCTCTCGTCGATTCTGTCGAGCTCCCGGCCGTCGCTCACCGCCAGCCGGAAGGCCGAGGCGGCGCGGTCGTAGTCCTCCGGCATGTGGGAAGGCGTCTCGGACTGCGTCCGGCTCCGATCGATCCAGGCGTTTTGCAGATCGTCCACGAATCCGAAGAGGGTTGCGTCGAAGAGGACATTGAACGCGACGCCGATCCGGTTCTCGACGCGGAGGCGGCGGGCGAAAGAAGCGCTTTCCCCGTCGCCCAGCGCCGTAAAACAGGTCTCGGCTAGGATGGGGTAGGAGATCGACGTCTCGAGCGAGACGGGATTCAGCGCCTGATGCATCAGGGTCGACGTCAATAGGGGATTGATGTTAAGGATTGCCATGCGGGGTCCGTTATCGGCACGAAATAGATGTTGTTTCTATTAATTATCGTTACATAGTGTTAATTTCGTAACAACATTTTCTCGAACGGCGCGATAGTCGCCGTCGCACCATGGCAGACTCCGTTACCATCACCGAACGCCTGTACATCGCCGCGCCCGCGGAGGAAGTGTGGCGGTTCACTCAGAACGACTTAAACCGCCCTCTTTGGAACGAGCATTGCTCATCGCCCAAGATCGTCGAAAGTCAGCCGTGCCGCGTCCTCCGGTTCGAGGGGTGCGGGCGTTTGAGCGGGTACTGGACGTACGAAACGAGAGGCAACGGGACTGTCTGGTCGCAGACCAACACGATCCTCTTGGCAAAACCCTTCCACCGTCTTTTGGGTCCGCTCTTGCGCCTCCGGCTGCGCCGCTCCATGCGGGCGTCCATGCGGAAGGTGAAGGAGGCGCTGGAGTTTTCCGAAGACCTCTCCGGATCGCTGCACGAGGATTTTTTCTGAATTTTCTCTCCGCAAACTTCTTATAAGGCTTTGCGGATACAATCGGCCAGAAGGGCGAAGTACAGGCTGATGCCGGCCAGCGACGGATCCCGTTGGAAATCATCGTAGACCTTCGTCAGATCGGCCGGCATTTTCTCCACGCCGCAACTGATCCACTCGTGAGCTTCTTGAAACAACTTTCGGTGCTGCGCGGTGAGGGCCGGCAACCGCTTTAAGCCCGACGCCTGACTCAGGGCCAATCGGTAGGCGTCCGTTAAGGTGGCCTTGTCCGGCAGCGCCTGGCTCGCCTGAAACATGAGGAGCGCGTTCCCGGCGACGGTGGGTTCCGAGATCACCGTGAATCCGATGGCGCAGGTCGGGACGCCGATGCGCAAGGGGATAATTGGAAGATTCATAAAGTTTCCTTTCTATTCTTGGATTTCTTCGGCTTCGAAGCCGCCGCCGAAATCGGCGTGGGGAGGCTTGGAAGCTGCGGGCGGCGGCGTTTCGTCCGGAGTCTCTCCGACGCGGTCGCCGCCCGGAACTTCCGCGCCGTCGGCGTCCGCTTGCGTCTCCTCTTCGGGGTCCTTTTGGATCGGACCGGGGGCCGCCGGATCGCCGACCGGAGTTTGAGGATCGGCGAGGGCGGGACCCTGCGAGGGATCGGGGCGGTCGCCCGACTCGATCTCGCCGGGCTTCGATGGAGCCGGAGGATCCTCCGTGTCCGGATTGCCCACGACGATTCCCGGATACGTCTGCGCGAGGCAGCCGGACGTCGTCAAGAGAGCCAACACGAGAAAGAGCCGCGCGGTTTTCATTGTTTCTCCGTTTCGCTCAGGCGGAAAAGTTGCAGGTTCAGGTGGCTGACGAAATTCGTGCCGGCCGATTGCGCGTTCTGGCCTTCCGTGCCCTCTTGTCCTTCCTGTTCGAGGATCGAATGAAGGTGATCGCGGAACTTGCGGATCTCCTCCTTGGCCTTTTGAAAACTCTTTTCCGAAGTAACCACGGTCAACGTCGTGAACTCGCGCTCGCGCGCCTTTTGCTCCGCCACCGCTTTGGCGGCGAGGCCGCTCATCTGCACGTGAAAATTGATCGCCGAG
The DNA here is from genome assembly GCA_036274695.1 of bacterium. Classification (GTDB taxonomy): domain Bacteria; phylum UBA10199; class UBA10199; order JACPAL01; genus DASUFF01. Next base: position 13,236 of record DASUFF010000081.1, on the reverse strand, counting down.
AGCGAGCGCACCGAATCCTCCGTCGCGAGCATCGCCTCGTTCCTCGAGAGTCCGTGGGTCTTGTTTTCCGTCAGCAAGTCGAGGCGGACCAGTTCCGCCACCGCGGCCTTGATCTCCTTGGTTTCCACCTCCGGCCGCAGCCGTTCGTGAAGCCAGGCGACGGTCTTGGTCCCCTCCGACGGCAATCGGACGAGTTCCAAAATGGCGACGTAATACCAATGCGACAACAGCCGATACTGGGCCGCCGCCATCGGCTTGGCGGCGAGGAACTGTTTGTTCTTGGAAAGTTCGCGGAAATAGCGATCCTTCTCCTCGTGGACGGTGGCCTGGTTGAACTTGACCAAACACTCGAAATACTTCCGCTCCTGTTCCGAGAGATGGAAGCCCTTCGAGATCATGCCGATACCGCTGTCGGAGATATTCCGTTTCCCGTCGATCACCAGCTTCAGGAAGCTCGTCGACTTGGCGCCCGCCATGCGACTGAAGGATTGGTAGGAGAAAAGCGGGTTCCTTTTTTTGACCTCGTAAAACCGGTCCTTCAGGAAGCCGCGATAATCGAGGTAATCATAGATGGACGGCGCCGCCATAAATCCATTGTCGGTGGAAAATGAGATAAGTTGCTATTTACTAACTAAATTATAGAGTTATAAAAAATTAACAACACTGATGCCAATTCTTTCCATTTCATTAGAAAACGCTTTCTTTTCAGTGAGTTGAAAAGGCCTCATCTTTCGAGCTTTTGTGCCGACAGTCGGAGGGTCGAACGGAGGTGTTTTTATGATGGGTGCCTTGAGTGCGGCCATCGGGGCTGTGTCGTCGTTCATGGGATTGGCCGGCGGTATCCACCCGCTTCGGTTCCAACAGCGCGCCCTCGAGGCGACGCCGCAGCCCTTCGTGGCCGCCGTCCTTTTGGAATCGTTGTGCGCCGGCTTTTCGCAACCCGCTCATCCCGTGAGCCACGTGGTCGGGGCCGGTGTCAGCGCGGGCGCGGCGACGGCCCTCGGCATCCTCGCCTACAATCACGCCGATCGTTTGCGAAGGACGCCTTTTAGCGATTCGGACATCGCGGGGGTCTCGGTGGCCATCGTTTTGGGCAGATTGCTGGGGTATTTGAATCCGATCGAGATGATGGTGAGGTTCGTGGTGTAGCGGCTGGGGGAGTTATCCCCTCAAATACCTCTCAATCCTCTCCAACCCCTCGCGGATCTTCTCCACCGACGTCGCGTAGGAAAAACGCAGATAGCCTTCTCCACCCGAACCGAAATCAATGCCGGGCGTCACGCCCACGTCGGTCTGCTCCAGCAGGTCCAGGGCGAACGCATGCGAGTCGTTCGTGAGGTGCTTGACGTTGGCGAACACGTAGAAGGCGCCGGTCGGTCTCACCGCCACCTTGAATCCCAGCTTTTCGACGCCTTCGAGCATAACTTTGCGCCGTTCGTCGAAAATCTGGCGGATCTTGCGCAGGTACTTCTCGCCTTCCTGCAGGGCCGCGACACCGGCCTTCTGAACGAAGGAGTTGGCGGAAATGTAGAAATTCTGGTGCAGGATCTGCATCGTGCGTACGAAGGGTTTCGGCGCGATGACGTAGCCCAGGCGGTAGCCGGTCATCGCGTAGGATTTGGAAAAGCCGTTGAGCACGAAGGCATTGTCGGTGAACTCCAAGATGGACCGCTCGCGGCCCTCGTAGACCAAGTTGTGATAAATCTCGTCGGAGACGATCCAGCGGTTCTTGTCGGCCAGGGCGGCGATGGCCTCCATCGAGGCGTCCGGAAGCAGCGTGCCCGTTGGATTGGACGGCGAATTGACGAGGATGGCCTTCGTCTTCGGCCCGATCTTCTTTTCGATCTCCTCCGGGCGGTATTGGAAGCCGTCCTCCTCGAAGACCTCCACGTAATTGGGTTTGGCCTTCAGGTATTCGACGAAGGCCGGATAGCAGGGGTAGTGAGGGTTGGAAACGATGGCGTTGTCGCCGGGGCCGAGCAGGACGGAGAAAACCAGGAGAAGGGCGGGCGACGTTCCGCCGGTGACCAGGATCCGGTTCGGATCGACGGTCACGTCGTACTTGCGCTTGTAATCGGCGGAGATCGCCTCGCGCAGCTCCGGCAATCCCTGAGTCGAGGTGTATTTCGTAAAATCCTGCTCCAGGGCGTGCATGCAGGCGCGCCGCACGGACTCGGGCGGCTGGACGTCCGGCTCGCCGAGCGAAAAGGAGATCGTCGGCCGCCCGGCGGCGCGGCGCCGCTCGAGCTTTTCCACGATGTCCATCGCCAGGAAAGATTTGATTTTTTGGATGTGGCGGGGAATCATGAAAGAGGTTTATACAGCAACTATGCCCATTTACGAATATCAATGTGAGAAGTGCAAACGGCACCACGAGGTGGCGCAGAAGATCACCGACGCGCCGCTGACGCGATGCCCCGAGTGCAAGGGGAAGCTGAAGAAGCTCCTCTCGCTCGCCGGATTCCAGTTGAAGGGCGGCGGGTGGTACAAGGACGGATACGCGTCGGCGAAGCCGGAATCGAAGCCCGAGTCTACGGCGTCAGGACAATCTTCCCCATCTGAGAACCCTGCTCCAGCCTCCGATGCGCCGAAACAACCTCCGAAAAAGGAAAAACCCGATCCAAAACCGGCGAAAGCTTCCCCTCGGAAACGAGCCTCAAAATCTTAAACAGGCTGGCTTTGGGGCCCATTGTCGATCCCAAGATCTGTTGCTGCTTGATGAAGATGTGGCGGAGGTCCAGCTTAACCTCCGGCCCGGTCGTCGCGCCGCAGGTCACCAGCTTTCCGGCGAAGGCCAGGCTCTTGAGACATTTCTCCCAGACCGAGACGCCCACGTGCTCGAAGACGACATCGACGCCCCGCCGGTCGGTGAGCTTCTTCACCTCTTCGGCGATGTCCTGCTTGCGGTGATTGATGACGTGGTCCGCTCCCAGCTCCTGAATCTTGGAAAATTTCGTTTCGTCGCTCGCCGTGGCGATCACGCGCGCCCCGAAGAGCTTGGCGATCTGGACGCCGGCCGAGCCGACGCCGGAGGCCGCCGCCATGACGAGCACCGTTTGGCCGGATGCTACCTGGGCCCGGTCGACGAGCATTTGCCACGCCGTGAGGAAAGTCAGAGGGAGAGCGGCGGCTTCTTCGAAAGAGAGATGCTTCGGTTTGGGAAAAACATTGTAGGCGGGGACCAGAACGTACTCTGCGTCCAGTCCGTCCCGGTGTTCCCCGTAGATCTTGTATTGGCGGCAGTAGTGGTCGTTGCCGGAGAGACAGGCCTCGCACGCCCGGCAGCTGGTCGAGGGGGCGATCAAAACTTCGTCGCCCGTTCCCTCGACGACACCCGATCCCTCGCACCCCAAAATGATCGGCAGCGGAATCGTTACGCCGGGCATCCCTTTGCGGACCCAGAGGTCCATGTGGTTCATGGCGACGGCCTTCATGCGCACGAGGACGTGCTCGGCCCGGGCTTCCGGGACTTCGATGTCGTCGAGTTCGAGGACCTCGGGCCCTCCGTGGGCGTGGATGCGGATGGCTTTCATGAGACCGGCGTAGCGCAGGCGATTCCGGGAGTCTAGCGTCCGATGAATTTCATGTCCTTCATGAGGTCCATGCGCTTCTCGAGCTCTTTGGCGTCGACATCGCGCTCGGAGTCTTCCTGGAAGCCCTTCCTCACGGCTTCATCCCGGAACGGGGAATCGGTCTTTTTGGCGTCCCTCTCGATGTACGGGTCCGCGATCTCCTTGATGAAGGCGTCCGGCGACTTCTTCCACAGGTCTGCCATGTCCGCGGGGTGGGATTCCATCCGGTCGGTGTATTCGTTGTAGACCAGGTTGACGAGGGTATCGAACCGGCGTTCGAAGCGGCTGTCGATCAGGTCGTCCATCGCCGGGGTCTTATCATTGTCCAGGGCGTTCTTCGCGCCGAGCGAGAGGAATTGCGGGTAGCGCGCGGCGATCCGGCGGGCGAGGGCGTCCTTGTCGATTTTCGGGGACGGGGCCGCGTCGACGTCGGTGAGGGATGCGGATTTCGTAGGGGCGCTAGCGTTCGTCGGCCTCGGACCGTTGGCCGGCACCGTCGATGCGGATCTGATCTCGACGATCGACGTGCGGAGGAAGTCCTTGAACTTCGGATCGCTCGTGAGGCCGTCGATCGGCTTTTTTTCGTAGGCTTCGAAGGCGCGTTCGACCAGGGCGTCGAAAGTTCGCGCGTGCTCCGGCTTGGAAATATCCGGAATCAGCTTGGCGATGACGGCCTTCAACTGCTCGGTCTTCATCTGTTTGAACATCTCGTATTCGCCGGTGCCGAGAAGGTCGGTCGGGATGGATTCGGCGGACGAATCCGCGAAAATCGACGCCCCGTTTTGTTTGTTGAGGGCATCGACATTCATGGGATTGACGCGGCCATTCATCGGGTTCGGATAAGCGCGGTAGAATCCCTCCATGATGGCCGATTGAATACGCGGATTCCGCGCGACCCCTTCGCCTCCCAGGCGGCGTTCCAATTCCTGCTTCACTTGCGCGATGGGGAGGGCCTTCTCCCTGGCCACCAGACGTAGAACGTGATCCTGAGTGATCGTGAATTTTCCGGAAGTATGTTGGGAAGCTTCTTCCGCCAATTTATCGATCAACGAAAGATGGCTCGATGGCGGCGCGCCGTCGCGGTACTCGCCCAAGGCGGCGACGGCGTCGAGCGCTTCCGAAGAAAAGCCGATGCGTTCGAACCGCTGACGAATGCGGTCGTCTTTGTGTTTCAGGCGACGCGATTCGATTCCGGAATCCAGGGCTTTGCGCAGGTCTTCGGGAGTGGCCGGGACGATCTCCATGAACTGGGCGCGGCGGAGCATGTCGGGAGCCGCTTCCTGGATGGTCTGCCAACGGGTGGAATCCAGGATGAAGTGGACGTTCCGGTACTGCGGGTTCATGCCTTCCATGATCGTATAAAGGTCCTTGAGCAGGTTCAGCGGCTGGTTGCCCGGTCCCTGGCCGGCGGCGGCGAATTTGTCGGCCTCGAGCAGGTGGATGACGATGGGCCCCTTCGTTTCCTTTGTCAGGTGGTCCAAAACTTCGAAGAAGCGCGTCTGGGCGCCGTTCTGCCAAGCGCCGGCTTCGCGGATGATGTCGGTGGCGTCGATGCGGACGAAGCGGACGTTCTGGCCTTGAAAAGCCTCCACGCCCAACTGGCCGTTGACGGCGAGCCGGCCGATGATGTCCGCGGTGAAGGATTTACCGGAGCCGGAGGGGCCGGAGAGGACGACGTGGGGAAACTGCCCCTGATTGAAACGGCTGCGGACGGCATCCACATAGCGTTCCTGGCTCTTGGGCACTTCGACGGCGTCCTTGGAGCGCATCGACTCCGTAGGATCGGTGAACATCTTCGTGGGGTCGGTCTTCGGGCCCTGTTGCAGTTCCCTCATGATCCTTTCATTGCGCTTCTGCATCCACACCATGAGTCCGACCGACGGAACGATGCTGGCGATGACGCTATACATGGCGATCTTCCACGGAGGCCACTCGCTCTGATCATCCTCCATCTTGGTATTTGCGCGGATGGCCGTCGCTATTTCCGTGCGACGGGAGGCTTCGGGGAAAAGTTGCGCGGCCTTGGGATCTTTTTCCAGCCATCCCGCAAGGCCTTTGGTGAGACGCAAATTGTGCGCGACGAAAAACAAGCCCGGGGAGCTCGGCGAAACGGCGAATTGGCTGGTATCCAACAGGCCGCTGCCGCGGACCAAGTTGACGATTTCCTTATCGGTCAACTGGATGCCGACCAACGGGTCGAGCAGGTTCGGCTGGCGGGGGGCGTTTTTCAGGATGTCGTCGTCGCTGATCGACTTCACGGACTTTCCCGTCGCCTCGTTGACGGCCTTGATCATGGCCTCGCGGCGGTCGGATGCGACGGGCGACGTGTCGCTCGTGATGAAGCGGACGATCCGGTCGGCCAGCGCCGGATCCGGGGTGATCATCAGGCGCGTGTGGTCGTCTTCGTGAACGCCGTAATGGGCGCCGTCGATCTTGGCGCCCTTGACGATGTCGATGATCTCCTCCTGCCGGAAATCGAAATCGATGTCCCGCATCCCTCCCACGGGAGCGGTGTGCTTCAAGATGTCCTCGTCGTCTTTGACCGGATCGACCTTGTTGGTGGCGTAGACCGGATAACGCGCGGAGGCGCCGCTACCCGAGGAAGGGGTCGCGCTGCGGCACAGGTCCAGTTTGGCGGTGGTTTTGACCTCGCCTCCGCCTTTGGTGCTCGTCGTATGGAGGTACCTCAGCCAGCCCGTCGCGAAGGCGTAGCGGCCGTAGAGGCTCGAATCGACGTCCTGCAAATTCTCCCCCGCCTTGGTCCCCGGCTCGCCGAAATAGACGTTGTTGGGCTTATTGGAGAGTCCAAACATCCGCTTATAGAAGGTGTCGTTGGGACGGCACTCGCGGATCGACTCCACCGTCGCGTCCTTGAACTCGGCATCCGTCTCCCCGGGCATGTCGGTGGTCCAAAAGAAGTTCAGCAACTCGTCGAGAGTCGGCAACCTCGGCGTCTGTCCCGGCTTTGCAGGCTGTGTCGGTGTCGGCGGCGCCATCTCCCAGATCTCCTCTTCGGGAATTCACTCCCGTTGTGGTTATCGGCGGAAAAAGCGTGGTGTTGTGGAACGGGCCCGAACGGGCCGGGATAAGTGTGTTCTTGAGTCAACGAAACGCTACAGGATCTTCAATTTCCCCGCCTGGGCGAAATGTCGGAAATCGTCGTCTCGCGTGACCAGAGCCACGTCGTGGTCGAGGCATGATTGGGCGATCAGGGCGTCGGCGAGGCGGGCTTTTCGGCCGGATTTGAGAATGCGGGATCGCATCGAACCGACGCGTTCCCAAAAACCTTCCGTGAGAGGCAAAAGAGGCAATTGTTTCAGGAGCGTCGCGACGGCTTGAGGGAGTTTCGGATCGCTCAACAACTCGGAAAGCGCCACCGGCGGAAGGACGGCTTGTTTCTGAGCCAAAGCGATGGCGACCGCGTCGACATCATCGCCTTCGTCTCCCGAAAGAAACGCGATAAAAGAGCTAGAATCGACGGCGATCATCGATCCTCTCGAAGAGACTTCATATCGAGGGAGAATTTGACCTTGCCCTTCAGCTTGAGGAGTTTCTCGTAGGCGCGCCCCGCGGCGATGATCTCGAGCCCTTGGAGGATCGTGGGCGTGATTCCCAACCCCGTGGCGTCCTGCGCCTTCTTCAGAAGGTCGTCGGGGACTTGAATGGTGATTTTCTTGGCCGTCGCCATACGACGGTCAAGATACCAGTCAGCATACCAGCAGTCAATATGGCTTATTTGGTTTCGATGCCGAGATTCCGGTCATCGGCCGATATGCCGTAAGAGCTCCATGTGCCGCTCGAACTCGGCGGTGTCCAGGGCGCGGTCGGCGTCGGCGCGGAAGCCGGAAGCGGCGCCGCGGAGCGGCGAGGAGGAGCGGGCGGCCTCGCGGGCGATGTAGGCGTCGGCCACCTCGCGCAGGAAGCTGTCGGGCACGCCTTCGCGGATGACGTACCCGGCCTCGCGGGCTTGATCCTCCCAGCGCCGGTCGATGTCGGCGCGGTCGGTTTCCATGCGGCTGTGGTATTCGGCGACGATGCGGTTGGTCAGGGCCTCGACCTCGCGGGCGAAACGTTCGTTGATGGCGTCGGACCCCGTCGGCAGCGGTTCTCCGTCCTCCAGGGCCTCGTGCGCGGCCTGGGAGAGGAAGCGGGGGAAACGCTGGAGGATTTGGGCGCGGACGACGTCGGCGTCGATGCCGTCGACCGGTCTTGCGTCGGCGCCGCGGATCACGGCGCTCTCCACGATCGATTCGGTGGGAGGCCGCGGACTTTCGGGGGCGACGGGACCGGCGGGGGGCGGCGGTGCGTCCGAGGATCGGGACAATCCTCCCGCGGCTCTCATACGAGACTCGAACTTCGCGCCGCGTTCCTCCAAGATTTTTAGCTGGTGTTCATTCAGCCGAGCTCTGACCGGGCCTCTGTTCAGCTCGGCATTGAGCGCACTGAGATACAGCTGATAGATCGCCCTTTCGGGAGACCTTATGATGTCAATTCCAAGCCGTGTGAAATCGGCCCGCGCCATTGCAAGGTCCTCGCGCGAAAATCTTCGAAGGGTTTCCTCCACGGTCATGCTTTCCGTTTCTGGGATATTCGCGTGATTGCGCCGGAAACGGCGCGAATCAAACTCGCCAAGCATCGGCGTCGTCTCACTGATGGCATCTGTGAAGATTCGAACATTCACGCGATTCGTTAGGATCTCTCTCCACTCGTTCGGAGCTCTCCATTCCGGCGGTAGCGGCGGAAAAGGGACCGGCGTTGCGGCCAACGTGTCAGGGACGATCTCGGGGGCGCTGTCGAAGAGTGAGGCCGGATTCGCGTCGGCCACTGCCGCCAGGTCCATGGGGTTTACGCGCCCGCGCATCGGCTCGGGGTAGGCGCGGTAAAAGCCTTCCAAAATGGCCGACTGGATGCGCGGATTCTGCCGGATGCCTTCGGTTCCGAGCCTGGTCTCGAGTTCCCGCCGGACCTCGGCGATGGGCAGGGCGCGGTCGCGGGCGACGAGCCGCAGGACGTGCTCGCGCGTGATCGTGAGGGGGCCGGTCGTGTGCTGCGAGGCCTCTTCCGCCAGCGTGTCGATCATCGAGAGATGGCTCGAGGGCGGCGCGCCGTCGCGGTATTCGCCCATCGCCGTGATGGCATCCAGGGCGTCCGGCGAGAAGGTGATGCGCTCGAAGCGGGCGCGGATGCGGTCGTCGGCGTGGCTTGTGCGGCGGCTGCGGACGCCGGATTCCAGGGCGCTGCGCAGGTCCTCGGGCGTCGTCGGGATGATCTCCATGAACTGGGCGCGGCGGAGCATGTCGGGCGCCGCTTCGCGGATGATCTGCCAGCGGGTGGAGTCGAGGATGAAGTGGACGTCCCGGTACTGCGGGTTTACGCCTTCCATGATCGTGTACAGCTCTTTCAACAGGTTCAAAGGCTGGTTGCCCGGACCTTGGCCGGCGGCGGCGAATTTGTCGGCCTCGAGCAGGTGGATGATGAGCGGGCCGGTGTGGTCCCGCGTAAGCTCGTTCAAAACTTCGAAGAAGCGCGCCTGGGCGCCGTTCTGCCAGGAACCGGCGGAGCGGATGACGTCGTTGGCGTCGATGCGGACGAACCGGACCGGCCGGCCCGCGAAACCCTCCACACCAAGCTGTCCGTTGACGGCGAGCCGGCCAATTAAGTCGGCGGTGAAGGATTTGCCGGAGCCGGAAGGTCCGGAGAGCACGATGTGGGCGAACTGGCCCTGGTTGAAGCGGCTGCGGACGGCTTCCACATACCGGCGCTGGCTCTCCGGGATGACGATGCGGTCGGAGGTGCGCATGGTGCCCGTGGGGTCGTTGAAAAGTTCCGCTGTGTTGATCCTAGGCCCTTGCTGGAGCTCGCGCATGAGCCTTTCGTTTCGCCGCTGCATCCAGATCATGAGGGCGACGGACGGAACGATGCTGGCTACGACGCTCAAGCCGGCGATCAAGGCCGGCGGCCAGCGGAGCTGCTCCGCCAAGATGTCGGACTGGGCGGCCTCCGCCCGGATGAAATCGTTCAAGGCGGCGACGATGGCCTCGCGCCGCTCTCCCGGCGGGATGGCGGGGGAGCCGTCGGCTTCGATCAATTCAATGATCTGCTCCAATTCGTTACGGTCCGGCATCAGGCTCAATTGGGAGTGCTGGAGCTCGTCGACCAAATAGTGGTCCCCGTCGAGGGTGAAAATGGTGCCGTCCGCCCTCCGGAGGCCGTGGACGATGGCCTCGATTTCGGACTGCGTGAGGGCGATGGGCACGCGCCTTAAGGGCGCCGGGTTGCCGGGGGCGTTGTTGAGGACGGCGTTGTCGGAGACGGAAACGGTATAGAGGCCGGTGTCTCCCGCCGGGCTTTCGGAGCGGCAGAGGTGCAGGGCGCCGCGGCCCATCGGGACCGTCTCGCCGCCGGCGCTGCGTCCCTCGCGCTCGTAGACGAGGCCGCCCGTTCCCGTGAGAACTCGCCGTAAGAGTTCGTCGTCCGGATTTAAGAAGGCATCCGGCGATGCGATCTGGTCCGGGGGGAGAAAGAGGACGTGGTCCGGACCGTTCGGATAGCCGAGCATCCGGTACGTGGGCGAATCGTCCGCGCCGCAGGGAGACAGGCTCTCCACCGTGTAGTCGGCATAGTCCTCGGTCGGCTCCTCAGGCAGAGGATTCGTTCGGAAGAAGTTCAGCAGTTGCGCCAGAGTCGGATCGCCCATGGTCCTTTTCGCTCCCGGAGCGGTTCAAGGCTCCACTATGGTTTTCGGCGAAAAGCGGGGCGAGTTGTCGCGGGGTAGAACTGAGACGGGCGAAGGGGCTTATCTTCCGATGTGCCGGAGCAGGTCCATGTGCCGTTCGAACTCGGCGGCGTCCAGGCGGTCGGCGGGACGGAAGCTGCCGGTGTTGCCGTTGAACGGAGACGCCGGGCGGGCCGCCTGGTCGGCGATGTAGCGGTCGGCGATCTCCCGGAGGAAGGCGTCCGGCACGCCGTCGCGGGCGACGACGCCGTTTTCGCGGGCTTCGTCGGCCCATCGCCGCTCCATGGTGGTGCGCTCGGCCGAGTTGGGATTGCTCGGATCCATGCGCAACGCGTACTGGGCCATGACGCGATTGACCAGCGCGTTGACTTCGGTCCTGTACTCGCTGGCGACGGCCCCCTCTGCCGGCAGGGGCTGATTGTCTTGCAGGGCCTCGCGCCCTCCCTGCGAGAGGAAGTGAGGGTAGCGCTGGAGAAGTTGCGCGCGGACGATGGCCTCGGTGGCCGTGTTGGCCACGTTGCCCGGACGGAAGTCGGCGCCGCGGACGACGGGGCCGTCGGCGACCGTCGCGTTGCCCGAGGGCGGCGGATTGCCCGTGCCGGTGGGCCTTGGGTTCGTGTCGGTCGGGGGCGCGTCGTGGTTGGCCGAGTCCTCGAAGATCGAAGCCGGGTTGGCTTCGGCCACGGCCGCCAGGGCCATCGGATTGACTTGTCCGCGCATCGGTTGGGGATAAGCGCGGTAAAACCCTTCCAAAATGGCCGCCTGGATGCGCGGGTTGTTTCGGATCCCTTCGGTCCCCAAGCGTTGGGTGAGCAGTTCCCGGACTTGAGTGACCGGCATGCCCCGGTCCCGGGCGATATAGCGCAGCACGTGTTCGCGCGAGATGACCAGATTGCCCGTCGTATGCTGGGACGCCTGCTCCGCCAGTTTGTCGACCAAGTCCAAATGGCTGCTGGGCGGTGCGCCGTCGCGGTATTCGCCCAAAGCCGTGATGGCGTCCAACGCGTCCGGAGAGAAGGTGATGCGCTCGAAGCGCGCGCGGATGCGGTCGTCCTTGTGGCTCGTGCGGCGGGTGCGGATGCCGTTTTCGACCGCGCTGCGCAGGTCTTCCGGCGTCGTCGGGATGATCTCCATGAACTGGGCGCGGCGGAGCATGTCGGGCGCGGCTTCTTGAATGGTCTGCCAGCGGGTGGAGTCCAGGATGAAATGGACGTTCCGGTACTGCGGATTCACGCCTTCCATGATCGTGTAGAGTTCCTTCAAGAGGTTCAGAGGCTGGTTACCGGGCCCTTGGCCGGCGGCTGCGAACTTGTCGGCCTCGAGCAGATGAATGATGATCGGGCCTCTGTGGTCCTTCGTCAGCTGGTTCAAAACCTCGAAGAAGCGCGCTTGGGCGCCGTTCTGCCAGGAACCGGCGGAACGGACGATTTCCTTGGCGTCGATCCGGACGAAGTGGACGTCCTGGCCTTGAAAAGCCTCCACGCCCAACTGGCCGTTGACGGCGAGCTTGCCGATCAGGTCGGCGGTGAAGGATTTACCGGAACCGGAGGGACCGGACAGCACGACGTGGGGGAAACTGCCCTGGTTGAACCGGCTGCGGATGGCCTCGACGTAACGGCGCTGGCTTTCGGGGACCGTGACGCGGTCGCGCGAGCGCATGGAGTCCGTGGGGTCTTCGAAGAGCTCGGCGATATCGATCCTCGGTCCCTGCTGCATTTCGCGCATGAGGCGTTCGTTGCGCTGCTGCATCCAGTACATGATGCCGATCGAGGGGAGGACGCTGGCGAGGATACTGTAGAGCGCGATTTTCCAGGGAGGCCAACGGAGCTGCTCGTCAAGAACCTGGCCCTGCGCCGCTTCCGTCCGGATGAAATCCTGCAGGCGTCCGATCATTTCCTCGCGGCGCGCCCCCGCGGGAATCGCGACGGATCCGTTCGCGCGGATCAGCGCGATGATCTGCTCCAATTCGTTGCGGTCCGGCATCAGGCTCAATTGGGAGTGGTTGCTTGCATCGACCTGGTAGTGGTCGCCGGCCAGCGTGAAGATGGTTCCGTCGGCCCGGCGGAGGCCGTGGACGATGGCCTCGATTTCCGGCTGGGTGAAGGAGAAGTTCACGCGGCGCAAGGGGGCCGGGTTGCCGGGCTGATTGTTGATGACGGTGTTATCGGAGACCGAGACCGTGTAGCGGCCCGAGTTCCCCACCGGGCTTTCGGAGCGGCACAGATGGAGGGCTCCCATGCCGAGGGGAACGCGCGCGCCGCCCTGGCCGCGCCCTTCGCGCTGGTAAACCAAGCCGCCGGTTCCGGTCAGCACGCGCCTTAAAAGGGAGTCGTCGGGATTAGGAAACGGGGCCTGGGGGCTGACCTGGTTGGGAGGCAGATAGAAGACGCCGTTGGGGTTGTTCGGATAGCCCAGCATGCGGTAGGTGGGCGAATCGTCCGGGCCGCAGACGGGAAGGCCGGCCACCGTGGCGGTGTCATAAGGCGCCAAGGGATTCGCGGGCAGGGCGTGATCCCGGAAGAAGTTCAGCACTTGTTCTAAGGTCGGTTGAGGCATCGGTTGTGTTCTCTAAAGTGAATCCAGCTCCGTTTTGGTTATCGACGCAAAACCCAGAATGTTGCTGCATTTCGATCTGTAAATGACTTCGAGTTGCGTAGACTGGCAGAAAGATTGATGATCTCAGTATGCGAAAGGGGGCAGAATGGCTAAACTGCTTTCCGGCGATGAAATTGTTGGATATCTAAAGAAAACGGCAACTTGGACCCTATTGGAAGGGAAACCGGCGATCCGCCGGACGTATACCCTTAAGAATTTTGCAGCGGCTCTCGACTTCGTGAATCGGGTGGGGGCGGAGGCCGAAGGCATGGATCACCATCCTGACATCTTTTTGCATGATTATAAAAACGTGACGTTGACCTTAAGTACCCA
>DASUFF010000080.1:0-9262 GCA_036274695.1 bacterium | reverse complement strand
GGTCCGACAGCGTTCGTCCGTTGTCGCTGAGGGCGCCGGTCAAGTAATCGAGTCCGACGCCGATCCCGACGCCCACGGCCCCGGCGACGACGACCGCGCCGGCCGCCACGCCGATCGCCGCGCCTCCCATCGAGCCGATGGCTCCGAGGGACTCCGCGCCGAAGACGGCGCCGACGGTCCCCGCGAATCCCGTGGCCGCCGTCGCGCCGGTTCCGGTGCCGACGGCCGTTTTTTGAACGGTGGGATTGTTGACGGCGGCCCGAGCCGCCTGAAGGAAGGCTTCCCGGTATTGGGCCGGCTGGACCTGCAGGAACATCCGGCCGGACGGGCTGACGAAGTTCACAGGCGGTGCCGGAGGCGCGGAGGGAGGCGGGGCGGATCGAACGAATTCAACCGCCGGCTGGATGATGGTCTTGGCGGCGCTGGCGGCGTTGTTTCTTTCCGCGAATTCCAGGGCCGCTTTCGCGGCGGCCTCAGGCCCCTCCGCCTCGCGGATGAGGTTTAAGATCGTTTCCGGTGAAAAGACGATGTGATTGCTTCCCATGGGTCCCCCTTGATGGTTTCGTTAATTGAAATGGTTGCCCGACGGCGGGATCACGAAGACGTTGGGTCCCATCTCCTCGCCCTTGACGAGCTCGATGGCCTCGGCGACCGAGGCGTCGGCGCTCACGCCTCTGCCAATTCGCGAATCCAAACCGGCGGCCAGTTCCTTGGCGCGGATCCGGTCTCCGGAGGCCAGGGCCCTGTCGATGGAGGTCAATTTTTGCAGGCGCTCCGTTTGCGTTTCGCGGTCACCTGTCCCGCGGATAGTCTGCGCCATGCTCACGTCGTTCAGCGGCGTTCCGTTCCGGCCGGTTTCCTCCGTGTTGGCGTCTTCCGGGACGCCGGGGTTGGCGAAGATCGCGCCCTGGGTCAGGTAGGCGTCGGTCTCGTCTTCATCGAGCGGCATCGAATCCCGTTTGGGGGGCATTTCGCTCGAGAAAGGATTGTGCCTTTCCCACCAGGATGGGACGTGGGCCGTGGAGTTCATACGGTGCTTGACCTCGTGAACCAACGCGGAGGCGAGCATGATGGGCGAGACGGTGGATCCCTTCAAGGCGGGCTCCAGAAAGACCCGGTCGCCTTTCGGATCGAAATAGCCGACCGCAGGAATAATGCCACCCGCGCGCGTCGTCGCCTTAATATGCCCCCAGAAGATAGGGCTTCCGGCGTCCTTCAGCACGCTGATGGTCTCGCGGAGGACGCCCAGGATGTAGTCTTTGTTGCCCGAGTCGTAGTCCCGGCGACCTTGGATGCGGTCGCGGGTCCTTTCGAGAATGCCGACGATCCCCGCTCTTTCCTCCGGCGACAGGGCTGTAGGCTGCGAGACGTGCAAATTGTTTCGGATGACGATGTCTTCCGAGGCCTTCGCTGCGGCGGAATCGCCTTCGTAGGTTTTCCAAGAACGATCGATCGCGTGCTGGGTCTCCTCGCTCGATTTTTCGGAGTAGGCCCAAAGCGTGGGAGCGATATTTTGCGATCGGACTCCAGGCATCAGTCGCCATCTCTCCGCGGGAGGGAGGGATTGATGGGCCGGGTCTTTGAGCGCGACGGCGCCGGAGAAGAAATCCTTGGCGGAGACGGTCGTCTTGCGGGCGTGGCTGCTCCCGGGGACCTCCATCAGGACCCGGATCTGATCGTTCTCGTCCAGTTTTCCGTTCTTGTTCGTATCGACGAAACCCGGAAAAACTTTGGAAACGGATTCTCTCATGGGTGAATTACTCCTGAATTTTCTGTCTTAGGCGGACGCCGGGGCTTCGGGAGTCGACATCGGCACCGGCGGAGGCGCCGAGCAGGCCGCCGACGTCGACGAGGGCGCTTCCGGGCCGGGCGTGTAGTTCAGGGATCCCGAGGGTTCCGGCGTCGCTGCTTTGGCGGCCACCGGTTTTGCGGTCTTGATCACCGGCGCAGTCGTCTTCACCGTGGCCGGTTCCAACCAGGACGCCGGTTTTTTACCATTCGGCTGCTTCTTGGCCTCGGCCGGTTGCTTGACGGCCGGCGTCGCCGGAGAGTTCGCCGGCGCATTGCCCTTCGCAGGCGATTGGCGACCCGCAGGAATCGCGTTTAAGGCCTGGCCGGCGTTTGCAAGCGCCGGAGCCAGGGAGGGATTCGCTGCGTGCGGCGCTCCGGATCCGCCTCCGCGCGGCGCGTGATCCGCGGACGATCGCTCCGCGCGGTTGGCGAGCAGATGTATCCAGTCGCCCATCATCGTCATGCCGGTATTTTGGGACGGCCTCCCGAGTTCGATCATCATCTGTCCGACGTCGTTCGCCATGCTCGACAGCGCCGACTGGACGCGCGCCAGAACCGGGTCGTCCATGGAGCTGAAGCCGGAGTCAGAATGCGGTCTCGTAGAGATTTCCAAACGTTCCGATTTACGGTGATGCATTTTCCCTTCTCCCATTTTTTGGATAAAGCGGACGCGACCTAGTCATCCGTTGCCGGTGACGGAATGTCCCCGGTCGAAGCGGCCATTTTTTCCTGATGGCGATTTTCCAGGGCCGACATCCGCTGCATGTAGTCGAGCTTGATTTCGCTGAGGTGCTCGTCGAGCTTCGCGACGCCCAGCTGCGTGTTCATCGCGAACTGCATCTCACGATCGAGATTCACCTGTTGGATGCTGAAGATCTGGGACTGGACTTGGGCCAGATCAACCACCTTTTGATTTTCGGAGAGCGCGGGAAGGATGGGCGAATAGTCGACCTGCTTCGGCAAATTGGCGTAGGGATCGTAATTCGGATTATTTTTGGTTCCAACTCCCATCAGTTCCCCCTGATGGATTTAGAAATAAAGCAAAAGATATGCCGACAAATAAACGTACGAATTTATTATATTTTTAAGGGAATATTTTATAAATTGAACAAAATGAGCATCCTATTATGTGTTGATAGATGAACATATTAGGCATAAACTGGTACCATGGCATGGCGTCTTCGTGAGCGGCGGGGAGTCGGGGGTAAAGGGGAAGTTTATCGCGCGGTTTCGCCGGAGGGCGGAGACGTCGCGGTTAAGGTGCTGTCGGGACTGGGGGTGAAGGAGAAGGCTTTATTCGAGCAGCAGGTTCGCCTTCTCTTGAGACTGCGCCACTCGAGCATCGTGTCCGTGCAAGGTTATTTGCTGAAGAGCGATCCCGTCTTCGGCGAGGATAGGGGCCCCTGTTACTGGATGGATTACGTCGAAGGCGCGGAGATTCTGGATGCGGCGCGTTCGGCGAAGGCCTCCGAAATCTTGCATTGGTTTCGGGAGGCGCTGGACGTCCTCAAGCACCTCCATTCCCAAGGCATCCGCCACGGCGACCTGTCTCCCAAAAACCTCCTGATCGATCGCGAACGGAAGCTGCGCGTCCTCGATGTCAGCGTCCTTCCGGAGGACCCTGCGACGGCCGAGATCGCCACTTTTCCCTACATGGCCCCGGAACGGATCGACGGCCGCCTTCTGCCCGCGAGCGATCTCTTTTCCCTGGGCACGATTTTTTACGAAGCCCTGTCGGGGCTGCACCCGCGCAGCGGCTGTCCGAGTCTGCAGGCCATGATCCGCTTTCGGCCGAAACCGCTTCTCGATGCGGCGCCGGCCTTGAAGGAATTCGCTCTTGCCGCGCGCGTGATCGACCGGATGATCGTCTCCGATCTGTCGGAGCGGCTGCCGGACGCGGGGAAAATTCTGGAGATATTGGAGCAGGGAGAGTGGAAGGAACCGGAGGTGGGCGCCGACTATTATCCGGTACGCATGCTGGGCGCAGAGGCGCATTTCGCGGCGGCGCAGGAGGCCCTGGCGGGATTGGGGGAACGTTCGGCGCTCTTCGGCGTTCATGGGCCTGCCGGCGTGGGCAAGACGCGTTTCGCGCGCGAGACGGCCTTCGAGGCCGCGATGAAGGGCGCCGATCTCCGCGAATTTCCGGATCTGCACGAATCCTCGCCGGAGGAATTGAGAGTCCTGTTCGATTCGCTCCGGTCGTTGCCCGCTCGGGGGGCGGCGGCCATTTTGACTTGGAACGACGACCGTCTGACCCCGGAGACGGCGCGGTTTTTCCAAAACTTAGTCGCCTCGGGCCTCGTCCGCGAATTTCGATTGGGCGACTTAAGCGAGAAGGACGTCCTCTCCCTCCTCAGGGGCGCGCTGGACGTCGAAGACGCCCGCGCGGCCTGCGGGCTCGTGCGGCAGCGAACCGGGGGCAATCCCGCCCGCGTCGTGGAAACGTTGAACCGTCTCAAGTCCGCGGGAAAAATCGCGCGCGGGAGGTTGAAGGCCGGATGGAAGGAGTTGATCGCCGAATACGATCCCCCGAAGGAGCTTTTGAAATCGCGATTGGGGGACGTTTCTTCCGACGCCTTGGCGGCCGGCGCCCTCGGCGTCGCCGAGGATTTGAGAAAAGAGGCGAGGGCGCCGGAGGCCCTTGCGGTGGTCGACTTCGCCCTGGGCCTCGTCGCGGACCCCGCGGACACGTCGCGGCTTCTCAGGCTTAAGACGAACCTCTTGGGCGATTTGGGGCGCTTGGAAGATGCGCTGTCCGTTTGCGACCAATGGTTTTCGTTGAAGGCGAAGGACGAGTCCGCGGCCCTCAAAGAGGTCAAATACTGGCTGGTGACGGGCCTGAACCTGCTGAACCTCGGCCGTGCCGAAGAGGCGGAGACGAGGCTTCGTCGCTGTCTTCAAGAGGTCGGACGCCATCCGGACGCCGCTGATCTGGCGCCGCATGCGCTTCGCACGCTTTCGACGCTGGGGCTTCTGGAGTTGGAGCGGGGCAATACGGCCGCCGCCCGGGAGCTTTTTAAAAAAGGCCTCGATCGGGCGGACTCCCGCGGCTGGCGGCGGGCGGAGATCTTGAGGCACTTGGCCGTCGTCCGGTCGCGGGAAGGGGATTGGCCCGGGGCCCGGCAGCTGTTGGAGGAAGCCGGCGCCCTCTACCGCGAGGAAGGGCACGCGGAGGGCGAGTTCTCGACCCTCCTGCAAGAGGGGAATCTCGCCTGCGAGCACCGGGAGATGGAGGCGGCGGAGGCGGCCTACGGCGCGGCCGAGAAGGTCGCGCGGGGGTTGGGCTCCGATTTGAAACTCGCCTTGGTCTGGAACAATCAAGGCTTCTTGGACCGCCTCCGCGACCGTTTAACGCCGGCCCTGGAACGGCTCCACAAGGCGCATGACGTCTTTCGTTTCTTCGGCAACCCCAAGGACTTGAAGGAAAACCTCCGCCAACTCGCCGTTGTCGAGGCCTCCGTCGGGCGGTTCGAGAAGGCGAAAAGCATCTTAAGCGAACTTCAAGAACCCGGCGGCGAGGCCGAGAGGGTCGTCGCCGAATTGCAGCGAGGAAGCGTCTCCGGCGACCCCGAAGACGCCAAAAAACGGCTGAAAGAAATCTACGACGGGCTTCCGCCGGATTTGCAGGTGACGTTCGTCGAACGAGGCGATTGGCGGGAGGCGATGCCTCCGCCGTCCGAGGAGGTAACCATGAAAGAGAGTCTTCCGGGCGTCCTGCCCGCGCTGAAAAAATTAAACGAGGACCTCCTGCAGAAGGAAGACATGACCGAGGTGCTTCAAAGGCTCATGGAGGCCGCCATCCGTCTGGCCGGGGCCGAGAACGGATTTCTCGTGCTTAAGGACTCCGGTGGCTTGGGACCTTTGCCCGGCTACCGCATCGCCGTCGCCCGCAACGTGACCCAGGACGAGCTTCAGACCGAGGAGTACGCTTTCAGCCTCTCCGCCGTGCGGCACGCCCTTCAGAAGGGGGAACCGCTGGTGACGGACAACGCCCTCGAAGACCCGCTTTTTCGGAACGCCAAGAGCGTGCACATCAAGAAATTAAGATCCATCCTGGCCCTCCCGGTGCGCGGCGCGGACGGGATCCTCGGGGTCTTCTACCTCGACCACCGCTTTCAGGACGGGATCTTCGACGGCGCGGTGATGGAGGCGATGGAAACCTTCGCCAGCGTGGCCGCCTTAGCCCTCCAAAAAGGGTCGATGATCGAAGACTTAAAGCGCGCCAACGCCGTTCTCTCCGACGACGTTGCGGAGAAATCGGACCGGGTGCAGGCCTTGGAGCGGGAGGTCAAGAAATCGCGGCTCGTGCTCAAGAACGAGTACAGCGACATCGTCGGCCGTTCGCCCCGGATGATGGAGGTTCTCTCGCTGGTGGACCGCATCACCGACGCCGACATCCCGGTTTGGGTCTTCGGCGAATCCGGGACCGGCAAGGAAGCCATCGCCCGCAGCCTTCATTTCAACGGGGGACGCGCCAAAAAGCCGTTCGTCACCGAGAATTGCAGCGCCTTGCCCGAAGGGCTCCTGGAATCCGAACTTTTCGGCCATAAAAAGGGCGCCTTCACCCATGCGGTCTCCGACAAGAAGGGGATTCTTCAGTACGCCAACGGGGGGACGATCTTCTTGGATGAGATCGCCGACATGAGCCTGAATCTCCAGGCCAAGCTGCTCCGTTTCCTCCAGGAAGGGGAGATCCGCCCGATCGGTTCCAGCGAGACCTTGCGCGTCGATGTAAGGGTCGTCTCGGCCTCCAACAAGGACTTGGCCAAGCTGGTGGAGGAGGGGAAGTTCCGCGAAGATCTCTTCTATCGGTTGAACGGCGTCACGGTCCGACTGCCGCCCTTGCGCGAGCGCACGGAGGACTTGCCTCTCTTGGCCGAGCATTTTTTGAGGAAAATCGCCGAAAAAACGAAAAAGCCCGTCTGCGGTTTGGATCCGGCGGCGCTCCGGCTCTTTCATGCGTATTCCTGGCCGGGGAACATCCGCGAGTTGCAGAACACGCTGCAGACGGCGGTGCTTTTTGCGGAGAAGGGGATCGTCACGCCCGTTTCGCTCGCCTTTAAACCGGCGTTGTTCACGGCGGGAAAATCCGCAGAATCGTCCCGGCCCCCGAAGACAGAGGCCGCAGGCCTCGACCCGGACCTGGAGAAAACCCTGCTCGCCGTTCGCGACCATTGCTACCACAAAGGGAACGCGGCGAAGGCGCTGGGCATCGCCCGCCGGACGCTCTACGCCCGCCTGCAACGCTTCGGCATCGGAACGGACCGGGTCTCCCTCAAATCCTCCATCGAGAAGTATTTCGGCTGATTGGCGCGCCCCTTGCTTCTCTCATTTTCCGTCCGACAACGAAAAAGAGGCCCGATTTCTCAGTATGATAAAATTATCAGATTGAGAGGGCCGGGCCGGCGCGGCGTTCGACAAATGGTGAGGATCAAAGGCCATTTTATGAGGGCCGTTTGGCATGCTCCTTGCTTGGAGAGACCTACATGACGAAGATCCGCCGCCTTGCTACCGCCGTGCTGGCCGTCGTTTGCCTCACGGCCTGTCCCCAAGCCTCCCAGTTTTTGGGCGGGCCGGGGAGCTTCGACGCGAACAAGACCTCTTCGCCGTCTTCCGCCGGCGACAAGGGCGAGGATAAAACGATCCTGGACGAGCGGACCACCGAGGACTCCGGCGGCGGAACAAGGGTTCCCTTCGACACCACCGTTCGGGAAAGAAATATAGCCTCCGGGGATGCGCCACCCTCGTTGGAGCCTCCTCCCGTCATCGCCCCTCCACAGGGGACCGGCGATACCTCCGGCGGTCCGCCTCCTCCTCCCGGGGCGGAAGGCTCCGTCGACAAGCAGAGTATGTACGCCTACGGCGCGGCTAACACCGGATTGGGCCCCATGTTCCCCAAGCCGGACGGCCAGGATACCCAGCGCGGCCGGCCGCGACCTGAGCTGAGATACGGCGAGAATTTCTCGCAAAGCTTGAAGGGCGCCGAGATCGTCATCAACTTCGACGGCAACGGCCCGATCGACTTGAAGCTATTGATGGTGGAGCCGGTCGAAAAGACGGAAGGGGGCTACAGCCTCAGCTGGGTTCCGGAGACCGACGGCGCGCGCATCCGCGCGGTCTACCGCCCGACCGGAAGGGATTGCGATTCTTATCAGCTCCTCAAGTACGCCGACGCGAAGGTGACGATGACCCCCGACGGTTCGAATGTGAATTTCACGGACCTTCATGCGCGGTCGGGCGCGATCGTCTTTACCCTGTACAACAGCAACTACCTGCCGCCGCTGCCCTGGTATCTGCCCGCGGCCTTCCCTTTGGATTACAACGACGGGGATTTTGCGGCCTTCCAAAGCCGCGAGGATTGCCTGGCCGCGACGCCCGGCGAGGAAACCAACGTCGGCACCTGGGTCGGCGTCCTGACGCTTAAGGCGAACGGTCCCGCGATGTTGATGACGCCGCGGGTCTTATATGACCTGGCTCCGTGACGGCGAAACCTCCATTCTTGACTTAACTCCCTGATAGAAGTAGGTTTTTCGAAACCCCGCACCTTTCCGGTCCGGGGTTTCGCTTTTCCGGGATTGGGGTGCTATGATTCTCCTTAAGAACTTCTTCGTCGACGCGACCAAGGGGCTGGATCTCCTGAAGATCATTCATGAGGTCCGCCGGGTCGTGAAGGAGGGCAATACGGAGAACGGGTCCGTTACCATCGTCATCCCCAACCCCGGCGCCGGTCTGGCCGTTTTGGACCCCAACGACAAGCCCGAAGACTTGAAAAAGACCCTGGAGCCGCACGTCGCCTCCGGGCTGATCAAGGTATTGCTGCCCAAGACCCTGACCCTTCCCTTCGAAAAATACAAAATGCTGATCGAACCCTGGCAGGAGGTTTTCCTGATCGACTACGACACCTCCGGCCGCCGCCGCGAATTCAAGGTGCAGGTCGAGGCCGAGACGCCCGCACCCGCGGCCGGCAAAAAGGGACCCATGGGGCCTGGAGGTCCTCCCCGAGGATGAGCGACGCCGCGAAGAAACTCCGTTTCGACGACAACGCCCTGGCCCGGAACCTCTTCGGGATCCAGGACGAGCACCTCAAGTCGTTGGAAAAGAAGTTGGGCGTCGAGATCCACGTGCGCGGCACGGACGTCAACATCAAGGGCACCGAGCCCCAGATCAAACTGGTCGAGAAGATCCTCCTCGAGCTCTACAACATGCTGAAAAAGGGTTTTCCGGTCTACGGAGCGGAGATCGAGCAGGCCATCCGGCTTTTCTCCGCGAACCAGGAGGCCAATCTCCAAGACCTGCTCGACGACACGATCTTCATTCCGGCGCGCAACAAGTTCATCATTCCTAAAACGACGCATCAGAAGGCCTACATGGATGCGATCCGCACCTACGATCTGGTCTTCGGGGTGGGGCCGGCCGGGACGGGCAAGACCTATCTCGCCGTCGCGATGGCGGTGATGGCCTTCCTGAAGAG
>DASUFF010000079.1:0-3966 GCA_036274695.1 bacterium | reverse complement strand
TGGAGGCGCAGAAGCTGCTCGGGATCAGCCTGGAAGGAAGCGTGGGCTAGGGGAGAAGCGGGCAGAGTCTCCCTCCGCAGTCATAAACGAGGAGATGTCGTGCTGGAAATCAGGGACTTGCGGGCCGCGGCCGGCGACAAGGAGATCTTGAAGGGCATCAACCTCACCGTGAACCCCGGCGAGGTGCATGCCGTCATGGGGCCCAACGGGTCCGGAAAGAGCACGCTGGCTCAGGTGCTCGCGGGGCATCCGGCCTATGAGGTCACCAGCGGCTCGGTGCTCTACCAGGGGCGAGACCTCCTGGACATGGAGCCCGAGGAGCGGGCCCAGGCCGGGGTGTTCCTGGCGTTCCAGTACCCGGTCGAGATCCCCGGCGTCACCAACGCCTATTTCCTCCGTGCCGCCTATAACGAGATCCGGAAGGCGCGTGGCGAGGAGGAAATCGATTCGCTGGACTTCGTCGACCTGCTCGAGGAGAAGCTCAAGGTGGTCGAGTGGGGGCCGGAGATCATGCAGCGCGCGGTGAATTTCGGCTTCTCCGGCGGCGAAAAGAAGCGGAATGAGATCCTCCAGATGGCCGTTTTGGACCCGAAGCTCGCCATTTTGGACGAGATTGACTCCGGCCTCGACATCGACGCCCTCAAAATCGTCGCCAAGGGCGTGAACGCGCTCCGCAGCAAGGACCGGGCCATCGTTTTGGTCACGCACTACCAGCGGCTGCTCGATTACATCGTCCCGGACTTCGTGCACGTCCTGCATGAAGGAAAGATCGTCAAGTCGGGCGACAAGTCGCTCGCCTTGGAGCTGGAAAAGAAGGGCTACGGCTGGATCGAATCCGCCGTAGGCGGAGCGACATAAAAATGAAGGAACTCTTCCGACACCATTTCGACGCCGCGAAATTGCGCGGTCCCGCGTGGTTGCAGAAACTCAAGGGCGAGTCCTTCGAGCGATTCGTCGCGCTGGGGTTGCCCACGACCGACCTCGAGTCCTGGCACTACACGAGCCTGGATCCTCTTTCGAAGATCGCCTTCGCGCCCGCGGTCCGCGAGGAGCGGGGGGGCGTGATCGAGAACGATTTCCTGGAGCGCAGCGCCTTCTGCCCGAAGGACGCGGTGCGCCTGGTGTTCGTGAACGGCTATTATTCCGCGCGCCTGTCCTCGGTGCAAGGATTGCCGGAAGGCGTCCGGATCGCGAACCTTTCGACGCTCGTCGAGCAATCGCCGGACCTCGCGCAAAAACTGATCTTGGGTTTTGAAACCCGCGATCGCCCCTTCGCGGCCCTCAACACGGCCTTCTTGAACGACGGGGCCGTCGTATTATTGCCGAAGGGAATCGTCGTCGACCGCCCCATCTACCTCTGCCACGTGTCTTGGACCGACGGAACGGGCGACAAGCCCACCGTCTCGCATCCGAGAAGCTTCGTCGTCGCGGAGGAGGGTGCCCATGCGACGATCGTCGAAGTCTACGTCGGCGCCGGCAAGACGTCCTACCTGACGAACGCCGTGACCGAAATCGTTGCGGGCGAAAGGGCCGTCGTCGACCACTACGTGCTTCAGCAGGAAAGCGGCAACGCCTTTCACCTGAGATCCCTGGACATCCGCCAGGAGGCCTCCAGCAACGTCTCCACGTTCAACGTGTCCCTGGGGGGCGGCCTCGCGCGCAGCGAATCCAACACGGTCCTGAATGCCGAGGGCGCCGAATGCGCGCTCAACGGACTCTACATGGTGACGGGCCGCCAGCACGTCGACAACCAGACCTCCATCGACCACGCCAAGCCGCACGGCACGTCGAACGAGCTCTACAAGGGCATCCTCTCGGGCCAATCGACCGGCGTCTTCAACGGCCGCATCCACGTGCGTCCCGACGCGCAGAAAACCGTCTCCCGCCAGACGAACAAGAACCTGCTCCTCTCCGACGAGGCCTTGGTGAATACGAAGCCGCTTTTGGAGATCTTCGCCAACGACGTGAAGTGCAACCACGGCGCGACCATCGGCCGCCTGGACGGCAACCAGGTCTTTTATCTCCGCTCCCGCGGTTTGAGCGACGCGCACGCCCGCAGCCTGCTGACCTACGCCTTCGCGAGCGACTTGGTCTCGAAGGTGAAGGTCCCCACGCTTCAAGTCGGTTTGGAAAAATGGATCTTTCGCCGCCTGCTCTCGGCCGAACTGCCGGCCGGCGTTTCGGGAAGGGGGGCGCTATGAGCGTCGCCTTGACCCAGCGCCGCAACGAAACGGTGGACTTCGACAAGATCCGGAGCGATTTTCCGATTTTGGAGCAAAGTATCCGGGGAAAACGCCTGGTCTATCTGGATAACGCCGCCACCAGCCAGAAGCCCAAGTCGGTCATCGAGGCCTTGAAAAAATATTACGAGCAGGACAACGCCAACATCCACCGCGGCGTGCATCTCCTGAGCGAGCGGGCCACCGAGCTCCACGAAGCGGCGCGCGAAAAAGTGCGGGCCTTCTTGAACGCCGCCGAAACCGCGGAAATCATCTTCTGCCGCGGCGCGACCGAGGCCATTAATCTGGTCGCCCAGACCTTCGGCCGGGCGAACCTTACGGAAGGGGACGAAGTCATTGTTTCGGCCCTGGAGCATCACTCCAACATCGTCCCGTGGCAGATGGTTTGCCAGCAGACGCGAGCGAAGCTGAAGGTCATCCCGATGAACGATCGCGGGGAACTTCTCTTCGAAGAGTATGAAAAACTTCTGAGCGACCGTACGAAACTGGTTTCCGTCATCCACGTCTCCAACGCCCTGGGTACCGTCAATCCGGTCAAGGCGATGATCGCCGAGGCGCATGCCCGCGGAATCCCGGTGTTGTTGGACGGCGCGCAGTCGACGCCGCACATGAAGATCGACGTGAAGGACCTGGACTGCGATTTCTTCGCTTTCTCCGGCCACAAGACCTGCGGGCCCACCGGGATCGGCGTCCTCTACGGCAAGCGCGCCTTCCTGGAGAAGATGCCCCCGTATCAAGGCGGAGGCGACATGATCCGCATGGTCTCGTTCGAGAAGACGCTCTACAACGACATCCCGTTCAAGTTCGAGGCCGGCACGCCGCACATCGAAGGGGCGATCGGACTCGGAGCGGCGATCGATTATCTGACGGCCATCGGCATGGATCGGATCGCCGCCCGCGAGGCGGAGCTTCTGGCCTATGCGAGCGAACGGTTGTCGAAAGTCGAAGGCATCCGATTCATCGGGACGGCAAAAGAGAAGGCGGGCGTGGTCTCATTCCTCCTGGGCGACATCCATCCGCACGACATCGGGACGATCTTGGACCAGGAGGGCATCGCCATCCGCACCGGACATCACTGCGCGATGCCCATCATGGAACGTTTGCACATTCCGGCCACGGCGCGGGCGTCTTTGGCGTTCTACAACACCAAGGCAGACATCGACGCCCTGGCCGACGGACTGGAGAAGGTAAAGGCGATCTTCCAATGAACTCGGAACTGAACCAGCTTTATCAGGAAGTCATCCTCGATCATAACAAGCAGCCGAGGAACTTCCACGCGATGCCAGAATCGGACCGCCACGCGGAAGGCTTCAACCCCCTCTGCGGCGACCGCTGCACGGTGTATCTGAGGATGGACGGCGACAAGGTGGCCGACGTCAGCTTCGAAGGCTCCGGCTGCGCCATCTCGAAGGCCTCCAGCTCCATCATGACGACGGCGGTGAAGGGGAAGCGCCCGGAGGAGATCGAAGCGATCTTCGGCAAGTTTCATGACATGGTGACGGGCAAGCTCCCTAAGGGAGAGGCCGAAGGCCTGGGCAAGCTGCAGGTCTTCCAGGGGGTTTCGGAATTTCCCGCGCGCGTGAAATGCGCGAGCCTGGCGTGGCATACCTTGAAGGCCGCCCTGGAGAACAAGGGCGAAACCGTTTCGACGGAAAAAGGAGAAGACAGTGGATCAGGCGCCTGAACAACCGCCTTTGAAGGACAGGGTCATCAAGATCCTGAAGAC
>DASUFF010000078.1:0-7432 GCA_036274695.1 bacterium | reverse complement strand
TGGCGATGACGCCCAGGAAGGCGGCCGCGGCGATGTAGAAGATCCACGGCATCGCCACCGGCATCCACATCCCCCGACCGACGTTCCCCTCGTGCGCGAGTTCGTGGATGTAATGGAGCACCATCGCGGGCAACGAAAGATAGATGATGAGGTGATTGAGCGTCTTGGCCGACGATTCGGGAAGGACGCGCGTCTTTCGCAAGACCAAGCCTGCAACTAGGCAGACGGCGATGAGGACAAGGTTCTCCATGCG
Source organism: bacterium (assembly GCA_036274695.1). Lineage (GTDB taxonomy): Bacteria > UBA10199 > UBA10199 > JACPAL01 > DASUFF01. Next base: position 7,179 of record DASUFF010000078.1, on the reverse strand, counting down.
CGCCCGATAATTCCATTATTTTTCGATATTCCCTATGGTAATTTACCTCCGTGCCTGATCTTTACGGCATCGCCTACTCGCCCTGGACGATGAAGGCCCGCTGGGCCTTGGATCATCATAAGATTCCTTACCGCTACCGCGAGCATCTCATCCTCTTCGGAATGCCGGAGCTGCGGTGGCGCCTGAAGAAGCCCTTCGGGGACATCACGGTGCCCCTCCTCGTCAACGGCGGCGGGAACGCCGTCATGGATTCCTTCGAGATCGCGCGGCACGTGGACGTGACCGGCAGCGGGACAACCCTCTTCCCCGAGGGACGTTTGGAGGAAATTCGAGAAATCAACCGGCTCTCCGAAACGGCGCTGGATTCCGTGCGGGCGCTGACGATTTTTCGGATTCTGGAAGACAAAGACGCCCAGTTGGAGCTCCTGCCGGCCTTCATTCCCCGCCGGTTGCGCCGCTGTTCGCGCTGGATGGTCCCGGTCGGCATCAATTACCTGATCCGGGAATTCGCCGTCCGAAAGAAAACGAAGACGGGCTTCGAGGAAGATTACCGGCTGGTTTTGGAGGATTTTCGAAAACGCCTGGCGGCGTCGGCCACCGGACGGCTTTTGGGTGATTTCACCTTCGCCGACATCGCGGCCGCGGCCGCCCTGCAGGGCGTGGAGCCGGTCGATCACCCGTCCCTTCCGATGAGCCCGACGATCCGCCGTCTCTGGCGGCATCCCGAACTCGCAAAGGACTATGAAGACCTTCTCAAGTGGCGCGATTCGCTGTTTCTCGAATATCGATAAACACTAGCGAATCAGCGAACACCCGCCGAGGCCAGAGGCCTGTTTCAGGTCGGTGCTCGAAGAAAAGATCGGCCTGGGATCGATGCCGTCCTCCACCCCGTCGCCGTCGGAGTCCGCCGCGGCGGGATCGCTCTCGCCCGGCTCGACGATACCGTTGTGGTTCGCGTCCTCGGTGCCGTCCGCGACTCCGTCATGATCCGTGTCAGCCAGGAAGCAGCTCGTCTCGCCTCCGTCCAGAACCCCGTTCAGGTTGGCGTCCTCCAGGTTGTCCGGGATGCCGTCCCCGTCCGAATCCTGGCTGGCCGGATTGCACTCCATAAAGTCCACGCGCCCGTTGTGGTCCGCATCCTCGGAGCCGTCCGGGATGCCGTCGCCGTCGGTGTCATCGATGGCGCAGCTGGTCTCTCCCGCGTCGGCCGATCCGTTCAAGTTGCGGTCCTCCACGCCGTCGGGAATGCCGTCGTCGTCCGTATCGGGGTTGAAAGGATCGCACTCGAGGACGTCGACGCGGCGGTTATGGTTCGCGTCCTCGGAACCGTCCGGAATGCCGTCGCCGTCCGTATCCCAGTTCTTGGGATCGGTTTCGCCGGCATCGACATGACCGTTGCGGTTGTAGTCTTCCACGCCGTCGTCCAACCCGTCGCCGTCCGTATCCTTGTCGAAGGCGTCGGTCTCCCCGAACTGCCGCGTGCAATCGCGGTTCGGGTCCTCGAGGTAGTTGGGGATGCCGTCGCGGTCGCTGTCCTTCAGGGTCGGCGGGATTTCGCCGACGTGGCATTCCTGCACGCACTCCGTATCGGCGGTCAGGGGACAGGCGTCGCCGATGTCGTTGACCCCGTCCCCGTCCGTATCCGGCTTCCGGGGATCCGTCTCCCAGGCCTGGACGAAGCCGTCCTTGCTCAAGTCCTCCGTCCCGTCGGAAAGCCCGTCGTTGTCGGTGTCGGCGCGGTTGGGATCGGTGCCGGTGGCCTTCTCGATGCCGTCGAGAATCCCGTCGCCGTCGGTGTCGGGTTTGTAGGCGTCCGTTTCGGTGCCTTCGCGGGTGCAGTTTCCGTTCACGTCTTCTTCGACGTTCGGGAGCCCGTCGGCGTCCGAATCGTAGTCCGCGGGAATGACGGCTCCCATGACGCACGTCGAGAGACATTCCGTATCGTTGTTCAAGGGGCACGGATCGTAACGGTCGGTCAGGCCGTCGTTGTCGCTGTCGGCCTTGCGGGGATTGGTTTCCCCGGCGTCTTGGATGCAGTTCCCGTTGAAATCCTCCTGATAATCCGAGAGGCCGTCCAAGTCCGTGTCCAGGTTCGGGTCATCGGAATCGCCCGGGGGCGGAGGCGGCTGGCAGGTCCCCGTCACGACGACGGACAGGCCGGGAAACTTGAAGACCAATTTGCTCAAGGCGCTCTTCGAAAGGGTCAACGAGCGCACGGCGAGCGGCGCCGGAGCCGTTTCGCTGCCGCTGAGAGGCGCGTGAGGCTTGCATTCCTGCACGCAGAGGGGGTCCGCATCGTTGGGGCAACGGTCGGAGGCGTCCGACAAACCGTCGTCGTCGGTGTCGTTGTTGTTCGGATCGGACTCCCACGGCTCGACCTGGCCGTTGCGGTTGGCGTCCTCGGCCCCGTCGTCGATGCCGTCCAAGTCGGTATCCTCATGGTAGGCCTTGGTCTCCTGAGAGTTGGCCCCGTCCCAAACGCCGTCCCGGTCCTTGTCCTCGAGATTATCCGGAAGGCCGTCGCAGTCGGTGTCGCGGCTCATCGGGTCCGACTCGGTCGAGTTGAGGAAACCGTTTTTGTTCTTGTCCTCGACGCCGTCCGGAATCGTGTCGCCGTCGGAGTCGTCGTCCAGGGGATCGGTTTCGGTGGCGGACTGGTAACGGCCGTCCTTGTTGCGGTCTTCCTTGCCGTCGTGCAGGCCGTCGCCGTCGGAGTCGGAATTCGCCGCGTCGGTCTCGCCGTCCTCGGGATTCCACTGGCAGTTCTTGTTGCGGTCCTCGTCGTTGTCCTTGATGCCGTCGCAGTCGGAATCCTGCAGGGGCGCCGATCCGTAACCGGGCGCGCAGATCCGGTTGATGACGGTTCCGGGCGCCACGGGACCTTCTGAGCAGGCGAAGTGCGAGCCGCCTCCGGTCGTCCCGCCGCCCGTGCCTCCGCCGGGCAGGTCGGAGAGGGTCACGGCCTCCGAGACCGCCGAGGTCGAGCCGTTCAAGAAGGCGAGCGCGTAGACCGCGTCGCCGTTGCGCCCGGGGAAATTGACGGTCGCCGTCTGCGATTGGAAGCTTGTCGTCGAGGTCACGAAGGTATCGTCCCCGCCTTCCGCAGGATAGGTCCGGTAGAGCTCCACCCGTTGCACGTCGGAGGGCACCGTAATGTAGGCGGAGAATTCGGCGTCCGAGACGCGGAAGACGGATTCGAGCGTGGGTTTCAGGTTCGCGTTGGGCGAGTCGACCGGCAGCCCCGCGTTGCTGTAGAAGGAATTGCGCGTGATCTCGTTGTGGCCGTTCACCAATTCGATCGCGTCGCCCGAATTGTTGCGGAAAACGCTGTCCGTAACCACCGTTCCGGCGCCCTGAAGGCGCAGGGCGGTGGCATTGCTTTCCATGACCACGTTCTCGACGCGATTGAAGCCGGAGTCGATGCAGACCGCGGCGCCGTTCGAGCCGCGGATGCGGACGTTGCGCAGGGTGATGCGGTCGCTCTTGATGCGCAGCCCGCAATCGCCCGCGACGGTAATCGTCCGCGTGTCCCCGTCGCTTTGGATGACGACGCCGTCCCCGTCGACGGGGTCGTTGATCTCGAGGGGGCCGGACAATTGGACGTCGCTCGCCAAAACGATCGATTCCTCGCAGAACCCGTCTCCGGAGTTATAGCCCGCTTCGAGTTTTCTCCGGAGGGAGCCCATGTCGAGGATGTTGTCCGAGGCGGAAGTGACCACGCAGTTCTGCGGATCTCCGGAACCGTCCGGCCCTCCGCCGTCCCAACTCGCCTGCGCGGGGAGCGCGGCCAGGACGAACAACCAGACGGACAAGACGGATAAGAAAGACATGAAACCCCCTCGATTCTTCACGGTTAAAAACTGTACCCCGCTCGGATGAGAGCACCGACGGTGCCCACGCTCGGCGTGATACGGGCGTCCGGATTGCGCGGCGTCGGCGCAGAGAAGCCGTCCGGGGTGAAAGCGGCCCTCATGCCCGCTTCGATGCTTAAACCCCCGATGGGATAAAAGCGGACGGTTAATTCCGGCGCGATCATCGCGGTCACGTTGGGATCGAAATTCCAGGTCGACGAGGACCCGACGTCGGCGTGGCCCGTCCAAATCTGGGGCCCGGCGAAAATCCCGACGCCGATACCGATCCAACGCGCCGGACGCCCGTGTATCGACGCGTAGACTCCCGGCTCGAAGGTGGTGAAACCGGGCGAGGATGAGGAAGCGGAATCCGTGGGATTGTAGAAATTCACGCCGAGGCGGGCCGCGAGGTTAAAATCGACGTACTGGCTTAAGTATTGCCACCCGACGTGCGCGTCCAACATGTGGAACGCATAATCCGGGGCGGCCCGATCTTCGGCTTGGAGCCTGAGGCGCGTGGAGAGAAACGACGGCGAATAGCCGATCATCAAGCGAAAATGATGCCCATCATTATTAGGGGTAGGGTCCGGGGACGCGGGAGGGGACATGACGGCCTCCTAAAAATTAAAGCCTTGTCCCCCGACAAGACGACCGGCGCTGATATCGCCCCGTCTACCGCACGGTTTTGTGACAATTTCATGATAATTTGATGTAGATTTCATTTTTTGCGTCGGCGATGCTGCAATTTAAATTCAACTCAGCGGCAAAAATGTGCCGACCATTCGCAAAACGAGGTGCTCTTATGACTCTTCGCCGGATTTGCTCAATGATATTGGCGGTTCTCTCCGTGATCGTTCTGACCGCCGACGGTTTAGGCGGATGCTCCAGTTCATCGCCTTCCGGAGGAACGGGGACCGGGGGAGGAACCGGGGGCGGAACGGGCGGCGCGGGCGCCGGAGGACGCACCGATCCGGCGAACATCACCACCGACTGCACCGTCTTTCCGGCGGACAACGAATGGAACCGCGACGTCTCGGGCGACGACGTCGATCCCGACTCGGACGACATCATCGCCTTCATCCTCGCCAACGGCGGCGACTTCGTTCATCCCGACTTCGGCTCCAACCCCGACTACGGCATCCCTTATGAAGTGGTGGGCGCCGGCCAGGCCCTGGTGCCGATCACCTTCAACGACTTCGGCGACGAGAGCGATCCCGGCCCCTACCCCGTTCCGCTGGACGCCGACGTGGAGGCCGGAAGCGACGCCCATACGCTGACGGTGGATCAGGACGCCTGCGTGCTCTACGAACTCTACGTGGCCGAAAGAAACGGCTCCGGCTGGGAGGCCGCCTCCGGCGCGGTCTTCGACTTGACGTCCAACGCCCTCCGCCCCGACGGCTGGACCTCGGCCGACGCCGCCGGACTGCCGATCTTCGCGGGGCTCGTCCGGTATCAGGAGGCCGCCCTCGACGGCGTCATTCCGCACGCGCTGCGCGTCACGTTCGGCGTCACCCAGTCGGGCTACATCCATCCCGCCACCCACGAGGCGAGCGACGAGACGGACCCCGACGCCCCGCCGATGGGCCTGCGTTTGAGGTTGAAGGACTCCTACGACATTTCGGGATTCACCGGTACGGCGCGCGTGATCTTAACGGCGCTCAAGAAATACGGACTCATCGTCGCCGACAACGGCTCAAACTGGTTCATCTCGGGCTCCACCGACTCGCGCTGGGACGACGAGGACTTGGACCAGCTGAAGAGCGTGCCCGGCTCGGCCTTTGAGGTCGTCGAGCACGGCCCCGTCCTCCACTAGACGGGGGCCTTCCGGCCCCGAAAATTTTCCAGGAATTGCAGCAGGGCCGGGAGAAACACCAAGGTCGACAGCAGGCAGGTGCCCACGCCGATGACGGCCAAGAGGCCGATCGAATACAGCCCTTTGTGCAGGCAGAAGAGCAGGCCAAAGAAACCGGAAGCGTTGGTGAGCGAGGCGATCAAGGCCGAAAGGCCCGTCGTTCCGAGCACCTTGGGCAGAGAGCCCGGCCCCAATTCTTCGTAGCGGTGGAAGACGTGGATGGAGTTGTCGATGCTCATGCCCATGACGGCCGGCACGATGATCATGTTGTAGAAGTTGAGCTTCAGCCCCGCCATCCAGCAGATGCCCAAGAGCCAAAAGACGCCCACCACGATGGAGGTCATGACGATGAACGTCTTCCGCGCGCTTCGGAAATCGACGAATACGAAAAAAGCGACGGACAAGAGCGAGATGGCCAGGACCTTTTTCGAATCGTTCAACATGGTCTTCAAAACCATGCCGTAGACGACGCCGTCGCTGGAGGGGTGATAGACTCCGTTCGGCGTCTTGAGCGTTCCGATCTCTTCCGCGAATTTCATCGCGATGCGCCCGTCGTCCAATTCGAGCTTCGGCTTGGGATTGATGTAGAAGACCTCGCCGGGAACTTCCGGCTTTCCGCGGAAAAGATCCTTCAGCTCCGCCGGAATGTCGGACTCGGCGAACGGCTCCGCCTCCGCCAGCTCCTTCTTGAAGCGGTCGATGTCCGCGCGCTTCTCGCCCTTGACCAGCACGATGGTGTGATCCTCCAAGAGCTTGAGAATCTCGCCCATCACGGCCTTCTTTTCCTCCAGATCCGCGGGCGCGACGTCCGCGTAGACCAGGCTGCCTTCGAGCGTCGTCTCGCCGGTGGCCTTCTTCTCGGCCTCGATCTTCTCTGCCACGGCCTGTTTGAGCGCCGGCGCCTCCGAGGGCGATTGGATCACGATGGCCGCCGGATTGTTCACGCGGGTGGCCGTCAAACGCTGCTTTTTCTTGGCCTCGACAACCTTGGGAATCTCCGCGCGCGTCTTTTTACTGTCGTATTCGAAGCCCACCTTCGGCGTGACGAAGAAGGAAAAGAGCGAGAAGAGCGCGAACACCGCCAGCGCCGCCTTCAAGAAGGCCGGCTTGACGTTTAAATTGAACTCCGGCTCGCCCGCGCCCGTGCGGAACTTAAGCAGCTTGATCTTCTCGAAGAGGATCAGCAACGACGGCATGGCGCCGAAATAAACGATGAAGATGACCCACAGGCCCAATCCGGCGATCAGACCGAATTCGGAAAATCCGCGGAAGTCGTTCAGGATCAAGAGCAGGAAAGTCACGGCCACCGACGCGACGGAGGTCAGGATCGACCGGCCCGTGTGCGCGTAGATCTCGCCCAAGGCTTCTTCCCGCGCCATGCCGCCCGTGCGTTCCTCGTAATACCGGCTGAAAATATGAATGCCGTTCTCTATCCCCAACCCTCCCAGGATGGCGAAGAGGAAGGAGGTGGAAACG
>DASUFF010000077.1:0-16738 GCA_036274695.1 bacterium | reverse complement strand
GCGGAGGCGAGTCTTACGGGAGCGATGTTGCCGCGGCTGTGGGCCACGTTCTTCGGGCAAAAGATCGAGGAGAAGATTCCGAATCGCAAGGACCCGCAGGAATTCATCGGCGCCTATTCGGACTACGACATGGATCCCAAGAACAAAACCTACGGCCAATACGGCGCCATGGCCGGCTGCGAGGTGACGGAAGTGGAGGACGTCCCGGAGGGGTTCCTCGCCATGCCGATTCCGGCCGGAAAATACCTTCGTTTCGAGGCGCGCGGTCCGATGCCCGACGCCGTCATCCGCACGTGGGGCGAGATCTGGAGCTACTTCGATCGCAACAAGGAACACGAGCGCGCTTTCACCGTCGATTTCGACCTGTACAGGAAGGACAAGCCGGAAGAGGTCGACATTTTCGTCAGCATCAAATAGGACGGGCTCCGAAAAGGAGCCCCCAATGGACTACAAAGTCGACTTCGAAGACGTTCTCTTCACCCTGTTCGATTTCCTAAAGCCCGAGCAACTCGCGAGTTTCCCGCGCTTTCAAGGCCAGACGTCCGAGATGTACCGTCAGGTTTTGGAAGAAGGCCTTAAGTTCGCGAAGAACGAGCTGGCGCCCTTGAACGAGAGGGGCGACCGCGTTGGCGCCAAGGTCGTCGACGGCCGAGTGAAGATGCCGGAGGGTTTCAAAGGCGCGCTCGATCAGTTCGGCCAGAACGGCTTTATGTCCATCGATTTGAATCCCGAATTCGGCGGCATGGGACTGCCTACGCTCGTCAACACCGCCCTCTCCGAATTCATCATGGGCGCCTGCCCCAGCTTCGCGTTCTTTCACCTTCTGACGCGCGGCGATTGCAACATGATGCAGGCCTTCGCCTCGAAGGAACTGAACCAAATCTACCTGCCTAAAATGACCTCCGGCGAATGGTGCGGCACGATGTGTCTGACCGAACCGCAGGCCGGCTCCGCCGTGGGCGACCTGACCACCGTCGCCAAGAAAAACCCGGACGGATCCTTCTCGATCCAGGGCACGAAGATCTTCATCACTTGCGGCGATCACGATCTGACGCCGAACATCGTACACCTGGTGCTCGCGCGCATCGATGGGGATGCGGCGGGGACTAAGGGGATCTCGCTTTTCGTCGTGCCCTCCAAGCGCGTGAACGCGGACGGGAGTTTGGGTGCGGACAACGACGTGAAGCTCGTCTCCATCGAACACAAAATGGGCATCAAGGCTTCTCCGACCTGCCTTCTTCAGTTCGGCGACAAGGGCCAGTGCCGGGGTTTCTTGGTTGGCAAGCCCATGGAAGGCATGAAGTACATGTTCCAACTGATGAACGAGGCCCGTCTCGCCGTCGGCCAGCAGGGCGTGGCCATCGCGGGTCCCGCCTACGAGCACGCGCTGGGTTATGCCAAGGAGCGCACGCAGGGCGGCAAGACGCTCATCATCGATTATCCGGACGTGCGGCGGATGCTGATGACGATGAAGGCCTACGTCGAAGCCCTGCGCTGTTTGATCTTGGAGGCCGGCCTCTTCGTCGACATCGGCTGGCATCACCCCGATGCGCACGTGCGCGAGGAATACGAAGGTTACCTGGGCCTCATGACGCCCGTGTGCAAGGCCTTTGGTTCCGACATGGGCTTCCGCGTGACCGAGCTCGCCATCCAGACCTACGGCGGCTACGGGTACGTCTCCGATTATCCGGTGGAGCAGTCCATGCGGGATCTGAAGATCGCCTCGCTCTATGAGGGTACCAACGGCATCCAGGCCATGGATCTGATCGGCCGCAAGTTCTTGAAGAACGCCGGCGAGAACCTGAAAAAGTATCTGGGGCACATCGCCGGACAGTTGAAGAAGGCGGCGGAGACGCCCGAATTGAAGCCCTTGGCCGACAAAGGCCTGGCGGCGGTCGACCGCTTCGGCAAGGCGGCCCAGCACATCGCCAAGAACGCCGGCGACGCCGCGTACGTCGGCCTGTCCGCGACGCCCTTCCTGCGCGCCTTCGGCGACGTCATTTGCTCCTCGCTTCTGATCCGCAAGGCGGCGCTGGCCGCTCAGCAACTGGCTGGGAAGCCAAACGCCGAGCGGACGAAGTTCCTCCAGGGCAAGATCGAGGTTGCGCGGTTCTACGTCGAGCAGATCCTCCCGGAGATGGACGCGAACCTGGCGCGCGTCGTTACGACGGACAAATCCGCATTGGCCGACGTCTTATAAGCCTTAAATTTCGGTCTGCGGTTTTTTGCGGCCGTCCGGCATCGTCTTGAGGCCGGGGCCGTAGCCGTAGGGGCAGTGCCGGCAACCGCTCTCGCAGCAGTAGCCGCGGCGGTGGAGGTAGTCGGCCGTCAACACCTTGCGGCCGTCCTCCCAATAGAAATCGGATCCTTCTTTCAATTCGTCGATACGGTCGACGGCCTTGGGGTCTTGGGAGGGAGGATTCATGCCGGCTCCATGCCCCGACGATTATCACGGGCGGAGGATGAGTCAAATTTAGGCGAACCAGTCGGTGACCGTCGTCCACGCGGTGGAGACGGTCTCGCCGGCGCCGGTGAAGAAGGAGGAAACCGCATTGCCGGCGGCGGCCAGGTCGGCGCTCATCGTTCGTTCGGGAAGTTCGGGACGGACCATGGCGAGGGCGCCTTCCTCGAGGGAGACGGTGCCTTCCGCCCAATGAAGGGAGACGCGCTCCCGCGCGATGACATCGTCGCCTGGCGCGGGAATATCGACATAGCCACGGGGCCTCGTCGTTTCCTCGATGAATTCCAGCGTGAGGCCGGAGAGGTCATAGGCCTGATCGGGCTCGACGAATTCGGGGGCGTCGGCCGCGCCGGCCTGGCGCGGTTGCAGGCCTACATACAAATGACGGCCGAATTCTTCGGGGAAGTTCGTGCTGAAGGGGCCGGAAATTCGCGAGGTTGTGATCCGGCTCATCAACCGGGCGACGGCGTCCCGGCGCTCGGCGTCGGTGAGGACGCCGTTGTCGGCAACGTCCTCGCTTCGACTGGAGCCCATCGCGCTCCCGCCATAGAAGGCGGAGGCGATTTCCCGGCCGGACGCGTCTCTAAGAATCACCCTTTGCACGAGCCATGAAAGAGCAAGTCGCATGCCAGAGGGCCGAAGGAACGAACCTGCCGAAAGAAGCCGGGATTTTACAAAACACGTTTTCGAGCGAAGCCTAAGAGGGGATCACATTGCTCAAGAACGGGAACAATCGGACTTTTAGTGATCTGCGAGCAGAAGGTTGCGAATCTATGTGTGACCGCGGCAGAGCAACTTTAGGGCCCCTTTTTCGATAAGGGGCCGCTATGTCGCTGCGAGAGTTGGGGGATTCCCTTCGGACTTATTTTAACGAATCCCCGCGAGACCTGGATGTGGGGCTTCCTGCGACGGTTTGGTTCCGGGCGGGATCGGCCCTTCCGGAGGCCCCGCCCCGCGTGGAGACACGGGGCGCCGGTGACTCGGACGTCTCGCTCGCCGAAATTTTTCAAGAAGCCTTCCGGGAACTGAGCGACTCGGGCGGACGGGGTTCGGAAGGCCTCCTTCGACTTTTTCGCGGTCGACCGGAGGCGATTCCTCCTTGGGTTCTGGACGACGGCGATGCGACGACGCGTTCCGACCGGAACCTGCGCACGACGATCGACCGCATCGTCCGGCGCGAACGCCGGGAGGCGAGGGAGGATAATCGGCTTCTTCTTCTGGGCCTCATCCGCGCCCTGCATCTTCCTCGCTCCGACGGCGGACTGGGTCTCCGTTATGAAGCCCGCGAGGATGGGAGTCACTGGCATTTCACGGGGATCGAGGCTTTTGAGCGCGGAGCGGGGGACTGCAACTCCTTTTCCTTCCTTTTTTACGCCCTCTGCGCCCATGCGGGGCTCCGACCGACATTTATTCGCATCGCGGCCGAGCGCAATTTGGATACGGGAAGTCTCGAGGGTTTGAATCACGTGGGAGTAGCCGTGGCCCTCGATCCGGAGCATCCGGAGAATTTCACCGCGGTGGATCCGAGCCTGGGCCTGATCTTAAGCGGACGCGAACGGGAATGGTATTCCTGGACCTTGAACGAGATGTTGGCCAACCATCTGCGAAATCAGGCCTTCTCCAACGTCCCTGCGGGGCTCGAAGGAGAGGCCGCGCTGGCGTGGCAGGAGGCGCGACTGTTGGAAGCCTTTGAAATCGCCCCCTACAATTTTGAAATCGCCGCGTCGGTGGCCGCTTTTTATCGTGACCGTCGAAGCGACTCGGCGGCCGCTTCCCGTTTTGCGGAAAGGGCCGCCGAACTCAATCCTTCCGGAATCGGATTCTGGTCAGGGCCTCCGACTCATCCTTAATGAACGTGATGGCCTTCCCATCCGAAGGCCTCGCGGGGAATCTCGCGGCCTTCGAGGGCCGCTTCGATCTCGCGGGCCGCGGAGGGATCGATCGGGCGACCGTCCCGGGTGATCCGGAATTCGGTCACGTGTACATTGCGGATGTGTCCATCGACGATGTCGTACTCGATCCGGGGTCGCGGGCCGGCAACCGCGCCGTCCGTTCCTACGGCCGTTCGGACGGTACGATCCAGAAGCCGGTTCATTTCCGCGACAGCGCGATCGGGCGAGGCGGACGGGCCGCCTTCCACGTCGAGATCTCCCATGACGAAGCCTTCCGAGTGGATCACGGTTTGCAATTCCGTGATGGGGACGTAGACCGCGCGCCCGGCGTAATCGTATTCCGGCAAGGCCATGTGCGTGAGGGGGGGCATGCTGCCCGGAGGCAAGGCACCTACATAAGCGGGAACGCGCCGGTCACCGACGAGGATGGTGATCTGGGGCGGATTGGCCTCGATGGAGACGCTGGCGAATCCCGTCCCCGTGGGGCCGAAGGCGCTCGAGGTGCCGGGGCAAAAGAGTCGGGCGACGGGAGGCATGGTCATGCCATCCGTTCGGGCGATCAATCCCCGGCTGACGGCCATTTCGAAGGCGCGGGCGTAAAGTCCGTCGATCAGATCGACGGCGTCGTCTCGCGTAATACCGAGCTCGGAGGGAAGGTCGGGATGCTCGACGCTGTAGAGCGTCGTGATGGCGCCCATGTCCGGCGCGCGGCCCCCGCCGCCGGAATTTTGAATGAGCGTCAGCATGTCTCCGACGAGCCTGGCCTCGACATCGCAGGGAATCGCAGGTCCGGCATAACCGACTGAAATTTCGTCTCCCCCCATAAAATCCTCCTTGTGGATTTGCAGTCGGGAGGAACTAGAGCAATTCCGATGCCAGAATGGTTTTCAGGGGGACTTGTGAGGATAACCGTAAGAATTAATTAGAATTCCTTAGGTAACGATAACGAAGGGGACTGAGACGAGACGGTCCCTTTGTTCACAAATTTGAGAGCGTCAGTCCGACGGGGCAATGATCCGAGCCAAGAATCTCGGGATGGATCGTCGCGGTCTTCATGGCGGGGCGGAAGTCCTTGGAGATGCAAAAATAGTCGATGCGCCACCCCACGTTCCGCGAGCGCGCCCCCATGCGATAGGTCCACCAGGTGTACTTTTTGGGGCTTTGATCGACCTCGCGGAAGGTATCGAGGAAGCCGGACTCGAGCAGGCGGGAGAATTCCGCGCGTTCCTCGTCGGTGAAGCCCGAGTTGCCGCGATTGGCTGAGGGGTGTTCCAGGTCGATCTCCTTGTGGGCGACGTTCAAATCCCCGCACAGGACTACGGGCTTTTTCTTTTCCAAATTTTTCAAATAGGCCTGAAAATCCTTCTCCCACTGGAGGCGGTAGGGGAGCCGCTTCAATTCCTCGCCGGCGTTGGGGGTGTAGACGTTGACCAGGAAATAATCCCCGAAATCGCAGGTGATGACCCGGCCTTCGGTATCGTGCTCCTTGATGCCGATTCCGATATGGACATCTTTCGGTTTTATCTTCGTGAACACGGCGGTCCCCGAGTAGCCGGGACGCTCGGCGGGGTTCCAAATCTTTTCATAACCGGCGAAGGCATCGAGGGCGCCGTCCTCCACCTGCTCGGGACGTCCTTTGATTTCCTGCAGGCTCAAGACGTCCGGGCCGAGGCTTAAAACCGACTTCACGAAGTCTTTTTTGAGGACGGCGCGGATTCCGTTCACGTTCCAAGACACGAGTTTGATGTTCGCCATAGTGGGGAATTCCTAGGCGGTCCTCACTATTTTGGCAACTTTTGCCTCTTCGGGGCGACACGGGCCCCATATGATCAACGGCGTCAATCTTCCCCAGGGCCTATCGGCATCGGCCTTTTTTCAGAACCTGCTTCAAAATACCGCGAGCGTCTTTCCCCAACTGGCCCCTGGCTTAGCGGGCTTGGGCGGTAAGACCTATATCGGCCGGCCCCTGATCGGCTTCGAGGCCCTGCGCGCCGGGTCGGCGGACCGGGTTGAGATCGCCGAATACCTGTCTTCGCAAATCCAAAACGGCTTGGTGTTCGACGCCGGCGACGCCGGCGCCGAGAGTCTGTCGAATTACATCGCCCAATCCGCTTCGGCGCTCCCCCTGTCCAAGTTCTACGCCGGCGCGTCGGAAGGTTTCGTCCCCCGCATTCCTTATGAAGGGCGCGTCTACGAAGGCGCGCAGATTCGCGAATTGGCCGACCGTTTCCGCGAGCGCCGGACGATCAGCGACGCTGCGGCCCGCGGCCTGGAATGGGTGGCCTCGCAGCCGCGCATCGATTTGAGGTCGGAGAAGTTCGTCATCTTGGGATTGGGTGCGGAGCTGTCGCCTTACGAAGTCATCGCCACGGGAGGCGCCACGGTGCTGGGCATCGACCTCGCGTCGGCCGGTTCGAGCGCCGCGCTCAAGGCGATCCAGGGCGGGACGACGCTTTATCCGGAGAAGGGCGCCGACCTTTTGACCCAGCCCCGCGAGATCCTCCAGACGATCCGCGAGTTCGCCGGCGGCGACGCCGTCCACTTGGGCCTCTTCGCCTACGCCGGCGGTAAGGCCCGAGAGATCCGGCTGACCGCCGCGATGCATGCCATCGTCCGCGCCCTCGAGCCTTCGAGCGTCAAGTCGGTCGGTATGTTCGTCTCTCCGACGTCGGTGGCCGAATCGCAGCCGGAAGACGCGGCCCATGCGATCGAGCGTCTGGGACATCCCACGCGCGCCCAGGCCCTTCTCGCGAAGGCGGGCCTGCTCAAGCCGAATTTAAGGGACGAAGGCGACACCTTCTGGGTGGATGCCATCGTCGAGCTTCAAAAAGCGAGCTATCTCCTGGCCCAGTACGAGAAGCGGATGTTCGCAGAGGCCCTCGGCGTGTACGGCATTTCCGGCTTAAGCGGCGGTGAGCACCGCCCCCTGACCATCTCCGCGAACGTGGCCGCCATCACGCGCACGCGCTCCATGCAGACCCCCCCTTTCAAGGCGGGATTCATCGGCGCGCCGTCGGTCGGATTGGAGACTTACGCACCGGAATTCACGCGTTGGATGTCGACTCTTCTCTATTTGCAGGGAATATTGGACCCGCACGCGGTCGGCGCCGACCGCAATCCTTTTAGAGACGAGAATGAGAGGGCGCAGAGCCTGCATTCCGCCCAGGTCCATGGGGGGATTTATTCGTATCCTTACGCCTTGGAAGGGGTCATTACCGAGGCCGTGCTGATCGGATTGGCCAAGAAACCGCGTCTGATTCCGCCGTTCCTACGTAGCCTATTCGGCCGCTAAAACTTCCTCACCCGTGGGGCGGGTGACAACGTGGCGATGCTGAAGCGCCATGCGCACGCCCATGTCGTAAAGGGCGCTGAAGACGCTCGCGTCCGTCTCGAAGAAGCGATTCACGGAGATCTCTTTGTCGGGATGGACGACGTGGATCTCTTGGCCCGGATAACGCTCGCGCAGGGCGTCCAAATCCAAAGGACGCGTTCCGGAGAGCAAATCGCAGAGTCCGGTGCGGCCCAAAAGTTTCCGTCCGCTTCTTTTGAGAATGCTTTGGACCGGTCGGTCGAAGACGTTGCCGCTCTTGCTGCTGGTGACGATGAAGACGTGCCGGGCGCCGGTTTCGAGGGCGAGGTGGACGGGGGCGTTGTTGGCGAAGACGCCGTCGATCAAAAGCTCGGCGCCGTTCTCGATGGGGTTGCCGTAAAGGAAGGGGATGCGCGACGAGGCCTCCACGGCCTTTCGCATTTCGCCGGAGTCCTTGACGACGGTCCAGTCTTCCGATCCCTCAGCGGACGGCGGAAGCTTCGGCTTGTTCGTGAAAAAGCGGGGCGAAAAGAGTTTTCCGCCTTCTTCCATGAGATCGGCCGCCCGTTCCTGAAGGGCTGAGGCGGATTCCCGGCCGCGCTTGAAAACCCGGCCGACGCCGGAGGCCACGAGGTCCGCCCAGCCTCTTCCGAAGCTCGCCAAGTCTTCCGGATTGTAATGAGCCGCCGTCAGGATGATCTGGGTCGGGCTTTGATACGCCTTCTCGATGTCGATCAGCCCGCGGTCGAAGACCTGCTGGAGGGCCGCGGGGTAGGGATTGCGGAGCTCCCAAGGCCGAAACCTGGCCGCCCGGCCGAATTCGATCCAGCAGGAGCGGGCGAAGTCATGAGCGACCGGTCCGCCGGCCAGGGCGGTGGCAACGAGACTGCCGGAGGAGCTGCCCACCGTGGCGCGGTAGGGGGCTTGGCCGTAGCCGGCATCCCGCAATTGATCGGCCATCTGATTGGCAAACCCGGTTTGAAAGGCCCCCCACATGGCCTCCCCCGGGAGGACTAAGGCATACCCGGCTGTGGATAAGTTTGGCATATATCCACAGTAATCGACACGATGCGTCAGGGGTTGTCAAGAATTTATGCGCCGCGTTAAGGGAAACCGTATACAGGTGAATCAACGAATAATTACAAATACTTATGTAATAAGGAATCAAGGATTGACATCAGGAGTCTAATTTTGCGAGATCGCTAACACATACCATGGGAGGTCCTATGAAACGTCTGAGCGTTGTCGCCGTCATCCTCGCTTTTGCCGCCGCCCTGGCGGTCGCCCCCGGATGCCAGAAGGCCGAAGAGGCCAAGCCGGAGGTCAAATCGGCCCCCAAGGCGGCCGAAAAGCCCGCACCGGCTCCCAAGCCCGCCCAGCAGTCGGGCTCGCAGGTGGCGAAAGAGACGTTGGATTCCTGTCTGAAGAGAAACCCCGATAACAGCGACTACTGCCACTGCTATTCGAAGGAAGTCGGCAGCCGCTATGACGAAAAGTCAAAATCGGGTGAAGTCTCCGCCCAAGAACGCGGCCAGATCGCCGTCCAGTCGGCCCTTGCCTGCAAAAAGACGAAGTAGGGCCGTCCGTTCGTGACCCCGAAAGACCACTTTTCCGGCCAAGCGGGCGATTATGCCCGCCACCGTCCCCGCTATCCGGAGTCGTTACTCGGTTTCGTGGCGTCCCAGGCCCGCCGAAAAGGGCGGGCCTGGGACTGCGCCACAGGCAGCGGCCAATGCGCCGTCGCCCTGGCCGAGCACTTCGAAAACGTCATCGCCACCGACCTAAGTCCCTCGCAGCTCGCGCACGCGGAAAAGCACCCCCGGGTCACCTATCGCGCCGCCACGGCGGAAGACTCGGGCGTGGAGACGTCGAGCGTGGACGCCGTCACCGTCGCGCAGGCCTTTCACTGGTTCGATTTCGAAAAATTCTATGCCGAGGTCCGGCGCGTCGTCCGGCCGGGAGCCGTCATTGCGCTGTGGTGCTACGGTCTGCATACCATCGAGCCCCAAACCCATCCGGAGATCGACCGGATTTGCCGGAAATTCTACGACGACATCGTCGGCCCTTATTGGCCGGCCGAGGTGAAGTGGGTGAGGGAAAGATACCGGACGATCCCCTTTCCCTTTGAGGAGGTCGAGGCGCCTTCCTTCCGTATAGAACAGGAGTGGACGCTGAGCCGGGTCATCGGGAATTTCGTGTCTTGGAGTTCCACTCAATACTACCGCAAGGACCGAGGCTCCGATCCGATCGAGCTCATTCGCGCGGACCTCGAAAAGGCCTGGGGGGATCCCGAAGCGGCCAAAAAAGTGAGCTGGGATCTCTACTTGAGGGTAGGCCGCGTCTCGTCTTCCGGATAGGGGATCACGCTGACGTGCCCGTTTTCCTCGAGGACGGCGGCCTTCACGTGCCGCGGATCGTCGATACCGTTCACGCGCAAGGCGACCAAAAGGTCCTCGAGGGTCATCAATTCGTGGGACAGATTGTCCTGCAGGATCCGCCCATGATGGATGAGCAGCGTCGGCTTGGCTTCCAGAAGCCGGCGCGCCTTGCGGGAGCGGAAGGTCAGTTGCACGATCAGGAAGTTGAGGACGATGATGGTCGCCGCCCCGATCAATCCGCCGGCGAGCGAATTATCGCTCCCGATCAGGGCGTTCTGGACGACGTTGGAAATGATCAAAAGGACAATCAGGTCGAAGGGCGTGAGCTGGGCCACCTGCCGTTTTCCGGAGAGCCGAAAGGCTAATAACAGGAAAAGATAGACGACGACCGACCGGACGATCTTTTCCAGGATCGGGATTTCCGGGACCCACAAAGAATGCATGAGCATCAGGCGGCGTTTCGGGACGGGGGGGAGATCAGGGTGTGGCGGACCGTCTTCCAAAAGCCCTTCAACGAGCTGAAGGTATCGTCGACCGCGGAAGCCTCGTAACCGCAATGGACCATGCAGTCAGCGCACTTTTCGTTGCGGCCCGTGCCGTACTTATCCCACGGCGTCGTCTCCATCAATTCTCGGAAGGTCTGCACGTAGCCCTCGTCGCTCAGGAGATAGCACGGCTTCTGCCAGCCGAAGACGTTGTAGGTGGGATTGCCCCAGGGCGTGCACTGATACGTCTCCTGGCCCTGGAGGAATCTTAAGAAGAGGGGCGACTGATTGAACTGCCATTCCTTTTTCGGATTCTTCAGGATTTTGGAGAACAGGTCGTGCGTGCGGCTGCGCTTGAGGAAGTGCTCCTGGTCGGGAGCCTTCTCGTAGCTGTAGCCGGGCGAGATCATCATGCCTTCGACGCCCAGCTCGGTTAAGTAATCGAAAAACTGCCGGACGCGCTCCGGATTGGCGCCTTCGAAGAGGGTGGTGTTCGTCGTGACCCGAAAGCCTTTTTCCTTGGCGAGCTTGATCGCCTTGACGGCGACGTCGAAGACACCGTCCCGGCACACCGCGTGGTCGTGCTCTTCCTTCAATCCGTCCAGGTGGATGCTGAAGGTCAGGAACTTGGACGGCTTGAAGAGATGGATCTTTCTCTCCAGCATGATCGCGTTCGTGCAGAGGTAGACGTATTTTTTGCGGGCGACCAATCCCTCGACGATCTGCTGGATCTCCGGATGGATCAGCGGCTCGCCTCCGGGGATGCTCACCATCGGGGCGCCGCATTCGTCGACGGCCTTGAAGCATTGCTCGGGGGACAGGCGCTTGTTCAGAGTTTCTTCGGGGAATTGGATCTTGCCGCAGCCGGCGCATTCCAGGTTGCAGCGGAAGAGGGGCTCGAGCATCAGGACGAGCGGGTACCGCTTGTTCCCCTTCAACTTCTGGGACATCACGTAACTGACGACGCGCAACGCTTGGGCAACTGGGACCGCCATACTCATGAGTCCTTTAGATTGCCGCTCTCATGAGTACCAGCCGATCTTCGGAATGGCACTATGGAACGGCACCGTAATGGGGGCGAAGACTACCCCCACAGGTCAAAGTGGGGCAAGGCTAATTTCTTTCATTAAAAAGCTTTCCAAGCTTGGAAACGAGTCCATGGAGGCGTATAGTTTTTCTTGCATGCGGGTCTCGCATTTTCAGTTCAGAAGCCTTCCTCAACAATCTCAAAAAATACGAGAAATTACAGGAGGTTCCAGATGAGCCGCAAAAGCAACGGCAATGGCTACGAATTCGTTGGAATCCGGGATCGCGGCGACGGCGTGATCGGCCCCCGGGATCTGATCATCTTAAAAGACCAGGCCGGCCGCCGGCATGAATATTATTTGGGAGACGATCAAGCCCGCAATTTTCTCCATGCCATGGGCCTGGAGGTCGAGGAACTTTCCGGCTTGAGCTGGGGGCAGGCTCAGAATCGGCTGTCCTACCTTCATCACATGCGTTGCGCGCTTCGTTGCGCCCAGAAAGGCGACTCCGCGGGATTGAACGAAGAGCTCCATCAGGCCGAACAGAACGCGCGGATGGCCAATATGTCCTTCGATATGGGCAAGGCTCAGGAGATACGCGCCATCGCCCGGCAGCATTAATCGACTCAAGGCGGTTTCGGCCTTTCCTCATCGCAATGACGGTGTTACTTTTTCATCATGGCACTCGAATTCACCAGAAGTCCGGAGCCCACGCTGGGCGTCGAAGTGGAGCTACAATTGGTGGACCGCTCCACCAAGAACCTCGTGGCAGGGGCCGTACTCCTCATCGAGGACGCGGACCGAGAGCCGGATATCACGCTCAAGGCGGAACTCACGCAGGCCATCGTCGAGATCAATACGGAGATCTGCCGCGACGTCAGGCAGGCGGGCGAAAGCCTGGGGCGGCAGCTGACAAAACTACGAGATTTGGCGGCGCATCGCGGCCTTCAGATCGCTGTTTCGGGCACGCATCCGTTCCAGAATTGGCATGATCAGAAAATCTATCCCGACGAGAGGCATCTTGCGATCCTGGAGAAATTCCAATGGCTCGCGCGCCGCTGGAACACCTACGGCATGCATGTGCATGTGGGCGTGAAGAGCGGGGACCGCGCCGTCCACATCATGAACGTGCTCGTGAACTACATCCCGCATTTGATCGCTCTCTCCGGCAGTTCCCCGTATTGGGGAGGGACCGACACCGGCCTTGTGTCCTGCCGGGAGGCCGTGCTCGAGTCGTTTCCTACGGGCGGGCTCCCTTATTTCCTGCCCGACTGGAAGGAATTCGAAAAATATTTCGAGACGCTTCAAGCCACCGGGGCGATCCAGTCCATCAAGGACATCTACTGGGACATCCGCCCTCATTTCGATTTCGGCACGATCGAGGTCCGTGTCTGCGACGGCCTGCCCAGCCTCTGGGAGACGTTGGCGATGGCGGCCCTTGTGCAGAGCCTGGTGGTTTGGATCGACGATCAGTTCCAAAAGGGAAAGCGGCCGAGCCAGATCCACATGCAGCATTATTGGCTGGCTCCGGAGAACAAATGGCAGGCGGTGCGCTACGGCCTGGACGGCCAGATCATCCTCCCGGAGGAAGGCGAACGGAGGGTGATCCGCGACGAGATCGTCCGGCTTGTCGAAATCCTAAAACCCGTGGCCGCCGACCTGAGGTGCACGGACGAGCTGGAAGGAGTGACGGAGATCCTGCGGCGGGGCAACGGAGCCATGCGCCAGCGCGCGGTTTTTTCGAAGGAGAAGTCCCTGACGGCCGTCGTCGACTCCTTGATCGGCGAGCTCAGTGCGGAACCCACTCGAACAGCGTCCAATGATTCCCGCTGAGAATTCGCAGGATCATGCCCACACCCTGCGGGTGACCTCCCCAGAACGGAAACCAGCCCAACGCGACGAAGTGGAACGTAAGGACGCCCGAAGCCAGGCCGGTGAGGTTCGGGTGGGCGCGTGACCACAGCTGCAAAGAACGCAAAACCCCTTCGTCGCGCCCTTCGATCCCGGACCAGAGTTTCTTCCACAGTCTCAAGACGCACATTCCCAAACCGTGCCACAGTCCCCAAATCAGAAAAGCGGGCGTCGTGCGGTGCCATAGGCCGATGAGCAGAAAGACGATCAGGTAGTTTCGATAGACGGAACGCCGGTTTCCTCCCAGCGGGATGTAAATGTAGTCCCGTGCGAAACGCGTGAGCGTCATGTGCCAGGAGCGCCAGAATTCGGCCAGGTTCCGCCGGAAGTAGGGGTAGTCGTAATTTTCGCTCAACCGGTAGCCGGCGAGCGCGCAGGTTCCGATGATCAGGTCGTTGACGCCCGATACGGTCAAGTAGAAGCCGAAGGCGCGGGCGTAGAGGCCCCAAACGAGCGCGGCGTAAGGAAGCTGTTGCGGATAATTGAAATATGTTTCCCAATCCAACGTGAAGAATTTAAGCGCCACCCAGCCTTTCGCCAAACCGCAGGCGATCCTGATCAGATGCGATCCCGTATCCCCCCAGGAGAGAAGGGGGCGCTTGTCGGCCGTCAAGTTGACGCGAAAATCGTCCAATCGCTCGATCGGCCCGCTGGGGAAGGTCGGAGGGAAAAAAGCGTAGAGGAAAAACTCCAGGGGATCGGACGGAAGCGGACGGCCGTTGCCGACGTCCAGGCAGACCGACAGCAGCCGGATGAGGGAGTAGGAAATGCCGAAATGATGGACCTCGGCGCCCGTCCATGGGGAGCTGAAGAGCGGCAGATCCATCAACAGGAAATAAAAGGCCGCGACGCCCACGGCGATGATCCGGCACCAGACTTTTTTGCGCTCGCTCCACTGGATCCAGAACAACCCGTAGTAGAGAACGCCGGTGAAGGCGACGAAGCAGAAGGTGTAGAAGGGCGAGGTCAGGGCTTCGATCAAGGCGATGCCGGCGAGAAGGATCGTCAGGTTCCTGGCGAAGTCGGGCAGGAAGCGGACGGCCAAAAGAAAGACGGCGAACAGCGCGAGCCAGTTCGAGATCAGGGCGCGGTCGAAGACGGGGGCGGCAAGAAACTCATTGAGTCCGGTCATGAGGGGCACTATTCGTAGTCGCCAACGTATCCGATGAAAAGAACCAAATCCAAAAAGCTCTTCGAGGAGGCCGTCCTCAGAATCCCCGGCGGCGTGAGCTCCCCGGTGCGCGCCTTCAAGGCCGTGGGAGGCGAGCCGCTTTTCATTCGCTCGGCGAAAGGGTCGAAGCTCACCGACGCCGACGGCAATATTTATGTCGACTATGTCGGGTCCTGGGGGCCGATGATCCTGGGACACGCGCATCCGCGAGTGATCGGTGCGATCGCCGCCGCCGCCAAGCGCGGGACCAGCTTCGGCGCCCCCTGCGAGCTGGAGGTCGCGCTCGCCGGAGAGGTCGTTAAGGCTTATCCCTCCATTCAAAAAGTGCGTTTCGTCTCCAGCGGCACCGAAGCGGTGATGGGAGCCCTCCGCGCCGCGCGCGGGTTTACGGGCCGCAAAAAGGTCATCAAGTTCGACGGATGCTATCACGGCCACGCCGATTACCTGCTCGTGAAGGCCGGCTCCGGCGCGCAGACGCTGGGCCAGCCCGACAGCGCGGGCGTGCCGCAGGAGTTCACGGCGGAGACCCTGGTGGCCCGCTTCAACGACGCCACCTCGGTCGAAGCGATCTGCAAGGCCTATCCGTCGGAGATCGCCGCGATCATCGTCGAGCCGGTGGTCGGCAACATGGGCGTGATCCTTCCGCGCGATGGATTTTTGCAGAAGCTCCGGGAGATCTGCGACCGCGAGGAGATCGTCCTGGTCTTCGACGAGGTCATGACCGGCTTCCGGCTGGCCTACGGCGGAGCCCAGGAAGTCTACGGCGTGAGGCCCGATCTCACCGCCTTGGGAAAAATCGTCGGCGGCGGGATGCCGGTAGGCGCCTATGGCGGGCGCTCCGAGATCATGGACATGGTGGCGCCCGTGGGGCCGGTCTACCAGGCGGGGACGCTTTCGGGAAATCCCGTCGCGATGGCGGCGGGGTTGGAGACCTTGAAGATCCTCAAGGCGACGAAGCCGTACCGGACATTGGAAAAGACGACGCGCGCCTTGTGCGACGGGTTGCGGGAGGCCGCGAAATCGGCGGGCGTTCCCGTTTTCGTCGCCCAGGCAGGCTCGATGTTCACGGTTTTTTTCGTCGATCAGGAAGTTCGGAATGCGGACGACGCCCGTCGGTGCGACACCGGCCGGTTCGCGGCTTTCTTTCGGGGGATGTTGGAGAAGGGAATCTCGCTCGCCCCGTCGCAGTTCGAGGCCTGCTTCGTCTCGTCGGCGCATGCGCCTGCGGACGTCGCAAAAACGCTCAAGGCCGCCCATGTCTCCTTGACCCGAGTCCCCAACTTCTGATGAGGAAGATCGTTCATGCCCCCCGAAAAACCGAAAAAAGAGGCTCAGGGCGATCCCATGATTCTTGCTTGGGGGATTTACGGCGCCGTCGGCATTCAGCTGGCGTTGACCGTCGTCGGCGGCCTTCTCGCCGGACAGTGGCTCGATAAGAAATGGGGCTCTTCGCCCTGGCTGACGCTCGCCGGCATGGTGTTGGGGATGGTGGGCGGGTTCTACAACTTAATCCGCATCACGACCTGGAACCAGGCGCGGAAAGATAAAAAAGAGAGGCAAGAACTCGGGAAAAAGGAGCGGCCATGACCGCGAATGCGCATTTTTGGATCGGGGTTTCGGCCGGCGTCGTCTTCGGCCTGGTCAACTTCTGGCTGCTCTCCCGGATCGTCCGCGGCATGGTCCAGGCCGAGAAGGTCAAGAAGTCGAAAACACTCCTGTTTTTCCTCCTGAAAATCGGGCTGATCGTCCTGATAATCGGCTTGATCCTCGAAAAAGCCTATGTTAGTCCGCTCCCGTTTCTCGGCGGTTTTACGGTCAGTCTGATCGCGGCGATCTGCGCGTTTGTCTTCAAATCGAATTTTCGAGGAGAGAATAATTAGGAGAGAATAATTAGATGGAAGAGCATCATTTTACCTGGCTGGGCTGGCTGACTCACGAACGGGTCAACCATCATAACATCCACGTCGTCACCTCCGGCATCATCGTCTTCCTCCTTCTCCTGGCGACCCTGGCGGTTTGGAAAAAGATCCGACGCACGCAGGAGAGGCTGATCCCCCAGTCGAAGACGACGCTCACCAACATCTTCGAAGTGGCGGTCGAGAATA
>DASUFF010000076.1:0-26772 GCA_036274695.1 bacterium | reverse complement strand
TTTTGAACGCCTCGGGCAGGGATTCCGTGACGAAGGTGGGCGCGAAGAAGCGGTCTTGGGTCAGGTCGTAAAAGAGCAGGCCGAGCGTCGTTCCGTAGGAGAGATACGAAGGGAAGATGAGCCAGTCTCCCTTGCGGACCGACGTGCGGAGATTTTTCCAAAAATCCGGTTCGATGGCGAGAGGCCGAAACTGGTAGGGCTCTCCGGGACGCCCTTTGCGTAATCCTCGTTTCCCAAAAACTCGACGCGTTCCAGCCCGCAGAGAAAGACGGGATTCGCCTTCCGGAGCCGCGCAAGTCCCGAGTCAGCCGCTTCGCGCGCCGCTTTTTGGATTTCGGCGTCGGTTTTGCCTCCGAAAAAAGTGGAAAAATTGGGATCGGATTTGGCGGCCGCCGCCCGCTCCTCCTCCGAGCCGTGAACGACGATCTCCGGTTCGCGCCTCACCGAGCAGGGATTGGTCGCCAGGATATCGCCGGAATCCGGAGATTCCGGAAAATACGTGCGATTGGACAAGGACGGCGCGCAGCCGGCCAATCCCCCCGCCAGACCAAAGGCGCCCAGGAAACTCAAGACTCTGGTGGGGATCATGGGCGCCCTCCTAAAACGTTGCGGATGCGCGGGAGCCAATCGTCCACCAAGGCTTGGGCCGATTTCATGAGCTGAAGGTCTTTTCCCAAATCGTCGAGAAAGCCGCCTCCGGACCCGTGCTTGTAGAGGAAATCGTAGAGGTCCTCGCGAAGCGCGCGCGCCAGATCGCCCACGGGGCTTTCCTCGTTCCGGCGGCCGATTCCGACCTGCAGCGTTCGGAGGGCGCTTTCGAGCGCGATCTCAACGGGGCGGAGCGTCTCGTGAACCCGATAGGCGGCGTCGAAGCGCGCGTAGAATTCGTGCTGCTTCCAATCCAGCTCGCGGTTCCAGAACGAGCGGCCCGCCATCGCCTTCCAATCGTCTCCGGAGGGATACCAAACGATCTCGTATTCCGGTTGTCCTCTTTCGGCGATGAGGATTTCCACGGCGCGTCGGTCCTCGTCGATCTTGAGGATCTTGTGGGGAGGGAGATTGACCCAGCGCTTGTTGAACGGCGGATCGAGAACGAGCCAACGCCAGGCTTGGACGCGATCCTCTTCGATGGAAGCGGGCGGGGCGATTCGGTACGGCGCCCAAGCGTTTCTCTCGGGCGGCCGCCGACGCGCCTCCCGATGAGCCTCGCGTTCCGGTGGCAGCATTTCCATATTCAACTGGGGCCGCGCGCAGCCGAGCGGCAGGAGGCAGAGATAGACCATCAGACCTTCGACGAAATCGTCGGGTGAATCTCCGCTCGCCACCAAATGAAGAGGGGCGGGGGAGGGATAGCCGTTTTGGAGGGATTCCCGAACCAGATGCCGGGCCACCAAAGGCAAGCGTGTCGGTTGAAGCCGAGCGATGCCCTCGGTCCCGGGCTGCACCGCCGAAAAAGAGGGGAAACCCCGCGAATTCTCCTCCGCCCCAAGCCAGACGTCGGCCAGAAGCTTCAGCCTCCCTTCCACGTTCGCAGGTTCGCGGTTCACCGTTTCGAGAAGAAGATCGTCGCGCCCGCGCTCCAAAATCTCGGAGTCTGCGCGCTGCTGCCAACGAGTTCCCTTCTGTTCCAGCAATTGCAGGACCCCGGCGGACAAAGAACCGGCGTAGGCGGCTAAGACGGGAAATGAGGTTGAAGAGCGGATCACTCCCCTTCTTCGAGGAGGGAACCCTTAAGTTGCTCGAATTTACGGTTAAGGCTGAAACGTGCGGATCACCGTGTTCGTGGCCGGATCGATGATCGAGATCGAGTTGGAGCGCAGGTTGGTGACGTAGACGTAATCGATGCCGTCCATGGTGAACGGGGTGATGCCATACGGCTCTTCCCCCACGGGGACGGTGGCGATGACGCTGTTGGCGGCCGTGTCGATCACGGACACGGTGTCGTCCAGCCGGTTGGAGACGTAGACGCGGCCGTTATAGGCGGCGACCTCGTTGGGCTCGTCTCCGACTTCGAAGGCGCCCACCTGCACTTCGGCGATATCGAGCTCGTTGATCAGGGCGACATCCGGATCGACGACGGGAACCAGGCTGGGATCCAGGACCCGGACGGCCTCCACGTCCCGGTCCGCGTCGGCGACGTAAAGGAAGGTCCCGTCGGTGGCGATGCCCCGGTATTCCCCGTCGTCGTCGTTGAAGATGACGGCGTCGATGGGGTTCTTGGAGCCGTCTCCGACCTCGTCGGTGTTGATGACGTAGACGTTGCCGAACCGGCTGGTGACGAAGGCACGATTGCCCAGCAGGACCACTTCTTCGGACTCTTCTCCCGAGAAACTGCCATGGTCGCTTGAGTTCACCTCCAGGGAAATCTGAACGAAGGTCGAAAGGTCGGCGGGGTTGTAGGCCAGAAGCGCGCCGTCGCCTTCGCCGCCGGAGTTGACGACGTAGAGCCGCCCCTGCGCGTCGCAGCAGGCGATTCCGAAGGGGTTCTCGCCGGCCGTGAACGATTCGATGGAGCCGAAATCGGCGGAGGCCTCGTCGATGTTGATGGACAGTAGAGCATCGACGTGATCGTCCGCGTTGTCCGATTCGCGGTTGGTGACGTAGGCCTTGCCCGCGGCGGCGTCCAGGTAGATCTGCCCGGAAAATTGCGGCTGGGGAAAGGGATTGTTCGCGTGGTCGAGCAACGCCGGGTTCGCGGGATCGGTCAGGTCCAGCACCGAGAAGGTGGTGGATGTGAATTCCACGTTGTTGTTGGAGTTGACCACGTAGGCCCGCCGCTTGGCCGTGTCCACCGCCACCGCGATGGGGGCCGCCAACTCCAGGCCGATCTCCTTGAAGAGGATGCCGTCGTCGCAGCTGCTGCCCATGAGAGGAAGGCACGAAAGCGACAACGCGAACAGGAACCAACGGTGCAATTTCATTATTTGGATCCCTTGATTTCCGCGTGCGCCGCAGCCAGGCGCGCGATCGGCACGCGGTAGGGCGAGCAGCTCACGTAGTCCAGCCCGATCTGGTGGCAGAATTCCACGGAGGTGGCGTCGCCCCCGTGCTCGCCGCAGATGCCGACCTTCAGCGCCTTCTTCACGCCGCGGCCCTTGCCGACGGCCATCTGGATGAAGCCTCCCACGCCGGCGCGGTCGAGCGTGACGAAGGGATCGAAGGGCAGGATGCCCTTCTCGACGTAATACGGCAGGAACTTCCCGGCGTCGTCGCGCGAAAATCCGAAGGTCGTCTGCGTCAGGTCGTTCGTTCCGAAGGAAAAAAAGTCCGCGTAGCCGGCGATCTCATCCGCGGTGATCGCGGCGCGCGGCAGTTCGATCATCGTGCCGATGAGGTAGTCGATCGGCGCTTTCTTCTCTTCGATCACCTGCTTGCAGACCTTCTCCGTCTCTTCGCGCATCTTCTTCAGCTCGTTCACGTGGCCGACCAGCGGGATCATGATTTCCGGGATGATCTTGAAGTTCTCGTCCTTGGCCAGCTCGCAGGCGGCCTCCATGATGGCGCGGACCTGCATTTGGTAGATCTCAGGGAAGGTGATCCCCAAGCGGCATCCTCGGTGGCCCAGCATGGGATTGAACTCGTGGAGCGATTCCGCCTTCACCTTGAGCTTCTCCGGCGAGACGCCGATCTTCTTGGCCAGATCTTGAATCTCCGAGTCCGTATGCGGGAGGAATTCGTGCAAGGGCGGATCCAGCAGGCGGATGGTGACCGGCAAGCCCTTCATCTCGCGGAAGATTTCCTTAAAGTCGCCCTTCTGCATGGGGAGGATCTTGGCGAGGGCCTTTTTGCGCTCGTCCAAGTTGTCGGCCAGGATCATCTCGCGGACGGCGTCGATGCGGTCGGGCTCGAAGAACATGTGTTCCGTGCGGCACAGCCCGATGCCCTCGGCGCCGAACTGGCGAGCGACGCGCGAGTCGGTGGGCGTGTCCGCATTGGTCCGGACCTTGAGCTTCCGGTGGCGGTCGACCCAGCCCATGATTTCGCCGAAATCACCGGACATCTCCGGCTGGATGGTGGCGACCTGGCCCAGAATCACCTCGCCCGTGCCGCCGTCGATCGTCAGCCAGTCGCCTTTGCGCACGGCCTTGCCGTTCGCTTCGAACGTCTCTTTCCGGTAGTCGATGCTGATGTCCCCGCAGCCCGCGACGCAGCACTTGCCCATGCCGCGCGCGACGACGGCCGCGTGGCTCGTCATCCCGCCGCGGGCCGTGAGCACGCCTTGGGCGGCGTGCATTCCGTGAATATCTTCCGGCGAAGTCTCCTGGCGCACCAAGATGACCTTCTCGCCGCGCTCCGCCCATTCCTGAGCCTCTTCCGCGGTGAAAACGACGCGGCCGACCGCGGCCCCCGGAGAGGCGGGAAGACCCTTGGCCAGCACGTCCTTCTTGGCCTTGGGGTCATTCCGATCAAGGGCCGGGTGCAGGAGCTGGTCCAAATGTACGGGCGTCACGCGGAGGATCGCTTCCTTCTCGGTCAGAATGCCCTCGCGCACCATGTCGACGGCGATCTTCACGGCCGCCGCGCCCGTGCGCTTGCCGGAACGGGTCTGCAGCATCCAGACCTTGCCCTTCTGGATGGTGAACTCGATGTCCTGCATGTCTTTATAATGGGCCTCGAGCTTCTGATAGATTTCGACCAAGGTCTGATAGGCCTTGGGCATCATCTTTTCGAGCGACTCGGGAGTCCCCTGGATCGGCACCGGCGTGCGGATGCCGGCGACGACGTCCTCGCCCTGGGCGTTGATCAGATATTCGCCGAAGAACTTCTTTTCGCCGGTGGACGGATCGCGCGTGAAGGCGACTCCCGTGGCGGAATCGTCGCCCATGTTGCCGAAGACCATGGCCTGGACGTTCACCGCCGTGCCCCATTCCTCGGGGATGGAATTGATGCGGCGGTACTCGATGGCGCGTTTGGTGTTCCAGGACTTGAAGACGGCGGCCACCGCGTTCCAGAGCTGTTCCTTGGCGTCCGACGGGAAGTCCCGCCCGAGGGACTTCTTGACCGCCTCTTTATAAAGACGGACCAAATCCTTCAGGTCGTTCGCGTCCAAGTCCGTATCCAACCGGGCGTTCTTCCGGTCCTTTTTCTCTTCCAAAATCTTTTCGAAGTGGGCGTGCTCCATGCCCATGACGACGTCCGAGTACATCTGAATGAAGCGGCGGTAGCTGTCGTAGGCGAAGCGCGGATTGCCGGTCTTCTGAGCCAGCCCTTCGACGGTTAAGTCGTTGAGCCCCAGGTTCAGGACCGTGTCCATCATGCCGGGCATGCTGATCCGTGCGCCGGAACGGACGGAGAGGAGCAATGGGTTCGTGACGTCGCCGAACTTGGAGCCCATGGCCTCTTCCATCTTGGAGATGTTTTTCTGGACCTCGGCCTCGAGGCCGGCGGGATATTTTCCCTCGTGCTGGTTGAAATAGGTGCAGATTTCGGTCGTGATGGTGAATCCGGCGGGAACCGGAATGTTCAGGCTCGTCATCTCGGCCAATCCGGCGCCCTTGCCGCCGAGAAGCTCCTTCATCGATTTATAGTCTTGGCCGTTGCCGTCGGTCTGACCGGCGCCGAAGAAGTAGACGTATTGGCTCATAGCTGTTCCCGGATATAGGAGGCGACCTGGTCGATGGCCACGCGCTCCTGTTTCATGCTATCCCGGTGGCGGATCGTCACCTTTTGGTCGGTCTGCGACTCGAAGTCGTAGGTGATGCAGAAGGGCGTGCCGATCTCGTCATGCCGGCGATAGCGCTTTCCGATGCTGCCGATCTCGTCGTAGTCGGTGGCGAATTGCTGGCGCAGGTCGTGCTCGAGTTTGTGGACGGGTTCGGCCAGCTTCTTGGAGAGGGGGAAGATCGCCGCGGTGAAGGGCGCCATCTTGGGGCTCATCTTTAACACCACGCGTTTGTCCGTCTCGCCTTGCTCGGCGGTCGGGGCTTCTTCTTCGGTGTAGGCGTCGATCAGCGTGATGAGGAACGTGCGATCCACGCCGACGGAGCACTCCACGACGCCGGGGATGAATTTTTCCTTCGTTTCGTCGTCGAAGTAGGAGAGGTCCTTGCCCGAGGTCTTCGAATGCTGCGTGAGATCGTAGTTGCCGCGGTCGGCGATGCCCTCGAGCTCGCCCCAGTTCCAGGGAAAGCGGTACTCGATGTCCGTGCAGCCCTTGGCGTAGTGCGCGAGTTCGTCCTTTTCGTGCGGACGAAGCCGCAGGTGGTCCTTGCGGATGCCCAGGCTCTCGAACCACTTGAGGCGCTCCGCCACCCAGAACTCGTACCAGCGCGTGCTGTCGTCGGGCTTGACGAAGAACTCCATTTCCATCTGCTCGAATTCGCGCGAGCGGAAGATGAAGTTCTTGGGTGTGATCTCGTTGCGGAAGCTCTTCCCCATCTGCGCGATGCCGAAGGGAACCTTCAGACGGCTCGTGTTTTGAACGGTCTTGAACTGCGTGAAGATCGACTGGCAGGTTTCGGGACGAAGATAGGCCACGGAGCTGCTCTCCTCGACGGGGCCGACGTAGGTCTTGAACATGAGGTTGAACTGACGGATGTCGGTCAATTCTCCCGGCCCCTTTTTCTCCTGGGCGCAGGCTTGAACGGTCAGCGACGGTTTTTTCAGGCACTCGATCTCGCCGATCTGGTCGGCACGGAAGCGGCCCTTGCAGACCTTGCAGTCGACCATCGGGTCGGAGAAGTGCGCGACGTGGCCGGAGGCGACCCAAGTCTGCGGATGAGCGATGATGGAGGTGTCCACGCCGACGACGTCGTCGCGCTTTTGCACCACGTCCCACCACCACGAGTCCTTGATCTTTTTCTTAAGCTCCACGCCGACGGGGCCGTAGTCCCAAAAACCCGTGATGCCGCCGTAGATTTCGCTGGAAGGGAAGATGAATCCGCGCCGCTTGGCTAAGGAAATCACCTTGTCCATCAATTCGGATTGGACGTCCATAGAGAGGCCCGTGAGTAACAAGGGGTCCTACCCAGGTCAAGGTTGCTTTTTGCCTTTCTCCTCACTACGATCACGTCCGTATGAAGCGATTTCGCCGCTCATTCCGCGGACTTCTCTGGATCGTCTTGCCGGCGCTCCTGTTCGGTTGCGGCGGCGGCAAGAAGGACGCCGACGACCAGAAAGAATCCAGAAGCCTCTTCAAAAAAGCCCTGCAAAAGACGGAAAACGTCACGACGTTCGTCGTCTCCTCGAGGGAAGCCCCGCTGACCATCACCCAGGACGGAAAGACGGAGGCCTCGGACCGTTATCAGGCCAAGGCGCCCGGAAGCGTGAAGATCGAAAAGATCTTCGTGGAGGAGGGCGCCCGCGTTCAGCCCGGCGACCCCTTGATCCAGTTCAACGACGAGACGCTCGCCCTGAGATTGAGCGTGGCCCAGGCCGAGATTCGCGAAGCGGAAGCGGGGATGAACGCCTTCAACGGCGGGCCGTCGCCCCGGGAAACAGCGAACGGTTCGGATGAAGGCGCGACCGGCGGGGAGAACGCCGCCGCGTCCGCCAATCCCTCCGAAAATCTGAACGAGGCGCGCGCCATCCTCTATCAGGCCCAACTCGATCGGGCGAAGGCCGAAACGGAGCTTTACGAAAAGATGCAGGAACTGCAGCAGTTGAACAGCCCCATCGCCGGCGTCGTCGGGCATCATGAAGTGGGCGAAGGCGCGTCGGCCTCCGAAGACCAGCTCCTGCTGGAGATCATCAAGCTGGACCCCGTCAACTTCACGTTCACCATTCCCACCGACCAGATCGCCTACGTCGAAAAGGGCTCCGAGATCGTCGTGAAGCTGGCTTCGTTTCCGGGCCAGGAATTTCCGGCGGAGGTGAGCGCCGTCGGCTCGGAGGCGAACGTCGGCAACGGCAACATCGAAGTGAAGCTGAAGATCGCCAACCCCGACCTCAACCTCAAGGGAGACCTGAAAGGCACCGTCGAGATCCGCACGCAGGAGCGCCGCAAGGTGGTGTCGATTCCGGAATCGGCGGTGGTGAGGTCGGAGCGCAGCGCCTTCGTCTACAAGTTAAGCGGCGGCAAGGCGCAGCGGGTCGCGGTCGATCTGGGCGTTACGAGCGGGGGGCAAGTCGAGATCGAAAAGGGCGTCGCCGACGGCGACACGATCATCGCTTCCGCGGAGGACGGCATGGACTCGCTCTCCGACGGCGCCCCGGTGGAAGTGCGGTCGGCCAAGGCCGAACAATAAGACATGCGGCGTTTCGTCCCCCTCCTTTTTTTTCTTTCGCTCCCTCTCACCGCTTCCGCCGAATGGAAGGAACTTGCGCCCGGCCTTTCCTATGAAGCTCGACCGGAATCGCAGGCCCACGTCTTCCGGATCGATCTGAAAAAAAATCGAGTCGACGTGTTGACCGCTCCCGTTTTGAATCGATCCGCGCTGACCGCGCGGGAATTTCGCGAGCACACCCAAGCGGTCCTGGCTGTGAACGGAGGATTTTTCGACGCCGCCTTCCAAGGGATGGGCTTGATCGTCCGCGACGGTAAGGTCTTGCAACCCCTCCGCGCCTCGGCTTGGGGGATTTTCGCCGTATCGAAAGACGAGGCCCGCATCCTTCACCGCAAGGATTGGAATCCCAAGGGCGTGACCGCCGCCTTACAGGTCGGTCCCCGGCTTGTGGTGGACGGCGAGGTCCAGCACTTCAAGGAAGCGGGGCCGTCGCGGCGCTCCGCGGTGGGTATCACTCCGGAGGGCGAGATCGAGATCGCCGTCGCCGAGAAGCCGATGCTGTTGTCCGAATGGGCGGCGTTTATGGGGAAGGATTGTCCGAACGTGCTGAATTTGGACGGAGGCGGATCGACGCAGATCTCCGTTCATGCCGGCGACTTCGATCTGAACGTCGAGGGCTACACCGCCGTGCCCAATGCCTTAGGGATCTTTTCGCGGCGTTAAATTTGCCGCCAATTTCCCCAAAAATGCTCGAAACGCGAGGTAGTCTTCGACGAACGGGGTCGTCTGCAGGGTTTGGATCTTGTTCCTCGCGGTGCCGAAAGAGGCCGCTGACTCCGAGTTTTCAAAGGCGCTGTCCACGGCCGCGCTGACGTCGTCCACGGCCTTAATGAGGCGCTGGATGAGACGAATTTGGTCTCCATCCATGGAGATTTTCGCGGGAAGTTTCCCTTCGCAGGCTTTGTCGACCTTTCTGAAGTCGTTGCTTAAATTGCGGACCAACTTGGTGACGAACTTATGCTCGTCCTCCATACGGTACATGCATAAAATGTCCGAGAGGGCCGAGAGGCGTTGCAGGACCTTTTCGACCTGCCAGAAGCTGATCTCGCACGTTTTCCCCGGAGCGATATCGAGCTTTTTCGGAGAGGGCGGCGGGAGCCTCTTGGGTTCCGGTTGCGTCGGGCCTTTTTTGCCGAAGATCTTTTGAAGCAGCCATTGAGCGCCCATGCCGGACAGCGTCAGCGCCGCCCCGGCGATCAGCTCCGGCGCGACGGACATTTGCACGACCTTCGGCGGAGCCGGATCGGCGGCGGTGGGCACCGGAGCCAGCTCGCCGGCGGCCGTCGCGGTCAGAGAAACGGACACGGGGTTGATTAAGATCGGCAGGCTCGCCAATGCGCCTGGGACGCTCGGAATGGGCATGACGGATTCTCCTTCGAGAATCCTCTTCGCGTTTTTCCGGCGCTTGTTGTGAAATCAGGTCTTGCCTTGAAGAGTATCCGTTGACGCCCGTCAACGTTTTACGGATTCATCGAGCCTTATTGATTCATCGAATCCAGGAATTCCTTGTTGTTCTTCGTCCCCTGCATCTTGTCGACTAAGAATTCCATCGTGTCGACGACGTTCAGAGGGGCGAGGAGCTTACGAAGGATCCAGACCCGATTTAAGACGGTGGAATCCAGGAGCAGCTCTTCTTTCCGCGTGCCGGACTTGTTGACGTCCATGCAGGGGAAGATGCGCTTCTCCATCAGCTTGCGGTCGAGGTGGATTTCGGCGTTGCCGGTGCCCTTGAACTCTTCGAAGATGACTTCGTCCATGCGGCTGCCGGTGTCGATCAGCGCGGTGGCGATGATCGTCAAGCTTCCGCCTTCTTCGATGTTTCGGGCCGCGCCGAAGAAGCGCTTCGGCTTGTGAAGGGCGTTGGCGTCGACGCCGCCGGAAAGGATTTTTCCGGAGGGCGGGACGACCGAGTTATAGGCCCGCGCCAAACGCGTGATCGAGTCGAGCAGAATGACGACGTCCTTCTTGTGCTCCACCAAACGCTTCGCCTTCTCGATGACCATTTCGGCCACCTGCACGTGACGCGTGGCGGGCTCGTCGAAGGTGGAGGAGACGACCTCGCCTTTGACGGAACGCTGCATGTCGGTGACTTCCTCCGGGCGCTCGTCGATCAAGAGGACGATCAGGACGACGGCCGGGTTGTTCGCCGTGATGGCGTTGGCGATGTTCTGCATCATCATCGTTTTGCCGGTGCGCGGCGGGGCGACGATCAAGGCGCGCTGTCCCTTTCCGATCGGCGCGAGCAAATCGATGATGCGCGTCGTGTAGCCCTTGGGATCGTGCTCTAAGTTCAGTTTCTCGTTCGGATAGAGCGGCGTCAGGTTATCGAACAGGATCTTGTCGCGCGCGGCCTCGGGATCTTCGAAATTGATCGATTCGACCTTCAAAAGGGCGAAATAGCGCTCGGAGTCCTTCGGAGGGCGGATCTGGCCTTCGACGGTATCGCCGGTGCGGAGGTTGAACTTACGGATCTGCGAGGGCGAGACGTAGATGTCGTCGGGACCCGGCAGGTAGTTGTAGTCCGGGGCGCGCAGGAAGCCGAAGCCGTCCGGGAGGATCTCCAAAATGCCGTCGCCGTAGATCTGGCCGCTCTTGTCGGTCTGGGCGTTCAAGAGGGCGAAGATCAAATCCTGCCGCTTCATGCCGGCGGCGCCCTCGACGTTGAAGCCCTTGGCGATGTCGATCAGGTCCGAGATCTTCATTTCCTTCAGATCGCGAAGATTCATGACGTTGCCCTGCTTGTCGGCCAGGCGCCGGCTCATGGGGGATTGAGGCGAATGGGCCGACGAAGGCGCTGCGGAAACGGGCGGCGAGGCCTGTTCCTGGGGCGGGGCTTCGTTGTTGGCCTCTTCGGGGGCGGCGGGGAGATCGGACGGGGACTCTACCTTGGGAATTCTGCGTGCCATAGTGTTTGTGAAACGATCCTTTGGGGGTTGAGAAGGTTAATAAGATTGATGATTGGCAAACGTTTTGAACCTAAGTGAACTCTAAAAAGATTTTAAAACCGATGTCGTCGAGGGATTGGTGTCGTGAAAGTCAGTATGCTTAAGCAGCCTAAGTGAGTCAATAGGAAATCTCGCGAACTTAGTGGCTTTCTTGACATTTTCGACCGACTCCCGATACTCATACCCCCTTCCCGCGGCAAACAACGGAAGAAACTTCAATGGCGAAAACGATGAAAAAACAGCCACTTAAGTCGGCTAAATGGTCCGGCCGTTTCGCACAGGGCATCGATCCCCGGGCCCTGGCCTATACCCAATCGGTCTCCTTCGACCGGCGCCTGTACCGCTACGACATCGTCGGCAGCCTGGTGCACGCCAAGATGCTGCGGAAGGTGGGGATCCTCAAGGCGGAGGACTATAAGAAGATCGCCCGCGGCTTGAACGCCATCCTGCAAGACATCGAGGCCGGGCGCTTCGAGTTCCAAGAAGCTTATGAGGACGTCCACCTCAATATCGAAAAGGCCCTGATCGCCAAGATCGGCCCGGCCGGCGGCCGTTTGCACACCGCCCGGAGCCGGAACGACCAGGTGGCCTTGGACGTGCGCCTCTATTGCCGGGACCATGTGCGCCAGTTGCACGCGGCGGTCGTGGATCTCGAGAAGGTCTTTCTGAAGAAGGCCCGGGAGTTCCTGGGGGTGACGATCCCCGGCTACACGCATCTCCAGCGCGCGCAGCCGGTGCTCTTCTCGCACCACCTGATGGCTTATGTGGAGATGTTCGAGCGCGACCGGACGCGGTTGGAAGACGCTTACCGGAGGTTGAACCTGATGCCTCTCGGCTCCGGCGCTTTGGCGGGGACCACGTTTCCGCTCGATCGCGAATTCGTGGCCAAGGAGTTGGGTTTCGCGGGCGTGACGCGCAACAGTCTGGATGCTGTGAGCGACCGGGACTTCGCCGTCGAGATCGCCGCCGCCGGATCGCTTCTGATGGTCCACCTCTCCCGTTTGTCCGAGGAGCTGATCCTCTGGTCCACGACGGAGTTCGACTTCATCAAGCTGCCGGAATCCTTTTGCACCGGATCCTCCATGATGCCGCAGAAGATGAATCCCGACGTGCCCGAGCTCGTGCGCGGCAAGACCGGCCGCGTGGTCGGCCACTTAACCGGGCTGCTGATGCTGATCAAGGGATTGCCGTTGGCCTACAACAAGGACCTTCAGGAGGACAAAGAGGCGATCTTCGATCTCTTCGATACCCTCGTCCCGACCGTGCGGATCGTCGCCGCGATGATGTCCGGCGCCCGGCCGAATGTCGCCAAGACGGAGAAGGCCGCCTCCGACGGCTTTCTAATGGCGACGGACCTGGCCGACTGGCTGGTGCGTCACGGCGTGGATTTCCGGACCTCGCACGAGATCACGGCGAAGATCGTCCGGAGCGCCTTGGAAAAGGGCAAGGACCTGAAGGAACTGACGTTGAACGAGCTGAAGACCTTCTCCCCGAAGTTCACGCCGGACGTGTTCCGGGCGCTGGAGACGAAGGCGGGCGTGAATCACCGGAAGGTGACGGGTGGGACGGCGCAGGCGAACGTGGCGCGGGAAATCAAGAGCGTGGAGGCGAGGCTGAAGAATGCATCACTTTGATTATAAAAAGGGAGAACTTCATTGCGAGGACGTCCCGATGTCCAAGATCGCGGCCGAG
The DNA here is from genome assembly GCA_036274695.1 of bacterium. GTDB lineage: Bacteria > UBA10199 > UBA10199 > JACPAL01 > DASUFF01. Next base: position 13,910 of record DASUFF010000076.1, on the reverse strand, counting down.
GTCGGCACGCCGGCCTACGTGTACAGCTACGCGACGCTCGAGCGTCATTTTAAGGTCTTCGACCAGGCCTTCGCGGGCGTTCCGCATCTGATCTGTTTCGCCATGAAGGCGAATTCGAACATCGCCATTCTACGCTCCTTCGTGAAGTTGGGCGGGGGGGTGGACATCGTCTCGGGCGGCGAATTGTTCCGGGCGCTGACGGCCGGGGCGCCGCCGGACCGCATCGTCTACTCGGGTGTGGGCAAGACCCGCGAGGAAATGAAATACGCTCTCACCTGCGGCGGGACCGGCATTTTACAGTTCAACGTCGAATCGACGGCGGAGATGACGGAGTTGGACGAGGTGGCCCGGTCCTTGGGCGTTCAAGCGCCGGTCTCGGTCCGGGTCAATCCCGACATCAACCCGAAGACGCATCCTTATATTTCGACGGGGCTTAAGAAGAGCAAGTTCGGCGTCCCGGTGGCCGAGGCGCTGAAGCTCTATGAAACGGCTCGGAATTTGAAGGGCGTCCGCATCCAGGGCGTGAGCTGCCACATCGGGTCGCAGATCACGACGTTGGGGCCCTTCAAGGACGCCCTGGCCCGCGTGTCGGCCATCGTCAAGGGGCTGAAGGCGAAGGGCTTCGATATCAAGCACCTGGATTTGGGCGGCGGCTTGGGGATTCCGTATAACAACGAAAAGCCGCCCTCGCCGAAGCAGTACGGAGACGCCCTGCGCAAGGGTTTGAAGGATCTGGGTTGCCGCATCCTCTTCGAGCCGGGGCGCGTGCTCGTGGGCAACGCCGGGGCGCTGCTGACCACCGTCCTTTATAAGAAGGGCTCGAAGGGCAAGACCTTCGTGGTGGTGGACGGGGCCATGAACGACCTGATCCGCCCGGCGCTTTACGGGTCTTTCCATCAGCTCTGGCCGGTTAAGAACGGGAAGAAGGGCAAGGAGACGGTGGATGTGGTCGGGCCGGTCTGCGAATCGGGCGACTTTTTTGCGGAAAAACGGGCCTTGCCCGTGCTAGAGTCCGGCGACGTTTTATCGGTGATGAGCGCGGGGGCCTATGGGTTCGTCATGTCGTCGAACTACAATTCGCGGCCGCGCGCCGCAGAGGTGCTGGTGAACGGGAGCGATTACCACGTCATTCGAAAGAGAGAGGAGTACAAGGATTTGCTGCACGGGGAACACGTGCCGAAATTCTTGGCGGCATTATGAAAATAGCATTCACGAAAATGCACGGGACGGGCAACGACTTCATCGTCGTCGACGCGCGCAAGTACAAGATCCCGAACTTGAAAAAGTTCGCCAAGGAGTATTGCGACCGCCGCTTCGGCGTCGGAGCGGACCAGGTCCTCCTGCTGGGCAAGTCCCGGAAGGCCGACTTCCGCATGGACATCTATAATTCCGACGGCAGCGCCGTCGGGATGTGCGGCAACGGCCTGCGCTGCCTGGCCAAGTACGTGCGCGACAACAAGTTCACCACCAAGACCGAGATCAGCGTGGAAACGCCCGCCGGCGTTCAGAAGGCGAAGATCCTCTCCAAGAACAAGGTGGAGGTGGACATGGGCGCGCCCATCTTGAAGGGCAAGCAGATCCCGGTGAATCTCTCGGGGCGCGTCATCAACCGGCCCTTGCGCGTGGACGGCAAGGAGATCCGCGGCACCTGCGTCGGCATGGGCAATCCGCACTGCGTGATCTTCGTGGACGATCCGAAAACCTATCCGGTCGAGAAGATGGGGCCGTTGCTCGAGAAGCATCATTTGTTCCCGCAACGCACGAACGTCGAGTTCGTCCGCGCCGTGTCGGAGGACACCATCGAGATGCGCGTGTGGGAGCGCGGCTCCGGCGAGACGCTGGCCTGCGGCAGCGGTGCGTGCGCGGCGGCCGTGGCGTCGGTCTTGAATAACCACACCGGCCGCGAGGTGGCGGTGAAGCTGCCCGGCGGCGTGCTGGACGTCGAATGGCGTCGTGAAGACGACCACGTCTACATGACGGGGGCGGCAGAGACCGTCTTCAAGGGCGAGATTGAGGTGTAGGGGCGGGGTAACCCCGCCCTTACAATACGTATGAAAACCTTCGAAGGATCGATGGTGGCCCTGGTGACTCCGTTCAAGGAGGCGCCGGGGTTGAAGCCGGAGATCGACGAAAAATCATTGAGAGAGCTGGTGGAGTGGCAGATCTCCTCCGGCACGGACGTTTTGGTTCCCTGCGGGACCACCGGCGAGTCGGCGACCCTCGACTACGAGGAGCACGACCGCGTGATCCGCATCGTCGTCGAGCAGACGCGCGGGCGGATTCCCGTCCTCGCGGGCACCGGTTCCAACGCCACGGTCGAGGCCATCGAGATCACCAAGCGCGCGCAGGCCTCCGGCGCGGACGGATCGTTGCAAGTCGCGCCTTACTACAACAAGCCGACGCAGGAAGGTCTCTATCAGCATTTCAAGGCCGTCGCGGACGCGGTGGACCTTCCCATCGTCCTTTACAACGTACCCGGCCGGACGGTCGTCAACATGCTGCCGGAGACAGCGGCGCGGTTGGCTGAGATCAAGAACATCGTCGGCATCAAGGAGGCCTGCGGGAATCTGGAGCAGATCCGCAAGCTCATCGAGCTGTGCGGTTCGGACTTGACCGTCCTCTCGGGCGAGGATGCCCAGAACTACGACATCTTGGAGATGGGCGGTCGCGGGATGATCTCGGTGACGGCCAACGTGGCTCCCAAGAAACTCTCCGATATGTGGGATGCTTTCGATTCCGGGAATCGAAACGAAGCCCGAGCCATTCAGGAGGGCCTTCAACCCCTGCACGCCGCGATGTTCTTCGAGACCAATCCGATCCCGGTGAAGACCGCCCTGGGTTTCATGAAGCGCTGTTCGAGCCGGATGCGTCTTCCGCTTTGCGACATGGGACAGGAGAACGTCGCGCGCCTCAAAACCGCCCTCAAGGAGTTTAGGCTTATATGAGCGTGAAAGTGGCCGTTTCCGGCGCCGTCGGGCGCATGGGGACGCGCATCATCGCCAATATTCTGGCCAACCCGGATTTCGAGCTGGTCGGCGCCCTGGAGAGCCCGGGAGATTCCGCCCTGGGCAAGGACGCCGGCTTGGTCGCCGGGGCCGGGGAGTCGGGCGTCAAGATCACAGATTCGCTGGACGCCGTCATGGCCCGGGCCGACGTCCTGATCGACTTCACCGCGCCGCAGACGACCATTCCCCATTTGGAGATCGTTGCCAAACACGGCAAGGCGGCGGTGATCGGCTCGACCGGCCATGCGGCCGAAGAGAAGGACGCCATCGCCAGCCTGGCGAAGAGGCTTCCCTTCGTGATGGCCTCCAACATGAGCGTGGGCGTGAACGTGCTGTGGAAGATCGTCGCCGACGCCGCCAAGCTCCTGGGCCCGGGTTTCGATGTGGAGATCGTCGAGGCGCATCATCGTCTCAAGAAGGACGCTCCGAGCGGGACGGCGATGACCACCGCCGAAGTCCTGGCCAAGGCCCTGGGACGCGATCTGGCGAAGGATGCGGTCTATCATCGCGAAGGGATGATCGGGGCGCGCAAGGCGAGCGAAATCGGAATCCAAACCATCCGCGGCGGCGACGTCGTGGGCGATCACACCGTTTTCTTCTTAGGCGGCGGCGAGCGTTTGGAAGTCACGCACCGCGCCACCTCGCGCGACACCTTCGCCCTCGGCTCTCTGCGCGCCGCGCAGTGGATCGTAGGCAAACCGAACGGCCTTTACTCGATGGCCGACGTTTTGGGATTGAAATAGGCTCGAAATCGCCTGGCTTCCCGTACCCCGCCCCTCTCTGATACACTTCCGTCAATGTCCCGCAAGGTCATCGATGCCGTTCGCCGCGATCCTTTGGGCAAGGTCAAGGTCGCCATCACCGACGTCGACGGCGTCCTCCGCGGCAAGGTCCTTCATCGCGACAAATTCCTCTCCATCGCCGAATCCGGCTTCGGTTTCTGCAACGTCGTGTTCGGTTGGGATTCTTCGGACGTCTGCTACGACAATACGGACTATACCGGCTGGCACACCGGCTATCCCGACGCCCAGGCCGTCGTCGATTTTTCGACCTTCCGGCGCGTGCCTTGGGACAGCGGCATTCCTTTCTTTCTCGCCGATTTCCGCAACGAAAAGGGCGAGGCTCTGGACGTCTGTCCGCGGAGCCTGCTTAAGAAGGTCCGCGACGAGGCCGGCCGGATGGGCTACGCCGCCGTTTTCGCCGAGGAGTTCGAGTGGTTCAATTTTCGGGAGACGCCCGACGAGCTCCACGCGAGGGATTTTCGTGAACCGCGGCCCGTGACGCCCGGCATGTTCGGCTATTCTCTACTTCGCGCCTCCAAGAACAGCGCCTATTTCAACGATCTCTTCGATTTGTTGGGCAAGTTTCGCGTTCCTCTCGAGGGATTGCACACGGAGACGGGTCCCGGCGTTTACGAAGCCGCGATCCTCTATGACGAAGTCTTGGAATCGGCCGATCGCGCCGTGCTCTTCAAGGCCGGCGTGAAGGAGATCGCCCACCGCCACGGCATCGTCCCCAGCTTCATGGCGAAGTGGAATTCCGAGTTGCCGGGCTGCGGCGGGCATTTCCACCAAAGCCTGTGGGACAAGGGACGGAAGAAGAATCTCTTCCATGACGCCCGAGCCAAGGATCGCATGAGCGAGCTGATGAAGAGCTACCTGGCCGGCGTCCTGCATTGTCTTCCGCACGTGCTGCCGATGTACGCGCCGACGATCAACAGCTACAAACGCCTGGTGGAGGGCGCCTGGGCGCCGACCACGCCGACCTGGGGCATCGACAACCGGACCGTCGCCGTCCGCGTCCTTCCCGGGGGAGCCAAGTCCACGCGATTGGAGTTCCGGGTCGCCGGCGCCGACGCCAACCCTTATTTGGCGATGGCGGCGAACCTGGCTTCCGGCCTCTACGGCATCCGCAAGAAATTGAAGCTGACGACGCCGCCCGTCAAGGCAAGCGGGTATCTAGACAAGTCCCACGGTTCGCTGGCCCCCAACCTTTGGGAAGCGACCCAACTCATGAAGCGCTCGGAAGTGGCCCGCGAGTTCTTCGGCGAAGGCTTCGTGCGCCACTTCACGCAAACCCGGGAATGGGAATGGAGGCAATATCAAAAAGCCGTTACTGACTGGGAATTGAAGCGCTATTTTGAGATAATTTAAAGGTGGATTGGAACCAGACGCATACCTACAACTTTCCCACGCGCATCCGTTTCGGGAAGGACGTGATCCGCGAGCTCGGACCCTATTTGAAGGAGCAGGGGCTGATCCGCCCCTTGATCGTCACCGATCCCGCCCTGGCGCGGCTTCCGATGTTCGGTTCCGTCGTCGACGACCTGATGTCGGCGGGTCTTCAGTCCACCGTTTATAAGGACCTCCACAGGAACCCGGTGAAGAGCGACGTCCTGGGCGGCGTCGAGTGCTTTCAGAAGACGTCGCGCGACTGCATCGTGGGCATCGGCGGCGGGGCTTCGTTGGACGTGGCTCGGGCGATCGCTTTGAAGATCCATCACCCCATGGATCTGTTCGACTATGAAGACTCGAAGGGCGGCGAGGCCCTGATCCGCGAGAAGATCCCGTTCTTCGTCACCGTCCCGACGACGGCCGGCACCGGCAGCGAGGTGGGGCGGAGCACGGTCATCTCCGACGACGCCACCCATCAGAAAAAAATCATGTTTTCCCCGAAGCTGATGGCCCGGGCGGTCTTCGCGGATCCGATGCTGACGATGAGGTTGCCGCCCTCGGTGACGGCGGCGACCGGCATGGACGCGCTCACCCATCATATCGAGGCCTATCTCTCGAAAGGGTTTAACCCTCTCTGCGACGGGATCGCCCTGGAGGGCATCCGACTCGTTTCCGAAAGCCTGGAGAAGGCGGTCAAGGCGCCGGACCTGGAATCGCGCAGCAAAATGATGATGGCGGCCCTGATGGGCGGCGTCGCCTTCCAGAAAGGCCTGGGCGTCGTTCATTCCACGGCCCATCCGCTCTCGACGCTCTTCGATTTCCATCACGGGACGGCGAACGCGGTGATGATTCCGCACGGCATCCGGTTCAACGGCGATGTCTCGGCGGAGCGACTTAAGGACATCGCACGGGTTTTGAGGATCGAGGAAAGCCCGGCGGCCGTCGTCGCCTATTTGTCGAATTTGGTCGCGAAGATCGGACTTCCCACAAAACTTTCGTCCCAGGGCGTGATGGAGACCGATATCGAGGAGTTATCCCGGCTGGCCTTCGACGACGTCTGCCATGCCTGCAACCCGAAACCGGTCACGCGGGAGGATTTTCGGAAAATCTACAAGGCCGCGCTATGACCGCCGCACCGAAAATAAAGATCGGCGTCTCCGCCGTCTTCATCTACCCCGACCCGAAAGACCCTTCCACCGGGCGCAAGACCATCGCCTGTCTTCTGAACGACATGGCCCGGTACTTAAGCCGCCCCGGCGTGATGCCCGTCCTGATCCCCGACTTACAACACGATCACCTCCAAGATCTGCTGCAGGAGATGGACGGCTTCGTCCTGCAGGGAGGGGCCGACATATCCCCCAAGACCTACGGCCACGACCATCTGGACGCGGAAAAATGGCCCGGCGATCCGGTGCGTGACCACTATGAGCTCAAGATCCTCGAGTACGCCGTCGCCAACGACAAACCGGTCCTGGGTATCTGCCGCGGGTGCCAGCTCATCAACGTCTACTTCGGCGGCACGCTCTATCAGGACCTGAAGACGGAGATCGGCGACAAGCTCGCGCACCGCGACTCGGACCTTTACGACCGCGCCCACCACTCGATCACGTTCCAGTCCGGCGGCCTCCTGGAACAGGTCTATCCGAACGACTCGGGACACAGGGTCAATTCCGTCCATCATCAGGGAATCCGGGAGCTGGGGAAGGATTTGAGGGTGGAGGCGGTCTCGCCCGAGGACGGGTTGGTCGAAGCCGTTTCCTACAAAGACCCGCGGCACAAGTTCGTCGTGGGCGTGCAGTGGCATCCCGAATTTTCGCACACGTTGAAGGAGCAGATCATCGCCCCGGAGCCGCTGTACAATCGCTTCATGGAAGAAGTTCTGAAACGGAAGGCGACGTGAAGATTTTCAATCCGGCCACCGGAGACGTTTTTCGGGAAATCCAGGAAGACGACGAGGGAGGCATTTCAAAAAAGTACCAGCTTCTCCGCGAGGGGCAGAAGGGTTGGAGGACGCGTTCCCTCGACGAGCGGATCGCCGCCGTCGGGAGATTCGGAGAACTCCTCGAAAAGGAGAGAGGGGAATTGGAGAAAACGTTGTCCCTGGAGGTCGGCAAGCCGCTCCGGGAATCCGGCAACGAGATCGCGGGCGCCGTCGGCCGTATCCGGTTTTTCCTTCAGAATTCGAAAAAGCACCTTTCGCCCCAGCCGGTGAACGAGGTCCCGGGACCGCTGACAACCCGCGAAATCATCGACTTCGAGCCTCTGGGCGTGATCGGCAACATCTCCGCCTGGAACTATCCCTACCTGATCGCCATGAACGTCCTCGCGCCCGCCCTCATCGCGGGGAACGCCGTCCTCTACAAGCCCTCCGAATTTTCGACGCTGACCGGCCTTCACATCCAACGGCTTCTTTTCAAGGCGGGCGTACCGGAGGACGCCTTCCAAGCCGTAATCGGCGAGGGGGCGGCGGGCCGGGCGCTCCTCAAGCTTCCCCTCGACGGGTACTTCTTCACGGGCTCCTATGCCACGGGCAAGGCCATCGCCGTCGCTCTCGCCGGCCGCCTCGTCCCCGTTACCTTGGAGCTGGGGGGAAAAGATCCGTTGTACGTGATGGAAGACGTGGACGTCGCCAAGGCCGCCGCCAACGCGGTGGAAGGCGCCTTCTACAACGCCGGCCAGAGTTGCTGCGCCGTGGAGAGGATTTACGTCCACGAGAAAATCTACGAGCCCTTCGTTAAGGCCTTTGTCGGGGAGGTCAAAAAATTGAAAATGGGCGATCCTTTCGACCCGCAGACGACGCTCGGGCCCGTCGCGCGCCACGCCCACCTCCAACACCTGGTGCGCCAGGTGAAAGACGCCGTGGACCGAAGGGCCAAGCTGTTGACCGGAGGCAAGCGGGTCGCCGGAAGGGGCCATTTCTTCGAGCCGACCGTCCTGGCGGGGGTGGATCATACGATGAGCGTGATGAAGGAGGAGAGCTTCGGCCCGGTCATCGGCATTCAGAAGGTTAAGGACGACGAGGAAGCTCTGAAGCTCATGGCTGATACGGAATACGGACTCACGGCGGCGGTTTTTTCGAAGAGCGAGGAGAGGGCGAAAAATATTTTGGAAAAGTTGGATGTCGGTACCGGCTATTGGAATTGTTGCGATCGGGTCAGTCCGTGGCTGCCCTGGTCGGGGCGGAAGAATTCAGGTTTGGGGACGACGCTTTCGTATCTGGGTATCCACGCCTTCGTGAAGCCAAAGGGGTATCATTTAAGATCGTAAGTGGTTTATTCAAGCCGAACTGGCGAAACGCGTGAAACTACGAACTCTGCTTCATAAATTCGAAGACGGCCTCTTCGCCGTCCATGACGGTATCGTGTCCCTCAGCGGAGACCGGCTGGGATATCTCTGCATCGTGAACGGGATCATCGGGGACATGCTGGAAGAGCGAAAGAGCCGTCTCGCGATTCCGATGGCGTTCTATTCCGAGGGAAAACGGTTGACGCGCCTTCCAGACAGCGAACGGATCTGCGTCTTGGCGCACGGCATGTGCACCTCGGAGAAGGATTGGGGGTTTCAGGGCAATCCCTCCAAGGACTACGGTTCGCTTCTCCAGGCGGATCTCGGATTTTTCCCCATCTACCTTCGCTACAACACGGGCCTGCATATATCGACCAACGGCAAGCGTTTTTCCGATTTGTTGGAAAAACTGGTCCGCCGCGATCCCGCCAAGGCCAAGGAGATCGTCCTGCTCGGCCACAGCATGGGCGGGCTTATCTTTCGAAGCGCGTGTTATTACGGGAAAAAAGAAAAGAGGGCGTGGATCCAGCGGGTCAAAAAGATATTTTACGTGGGCTCCCCCCACTGGGGGACTCACTTCGAAAAGTTCGGGAAGTTGACGACGACCGTCCTGCAGCACATTCCCACGCTGCCCACGAAGGCGCTCGCCGCGCTCATCGAGCTTCGGAGCGCCGGCATCAAGGATCTTCGTCACGGGTACCTGACCCATGAAGACTGGCAGCGCCGGGGAGCCGACGATCTCTTGTATGTCCATCAGAACAAGACCCCACTCCTGAAGACGGCGGATCATTATCTCATCTGCGGCACCATTGCCAAGTCCTTGGACTCGCGGATCGCCCGCTTGTTCGGCGACGGCATGGTCCATCCGGGGAGCGGCATCGGCAAAGGGCTGCTTCCTTCGAGCAGGATCCCGTTCCTGCCGGACCACACCAAGATTTTTCCGGGAATTCCTCACTACAACTTGATGAAAAGCATGAGAGTTTACCGACAGATCCGGGAGTGGTGCGGTTACTGGTCCGCTAAGGTCTAAGGCACAAGAAGACGTTTTGCGAAAACGCGGCCGAAATCGTCCATGGGAACGCCTCGAAAAAGACTCCTTAACCAGTACTCAAGATAATCCCTCCCGGCCTTTTTCTGTCTGTCCTCGCCCGGAGCGAAGCAGGCCTGCAGGAACCCCTCGTCGAGGCTTACGTTCAGGCGGTGGTAGGATTCCGGATCGGCGAAGCCGGAGGTTTTCGCGATTTCCTTGTGCGTGCTCAGGATGTGGGAAACCACGAGCCGGCGACTTTCCGGATGATAGATCGCCGCCAATTCCCGTTCCTCGAACTCTTCCATGGCGTCCTGAATCTGCGAAACGATGCCGGCGAAGCCGGTTCCCAAGATGTCGCGGGTGGGGACCTTGCCCCGTTTCCTGTCCCCGTTGAACCATTCCATGGCGTTGTAGGTTTGAATCTGGCGCAACACCTCGGCGCCGCCTTCGCCCTCGGCGCGGAAGACGACGTTTTCTCCTTTTTTGACCGCCATCAGGAGGATGCTGATCAAGGAGGCCGGTACTCGCGCCTCCGCCCGTCCCTCGCGCGCGAGGAAGAGGCGGACGTTCGGATGCTTTTGGAGGAGGAGGACGACCCGGGACGCGGGGACCGAATGGAGATGGTCGGTCAGTCGGAGCGCCACGGCCGGTACGCTCAAGTTCGAAAGCAGACGGTTCGAGCGCACCTCTCGGCCGATGACGGAGCGGGCGTCCATGCCGATGAGCCGGCAGATGCTGTGGGCCAGATGGGGGTTGATGAAGAGATGCACGGCGGTTCGCGGATGAGCTAGGTCGGTCAAGGACGCCGGGCGATCCATGCCGATATTGTTCCAATAGGGCAGGTTTTGGACCTGATCCAGAACCCGGGATGCAGCGGTGTCGCTCCAGGCGGAGAGCCGGGTCGAAACCGCCGTTTGAAGGGCTGAAATCCCTGTAAAGACGTTAAAAGTCATGAGCCGGTCCTATCGGCGGGAATCGGGAAAAGTTGCGGCCCGTCGGCGGTCCGCCCTGGCGCCCCGGAAATCGCCTATTGCGGCCCGGGCAGCCGCCCTTTGCCGGTAAGCTTCTCCCAACCGCCGGTTCTTTTTAATGGCGAGGGTAAAATCGTCGATCGCTCCCCGCGCGTCCCCCCGCGCCCAACGGGCCATCCCCGAGGCGAAGCAGGCTTGGGCTTCCGTAGGGCTGGTCTCGCGGGCCCTTTCGTAGAGCGCGGCCGCTTTTTCGCCGTCGCCCAGCTCCAGGCGCGCGTTGGCGGCGTTCAGGAGCGCGGCCGTGAAATGCCGGTCTTTCTTCGCCGAGGTTTCCAGATCCTCCACGCAGCCCCACAAGTCGCCAAGCAACAGAGAGGTCGTGCCGCGGTTGTAATAGGCCTCCGCGTTTTGCGGATCGAGGGCCAGGCAGAGGCTGTAGTCGTACAGGGCGCCCACGGAGTCGCCCGCGTCGCCGCGCGCGTTTCCGCGGCACATCAGCATCATCCCCAAGACGGCGTTTCGGCCCAGATTCTCCAGATAGACGCCGGGATCGCGGGACGTGTGCGTGATGCGGTAGTCCCGCATGTACTCCGCGTCGTGGCGGGAGACGCCGAAGTCCATGTTGAAGCGCGAATCTCCGTTTTGCCAGCGCACGAAGACATGTCCGGGAACGCGCACCAGGGAGAGGGGCCAACCCATCTCGTGGCCGACGGCCAAGACGAGCAGGCTGGACGACCAGCAATCGTAACGCTTCGCCGTTATGTGATCCGTCACCAAGTGGCGGCGCCGTCCCTCCAAATCGCCCCAAACGATCCCTTGGCCCTCCATCGCCCGGTAGACGCTGCGTAAGGCGTCCCGCGGCGAGGCGTCCGCCTTCATCGCCGCGCGGAAACGGGCGTTGTCCACCATCGCCCCCGCGACTTCGTAGACGGCGCGCACGGCTTCCGGGCGCGACACCGGCGCTTCGACGGCCAGCAAAGAGTGAAGGGGATTTCCGGGCGAAAAGCGCAGGTCGCGGGGCGGCATCGCCGAAGGCGCGATGGCCGTTTCCAAGTTCGCGGCCGCCGTTACGAAACCGGCGTTCTCGGCGAAGCCGACCAGGTTTAAGGAAAGAGGAGGGGCGGCTAGGTTCAACATGGAGAGGGGATATCGCATCCGGTATCAAAATGTTGTGCAAAAACAGGCGCTTTCGGTCAGCAACTTTTGCGATTTTATTTCGATAAACATGTCTGACATGAGATTGGCGCCTTGGACATTTGGGACAGCGGGCCTGACGGCCCTTCGGACGACGCTTCCGGTGGCTGCCTTGGAGCTGCCGCCTTTTCGTCCTGAGGCCGGGTCCTTGCTGGCCAGCCACGATTCCTTTCGTAGGATGACGTCCGCGTCGCCCGTCGAGGCTCACGCGACGCGGCTCTTCGGCACCGGCCTGCCCTTGATCGGCAACCTGTCCACGGAAGAGGTTGTGACGATGGTCGCCGCCGCGGGCGTCGCCACGCTCTTGATACGCGGCGCGCAGATATTGCTGGCCTCCAAGACCCATCCCTTCGGCGGGCTCTCGTCCTTGAACGACCTCGTCCACAATTGGGCCGTGGAGGACGAAAGCGACGCCCGCGCCCAGGCCAAACGGCTGGGCGACGCCTTCCTGGCCGAGGTGAAGGCCCGTCGTAACGACTACGAGAACGATCATTTTAAGGTGACGTGGGATGGCATGGAGCCGAATCAATGGGCGGATAAGGACGAAATCAGGCAGCGCCTGACGACGCGTTACGCGAAGGACATCGCAGAGAGCTTCCGGGATTTCGCACGGGGCGTCTCCCTTCTTTCCGAGAGGGATTGGGGAAAAATTTACAAAGAAGTCTTCGAAGGTTTCCTGCACAACGTCGCCGTCGCCATAGGCCCTCTCACGCGCTGGCAGCCGCCGCTCAACGACGAAGATCTCGCCAACTTCCGCAATTTCCAAACCATCCTCAGGCGCGAGGTGTTGGCCCTGGAGATGAAGCTGGAGGCCCTTTCCGAGCCGCACGCCGTTTGACTTTTCTGCTTCGCGCCGCTAAATCGGCGGCATGACTATCCGTCTTGCCGACCGCATCAAAAACCTCCCGCCCTACCTCTTCGCCGAGATCGACCGCCTGAAGGCCGAGCAGCTGAAGAAGGGAATCGACATCATCGACCTGGGGATCGGAGATCCCGATCAACCGACGCCCCGGCACATCATCGAAGCCTTGCAGAAGGCGGCGGGGGACGCGGCCAATCATCAATATCCGAGCTATTCGGGCATGCTCCGTTTCCGCCAGGCGGCGGCTTCCTGGATGAAAGGGCGCTTCGGCGTGTCTTTGGAGGCGGAGAGCGAGGTCGTCTCGCTGATCGGTTCCAAGGAAGGCATCGCGAATTTCCCGCTGGCCTTCGTCAATCCCGGTGACGTGGTCTTGGTGCCGTCGCCCGGTTACCCTCCTTATAATACGGGAACGCTTTTCGCGGGCGGTCAGCCGTACTTCCTGCCCTTGAAGAGGGAGAACAAGTTCCTGCCGGACCTGGATTCCATCCCGGCCGACGTCTTGAAGCGGGCGAAGGTCCTGCACGTCAACTATCCCAACAACCCCACCGGCGCGATCGCCGGGCGGGAGTTTTTCGAGAAGGTCGTCGCCTTCGCCAAGAAGAACGACGTCATCATTTGCAGCGACGCCGCCTACTGCGAACAATACGAAGGCGAGCGGCCGTTGTCGTTCCTGGAAATCGAAGGCGCGCGCGAGGTCGGCATCGAGTTTCATTCGCTCTCGAAGACGTACAACATGACGGGCTGGCGCATCGGATTCGCCTGCGGCAACCGCGAGATCATCGCCGGTCTCGGCAAGGTGAAGACCAACATCGACTCCGGCATCTTCCAGGCCGTGCAGTGGGCCGGGGTCGCCGCCCTCGAAGGCGATCAGGGCTGCGTGGAGGAGATGCGGAAGATTTACCGCAACCGCCGGCGCACGCTTGTCGAGGGGTTGAAAAAGATCGGTTGGGACGTGGCGTCCTCGGCGGCCGCGTTTTACGTCTGGGTGGCGGTGCCGAAGGGCTACGATTCGAAAAAGCTGGCGATGAAGGTCCTGGAGGAGTCGGGCATCGTGATCACTCCGGGCGTCGGCTTCGGCGAGGGCGGCGAAGGTTACGTACGCTTCGCGCTGACGCGCGAGGAAAAACGCCTTCAAGAAGCGCTCGACCGGTTGGCGAAGCTTAAGTTATAAATGGCCATCGTTTACCTGGGTGTCGGTTCCAGCCAAGGAGACCGTCATGAGAACATCGAGGGATCTCGCCGCCGTCTTGACGACGCAGGGGCTCACGTCCGACGTGTTTCGCCTCTTTATGAGACTGAAGCGGTCCTCAAGCCGGGCCAACCTCCCCAGCCGAATTTCCTCAACGGCGTCTTCGAAGTCGAAACCGATCTCGAGCCGGAACGCCTCCT
>DASUFF010000075.1:0-19249 GCA_036274695.1 bacterium | reverse complement strand
CTCCTGGATGGCCAGACCGGCCGTCCGAAAACGGTGGGAAAGTTGAGCGTCGAGCAGAAGGCTTTTCTCGGAGGCGAAGGGAAGGGGCTCCTCGAAAGGCTGAAGGTGCTCGGCGCGCTGTATCAAAAGATCCAAAGTCACGAGAAAGGGACCTTCCTTTGGGACGAAATCGAACCCCGCTTCCAAAAGACTTCAAAATAGAAATTCAAAAATTTCATATTACCGAAAAACTTATAAAATACTTAATAATACCAATATATTGAATGAACTCCTGGTTGGCATTTGGATTGCTCTTGAAGAGGGTCAGGAGGAGCAACCCATGGAATCCCTACCGTCTCGCATCGAAACCATCGAAGATTTTCTGTCCGGGGAAGTGCCCGCCGGTTTGGCGGCGGAGCGTCTGGGCCTGCACCGCGTCTCGTTCTGGAGGCTGGTAAAGCGCTACAGGAATCGGGGGGCCGACATCCTTCGCCACGGCCTGACGGGACGGCGGTCCAACCGGGCCTTGCCCGAAAATTTTCGCCAATCCGTTTGCGAGGCCTATCGGGCGCATCGCGAGTCCGTCGGCGGCAGCGTCCGTTCTTTTTACCGTTCGAGGAAAGACACCCTCTTACAGGACGTGAGCTACGTCACGGTCCTGACGTGGGTCCGCGAAATCTAAACCCCACCTCTTCAAGGTGGAACGAAGCGAAGGAGCCGTCATGGGAGCGGAAATTAAAGGCGTGGATCAATGGAACGCAACCGATCGCCCGACCGTCGACGGTCGGGACCGGATCGAGATCAGAGATTCGAAAACGAGGACGGTGACCGCCACCACCGTCGCCGAATTCCTCAAAGATGCGCAGTATGACCGATACGGTTCCGTTGCAGACCGAATGGCGCTCCTTGGCGCGGGGCCTTGGCTTACTTCCGGCAGACTCCGTTCCGGGCTGCCGATTGCCTCGTCGCTAAGCCTCTACGCGAAGGAGCTGCAGGCCGACTATGAAGAGCGTCACCCCGAGCGTTTCCTCCGTGAGCAGGTGACGGCTTTGCTGCGGAGTTATGAGCAACAATTGAATGAATGGCCCTTCGGGCCTCATGAGAATGTTCCGGACGATTGTGATCGGTGCACGCCGATAGTCCGCGCAATGTTGAAATCCGCCTCGGAGGTCATTGCTGTCGGCTTGATTCCGGATAGGGAGGAGCTGAGCCAATATCCGGGTGCCAATGAAGAAGAAAGGGCCGCCAATTGGGCCAAATGTTGCGCCGTAGATCGCTATCTCGAGGAGTTAGGCAGGCTTTATCCTGTCATGACCGCAAATGAGGCGGTCAAGAGCGTGCTGGGACTGATTGCTGTGAATGGAAAGCGTCATGTGTCCTATCAAAACCCGGGCGGAAAAACGGTGAACCTTAACGTCACCAATCTCCAGGCGGTCTTCCTTGGTCGATTGTTGCGAGAAAATCCCCTCGGTATCCGGACCGCGTTTGAGTGGGATGGTTTTCCCAATCTCTCCGATGAACAGTATCGAGAAGTAGCGGACGATCTGATTTCAAACTGAACTCTAAACCCGAGGAAATCCGATGCCGACCCCGATCCCAGCCGCTCTCCCCGTCGGTCGGCCGGCGCCCGTATTTTAAATTCCCACCCGATGCCACGGACGTGCCGTTACGCCGCCCGGGAGGGCGATGTCGGAATCGACGGGCGCAAGGACCGTCTTGACGAGAGGTTTCTTGAGGAGCTTTTCGAGGGCCAGGAGATTTCCGCCCCAGAGCGGCGAAGGCGTCTTTGCGCTTTTGATTTCGCGGGCGTGAAGTTTTCCTCCGTCCTCGATCAACAGGTCCACCTCGATCCCATCGCTCGTTCGGAAGAAACTCATGGGGGGCAGGTCGCCTCGACTGCCGAAATATTTCAGGTGCTCGAGAAAAACGGCCGTCTCGAAGAGCGGGCCCAAAAAAGGGCCTTGAAGAAGACTGGAGGCGTCATGAAGCCCCATCAGATAGCTCGCCAGGGCGGTGTCTCCGAAATAGAGTTTAGGCGATTTGATGAGACGCTTCGAGAGGTTCGCATGGAACGGTCTCAATAAATGGATTTGATAGCTTGCCTGCAGAAGGGAAATCCATCGTTGAGCCGTGGGCTGCGTGACCCCCGCGTCGCGGCCGAGTTCGCTTGCGTTCAAGAGGCATCCGGTTCGTCCCGCGGCCAAATGAAGGAAGCGTTCGAAGGAATCCAGGTCGCCGACGTTCGAGAGCCGGCGCACGTCACGCTCAACGTAGAGCCGGATGTAGCTCGCGCACCAGGTCTTGCGGTCGAGCTCCGGCCGGTCGCGAAGCTCGGGATAACCTCCGCGGAGGACCCAGTCGGCGACGGACTCGGAGGAGGACCGCGGCGCGGCCGAGGCGCCGTCGATCTCCTCGACGGAGGCGGGGTAGAGGGTGAGGAGGGCCGCGCGTCCCGCGAGAGACTGGCTCACCTTTTCCATCAGGAGAAAATTCTGGGAGCCGGTCAGGATGAACCGGCCGTAGCGCTGGCGATCCTTGTCGATGAGGCCCTGTAGGTAGCTGGGGAGTTCGGGGGCGTATTGGATTTCATCCAAGATGACCGGCGGCGAATTCGTCTCCAAAAAAGCCCTGGGATCCTCGATGGCGATCCGCCGCACGTCGGGATCTTCCAAGGAAACATAGCGATGCGTCTTTCCAAGCAGGGTCCGACAGAGCGTTGTTTTGCCCGTCTGCCGTGCCCCGGTCAGAATAACGGAAGAAAAGGATTGGACGGCGCTAAGTAAAAAATGTTCTATAAGTCTTTGAAACACTTATAGATATATATGTTATGCAGATTAAATATACAATATTTAATCTGAAAAATTACTTTCCATCGATCCTCTTAAAGAAGCCGTGATCCGCTAATGGCGGTCCAGGAGTTCCTTCATCAGTTTTCTCTCTGCGCGTATCACGGCAACGACCGTAAGCGTCGTTCTTTGAGATCGATAGAAGATCCGGCAGGGCGGGATGACCAGTTGCCGATAAGGCATGTCCCTCAATTCGGGGTGAACGGCTCCCATACGCGGGAACCTTCCTAGTAGAGCGACTTTTTCGAAAATCTTGCGGACGAGAAGCTTGGCAGCCAAAGGTTTGCCCAAGTCGATGTAATCCGCGATGGCGTCCAAATCGCCGAGCGCGGGTTCGGTCCAGGTTATCTTCCGAGCCATCTCTTCATCTTCCGTCCGGCCTCAGCGTGGGAAAGGACGCGCCCGTCCTGAACCGCGCGCTCGCCTCGGGCGATGGCTTGGAGCTCCGGCGTTAACCCCGTCTGAAAAGCAGGAAGAAGTCTTCCGTGGCGTACCTCTCGCCGTCAGCGCCTTTGGCCCGAGTGTTGCCGAAACCGCCGATCAGCTCGTGCACCAGGTACGAAAGTCCCCGTTTCCGCGCTCGGGCGGCGGCCGAACGGACGGCCTCTGGCGACGCGACCGCGGCAGGAGCCTTAAAGTACGCGGCATTCTGCCGAGTCGTAAAAAAGGCGTTTGACCTGCCGGCCCAAGGGGACAGGTAGAGGAAAACCTCGACGGTACGCCGGTGAATCGCCGAGTACCGCTTGATCAACGCGGAGAACACCTCGAACGCCAGCCGGTGACGAGGATGATCGTCCTCGGAATGAGGCAGGAAAAAGACGAGCCTGCCCGGCCGGGACCGGGCGGCGTCAGCGGCGAAGATGCGGGCGACTTCGGCATCTGCGCCGCGGCGCAGTGCCGCTTCGTCGTAACCTTCGCAGATGATCCGGCAGTCCACCGTACCCGCCGGCGTTTTTCGAAGGATCGCGGCAGCCCGCAGCACCTCTTCCCGCCTTAGATCTCCGACGTGGGACGACCACTCTCCGAACTTGCGTTGCAGTAAACGCCGCTCTTTTTGGGTCGGCCTGACTCCGTGCTCGCCCAGTGTCAGAACGAGGTTTTGCACCGGGACTCTTTGCATTGACAAAGTCGAGACGAGCCCGCCCGCCGCGATCTCCATATCATCCGGGTGGGGCGAGATAAAATAAACCCGGTCATTCCCCGAAAGGCCGGCGGCTTGCGGCGGATCGGGCGGCACCGTCTCCGCCTCGCCGAGCCACCGGAGCGCCGCGAATCGGTAAGCGCCGACATGGTTCGCCGGTACCGCGACGCCTTCGGCGCGAAGACTCAATAAAGCCGCCCGGCAAAGATGACCTACGGCCAGGTCGTAACGCGTGCGGCGAACCTGGCTCTTATGCGCTTTGATCGCCTTCACGGCGTCGCGCAGGACTTCCTTGGGAAAGGTAAAGGAGCAGTTTGCCCGAACGTTCGCGGAACCGATGAGAAGCAGCGGCGTCTTCGGCCCCGCGGCTTCCCGGTTGTGCGTTGCGACGACCTCTTCGACTCGCTTGTCGCCGGATGAAATGACCCAGGCGGGCCGTCGCTCGGCAAGAGTGGAAGCGCAGAAATTTTCGGGCGCGAGCCATTCGAGGCGATTTCCGAGCCTCTTGTCCTGCAATGCCGCCAAAAGGCACTCGGCGGCCGGTGGAGATTCGCCGGAGCCGGAGTCGATCAGGAGAATCCGCGAGCGCGACGGCAACTTGAGGGACGGCCAGCCAGAGGGGACCTTGCCGTTCGGCGCGATCAGGAGGACGTTGCCGGTCGTCCCGCCCGTCGGCCTCGATCCGACCGCGCACAGGTCGTCCAAGACGGCCTTCAACTCCGCCGCCTCCTGCGGATCCGACGAGTCGACGAGGCGTTTATAGATACCGGCCTCAGTCTTGGACCCCCTGGCCCACAGGAAAGACTCCGCGCCGGCACTGTCGACGAAGCGCGCGATCCAGCCGCCGTCTTCGAACCGGCCTCGCAAGCCAAAACCAGCGGGTTGGGTAATGGGCTTCGAATAGTATTTCGTCTCGCCCGAATACTCGATGGAGATGGACGCGTAGGTCTTGCCTACGCCCCTCACCGTCCATCCTACCCTTGACCGGTGGATCAGGCTCTTGAGGCGCCTTTCCAACTCGACACGAAATTCCCGCGGTTCCAGCTCGATGCCGGTGATCTGGTCCTGAAGGCTGGTATAGCGCGGGAGCGTTCCGAGCAGTTCACTAACGAAAACCTGGCGTCGATGCCGCGGAATTTGTGCGGCCGCGAGCCGCCGCCGCCAGGCACCGAGCATCTTTTGACTCGATAAAAGGTGGGTAACCGCCAGGAGAGTGCGCAATCCGTCACGACATTGAGACCCGGGAAAAACCGAGCCCCCGCTATAACCCTCGACCCCCGCGGCGACAAGATAACCCCTTCGCTTCAGGTCAGCCATTTTCTTAACGACATTGACCTCACCGGTCTCGACGCGGAAGTAGGCGGATTTCAGGCGGCTGGCAATGGCGCGGATGCTGCCAGACGACGCGCAGTGCCCGACCACCGCAAGCCCCTTTGGATATTTGCGCCGGTCGAACCCCTCGTGCTTCAATAGCGCGATGGCGACGTTCAGGGCCGCGATATTTTGTGGGGAAATCTTGGCGGCCGAGCCGTCGGGCTTCAGACAAACAAGGTTGCCTCGGTCGGCGTCGAAGTCATAGACGACCCCGATCTTCGCTTCATACGTTACGAGCGCTTTCGACACGGCATCCATCGCCGCTCCGATGGGCTCGATCGCGTGCGCGCAAACACCGAGCTCGGCGCCAAGACCGATCGCGTTCTTGAAGCCCATGGCGTTCAGGACGGCAACGTTGACGCGCGCCGCGGCGCCTCCGTTATAGTCGTTGATGACGATCAGATCCTTGTCCAGCTTGCCGGCGCCGCCCGCGACCTCCGCGGTATAGAACGTCAACGCCTTCCGGTACAGGGCATGGTCGTCTTGAGCGGGCGGCGCGCCTGGCCACGGCCCGACGCTCTCCGCCGCCGCCACAAATTGCGTCAGATCGAGCGAGCCAGCGCACATCTTCCCGGCCAAAGTTCTCACCGTCCGAATCACGGTACGGCTCTCGTCCGCGTCGAGCAGCGCGCCTTCGTCGAGGAGCGCACCGCGCCGCTCCTTGTTGGCCGTCATGAATTTCCAGCCGTTATGCGGGATCGGATTGTGGCTTGCCGTGATCATAACGGCGCCCTGTGCGTCAGCGAGCCGGACGGCGCTTTCGAGCAGCGGCGTCGTTACCACGCCCAGATCGGCGATCCTGGTCTCCTTGCCTTTCTCCAACAAAGCCTTGCGGATTCCGGCCGCCTGACTCGCGGCCAGGGAGCGGCCGGTCGGGCGGGAATCCCGACCAAGCAGAACGTGGAAAATCCGGCGGCTCGGGAACTTAGCGAGCAAGAGCCGGCCGTAGGCATATCCGTAAAGGAAAGCGACGACCCGATCTACGGTGCTGACGGTTTCGCCAAGCCCCATGCCGGCATACCGGATTCCCGAATAGGTTTGAGAGTAGAGGGCGAGTTGGTCGCGGATCCGGGCCGGCGCGATCCCAACGACATCGAGCGCATTCAGGTGCGCCGCCGCCTCGCTGTCGAGGATGGCCGTCACCTGGCCGTGACGCCTCAAGACCGTTGCCGGGACGGCCGGGGAACGGGGACCAAAATAGACTTTTGCGACGATCTCGGCCTTGGTTGCGCCGTTGACCAGGAGGAGCAAATGTTTGCCCAACATGATGTCCTTCAGACCCAAGGTGTCCGCAAAAGGCATGCGTCGGATGGGCGGATATTCCTTGGCCTTGTTTGCAAGGACATCCCGCGGCAGTCGGACCCGCCGCGCGCGGCTGTCGAATGCCGAGCCGGGCTGGTTGAAAGCGAGATGGCCGTCGAGGCCAAGTCCCAGCAGGACGAGGTCGGCGCCGCCGAGGCACTTCAAGGTTGCCGCGTAATCCCGGAGCGGCTGTGCGCCCATGTAATGGATGTTTTCCCGGGGAATCGCGACTTGCGAAAACAGGTGGCGATCAAGCCAGGCGCCGAAGGAGGCATCGTGATCGGGGCTAAGGCCGGCGAACTCGTCGAGGTGGAATGCCTGCAGCCGCCGCCAATCCACTTCGGGGGACACGGCCAGAGCCCGGAGCACGTCGACCATGGTACGGCCCGTGGCGAAGACGACGTTGACGTCCCTCCCCAGGTTCGCCTGAAGCGTGCGCAGCTCCGAGACGATAACACCCGCACAGGCTCCGGAGAATTCGCCGGGCGCCGTCAGAATGGTCCGCATGCAGTCAGAATTCCATCGCCCGGAATCGAACGCAATGGAAGAAAATCAGGAATATCCTGATGACCGCTCCGGCAAGCCGCCATTAATCGTTACACAGGACAAACGGAGGAAACGGAACGGGAAAGCATCCTCCTTCTTCCTCCGGCGGCGGAGGCGGCGCCACGGGCGCGCTCCAAGTAAAACTCTTGCCGTCCAAGACCCGGCCGTCGTGGGACACGCCCCAGAAGCGGCAGGTGAGGACCGTCGGATCACCCACGGCATTCGTGATCGACGCCGTGGGATGAAGCGTTCCGTCGGTCGTTGTCTCATAGCCCCAGCCGGGATGGAGGATGGAATACGAGGCGGCCCCGTAGGGCGACGTGCATTGCCCGCCGACGTCTTTGATGTGCTGCGTCTTGAGGGTCAGAACGTGCCCGTCCCAATGGGCGCCGTCCGTGGCGGCGACGGCGTCGGTCTGGGTCACCTCGAATCTCGGAAGGTACGGCAAAGCGATGGTTGCGGAGTCGAAGGATTTTCCGTCGATCTCGACGCGCGCCTTCCAGCGGAAGCGTTCATGGTTCCGGACGACGTTCGTGAAGGTCAGCTCCGTCTCGCCGTTCGAGGCGGGGACGGCCAGCGTTCCGGCGGGCTTGAATTGTTCGATGGTCTTGGTCTTCGGCAGTCCCGATCCGTCCTTGCCGTCCGGTAAAACGATGTCGTCGTTCCCGCGCAGATGGACCCATTCGATGCCCGCCGTCGTTTTCCCTTCGGCGAGAAGGGAGGCGTCGCCCGCGCGGGTCACGGTCACCCGCCGCGAGACCGTCGCCCTGATCTCGACCGTTCCTTCGCAATCGTTCTCCAAAGAACAGCCTTGGAAGCCGAACGGGCCCTGGATCGCGATCGACGGATCCTCGGTCGCGATGACGACGCTTTCCGAATCGGTGTTGCTCTTTCCGAGGCCTTCGGCCGTGAAAACGAGACGATCTCCCGCGAGTTGGATCAGGCCGGACTGGGGCGCCTGATGCGCCGCAAACCGCGTTTCTCCGGCCTGTTGCAGGGAGAGCGTGCGGGTGGCGGTCTGTCGGGCGATCTGCATTCGGGGCCGGTCGACGGGACAGTCGGTCACTAGGGTTCCTCGGCCCCGGTCGCGGTCGTCGTAGGACGATCCGTCCGTTTCGTCGCAGCCCTGCGGGGCTCTCATTTTGCGCGCGGCGTGGAGGTAATCCACGGAGATGCGGATCTTTCCTTCCGTCGAAAACTCCGCGGCGATGCCGTCCACGGAGGCGTCGGGGACCGCAACCGCATCCGACGACTCGCAGAACACGCCTTCGGAGGTTTTCGCACACAGGCGGTAAATCGCATCGCGGGTCAATGTCCGTGTGTAAAACGAGCCGGAGAGTTTGGACGGGTCCAAGTCGATCCGGCAGGCCGGGGATTCTCCCGGGTTCGCGGCGAATCCGTCGCACGACGCCTCATCGCAGAGGCGAGCGGCGTCCAGGTACGGAAGCAGGGCTTCATGGGCCGGGGAGCCGTCGTTGAGGTCGAAGCCCAGGTTGGGGCCCGAGAGGGAGTTGACCAGGGCGTGCCGCGTGGCGCCCGCATCCGCGATTGGCCCGCAAGGGTCTTCTTGGGCCCCGTCGCCTTCGCGGCGGTTGAAGCCGGTCGACCAAAGGTAGATTTCATCGATAACGCCCGTGGCGGTCCAGCTCAGCTTCACCAACCCCAGGCGCGTTTCGAACTTTTTCTCCGCGTCGACGTGCAGTGAAAAAGCGGGCGCCGCTTCGGGAGAGGGGGCCGCGGGATCCGAAGACGGCACGGCGGACGGCGCGGCCGGATCGGCCGGAAGGATGGTCTCGTCCTTGACCGCGGATTCCGGCGCTTCCTTTTTGGATTCCCCGGGAACGGCGGCGTCGGCGGCCTCCGCGCTTTCAAAGGAAGGATGGGTCCCGCCGCAGGCGGATAAGGACAAAAGGATGGCGGCGCCGACCGAAAACAGGAAAGCTTTCATGACAATTTCCCCCTCTGCCGCTGATTAAAAGCAAAGGGTGTGCCATCTGGAAAGATATGTTGAATCAGATGTTTATAAATTATTTTGAATTCGATCTTTAGGATTTTGAACTTCAAAAATTGCATGCAACGAGTGTGTCCACGATCGTGGACGATTTCCGGCGCTTGGGCTCGAAAACGCGCATCGGGTGAGGGAGGCGCAGTGATAAAAGCGTCTCCTATGATCTTCGATTGGCTGGCGTTGGCTCCGATCAGGGCCGCGAACTTGGAAGGAAACCGGGTCGCGGCGATGGAAGGTTCCTTAAGGCTTTTCGTGCCGGATCTCTTGGACCGCACGGCCGCCCTCTACCGCCGGGCTGGGGACGCGAGGGACGCGAAGTACGCCGCGCAGCTCAAGGGCGCGGAGGCCCTCTTCGCCGACTTAAGCCGGTACCAGCGGGAGATCGACGCGGCGGTCGTCGTCGCCATCCGCGCGCGCCGGCCGCCGTATCGCGCCGCTCTGGACGCCGTCGCCGGCGCCTTGGAATACTTGAACGCGGAAAGGGACGGGGGGCGCGATCCGGAGGCCAGGCGCAGGACGCTGAACCGGCTTGTCGGAGAAACGGCGCGGCTCGACGCTTTCTTGAATCCTTGGGTTTCCCCTTAAAACCTTTGAGTCCGGTAGGACGTCTGCGGCGCCTCGGCGCCGGGGACGATGGCGTATTCGCTCGCGACTTGGAGCTGGAAATCCAAAACGGGGTTTCTGGGAGTTCCTTCCGAGCGGCCCGCGTGCTCGATCATGAGGTGGGCGAAGACGTCGCTCAAGCGGCTCCAATAAATGGGGAGAGCGGCCTCCGAGGAATCCGCCGTCATGTCCCGCGTCAGCGCGGCCACTTCCCCCTCGATGAAGGCCTTTTGCGGGTCGCCGGCGGGGTAATAGTCGTAGACGCGCTCCAAGGCGCGGACCATCAGGCCCGCGCGTTTTTTGATTTCCGTGTTTTCCGTTTTCGCCGCGGCCGTTTCGGCGAGCTCCGCGAAGGCGCCCGACGCCGGAGGCAGGGTTCCCTGCATCGTCATCTTCAGGATCTTTCCCGTCGCGCGCAGCAAGATCGGAAAATTGCCGCGGATGCCCGACCAATAATCCGCGCCTTCCCAGGCTTGTGGGTAGCCGAAGGCGACCGCCTCCGCGGGAGACAGGGGCGCGGCGTTCGGTGCGGCGGCGGCTTCGGAGGAGTTGCCGGGCTCGACGCGCGTGACGCCGGTATTGCCCGAGGCCCGCCGGGCGTTCCTCGCGGAGGCCCGGCGCGCATCGCGTCGGGTCCACGAATCGATGACTTCCTGATGGAACTTTTCCTGCGTCATGGCTTCCGACGGCTCCGAAGGCGTCGTCGCCTCCAATTGCCGCCAGGCGTCCAGGCCGAGGCTCTGCGGATCGGCGCCGTCGGAAAGCGGCAGCGTGTTTCCGGAATCCGCGCCCCGCGGTTGGGGAGACGGCAGGGTCTTGTCGTTGCCCTCCGCCAGAGGAAGAACCCGCCGGACTTCCGCCATTTCGTTCAAGCCCCGGTTCAGCATCTCGCCGACGGCCAGCAGCTCCGCCTGCACGTTGACATCGGTCAAGGCGTCCGGCCGGTAGAGATCGACGTTGCGGTGGAGTTCCAGCAGAGCCGCTTCGCACAAGGCGACGCGTCCCGCGATGTGATCGACCAGCGGCTCGCCGCGGTGGCGGGCGGTGAACTGCTTGAGCTCGTGGATCTTCCCATACATCTCGCTCAACACCGGCGGCACTTCCGGGCCCGCCAGACCTCCGGGGTTCACCGTCTTGTCGCGGACGCGGTGCGTGTCGTCGGGATCGAGCAGGGGGACGGGGACCGTGTCGGCGATTCCGAGTTCTTCATGGGCGGAGGGAACGGTCTCGGGGGCCGGTTCCGCGTGACGCGCCTTTTCCGCCTCCATTTCGGCGATCGCCGCGTCCTGGTCGAAAACAAGGACGGGTTTGCCCGTATCCGCGCCGGCGTTCAAGCCCGCCGCGTAGGCGGACGCCTCGCGCGCGGCCCGCTGACGGGCGATGCCGGCGGCTTCCTCGCCGAAAACACCGTGGGCGTCCAGGTCGGAGAGGTGGAGGGAATACAGGGTCTTGAAGGCCTCCTTCGCGACCTTCTGGCGGCCCGAAGCCAGCATCTCGTACCTCATCGGCGCGTAATCGAAAGCGACGTTGATCGCCATGTTCCCGACGTGGCCCCAACCCATCCGGAACCCTTCCTGGCCGAGGCGTTCCCAAAAATTCCTTGGGTCCTCGGAATCGCTCAAGACTTCGTGAAGGTAGGTCCAACCCACCCCGAGTTTGGTCTGAGTGCCCAGCGCGCCGGCGATGTTGCCGAGCCTTTTTCCCGCCGTCGATTCCCCGGCGGCCGCCGCCAGCCGGATCGCTTCGTCGTCGATCCCCAGTTTGGAGGCGATCTTGCCCCAACCCTTGCCGCCCGCGTGGAAGAGACAGCTCATGACGATGTTGAACCCGACGCCCTCCGCCGCGAACTCGGAGCCGAAGGCGCCGCCCAGGCCCGTCATCGTCATGCCTTCGGCGGCGGCGCCGGCCAGGAAGATTCCGCCGCGGACGGCGAGTGCCCTCCAGCCTCCTTGCGCGACCAAGCCGCGGACGAGCGAGAGGCCGCCCAGCCCGCCGCGCACGAGGCTTCCGACGCCCATGGTCAGCGGCGCCGTGATGGCGAACATCACCGCCTCGGTCTCGATGAAGTTGCAGGCATCGGCCCAGCCTTCGCGTGAGATCCGGAACACCTCGCCCGTCGGGTCTTTTTGGCTTTCGAGCTCGTTCCAGGCCTCGAGGCTTAAGGGGTCCGTGATCTTTCCCTCGTCGGCCCAGCGGTCGAGGACCGCGTAGGCCTTGAGGTCCAGCTTGGCGCGGATTTCCTGCTCCATGGCGGACCGGATCGTCTGCTGGATCACTTCCTCGGGAACGACGCCGTCCGGATAATTTTCGCGGAATTGTTTGAGGGCCTTGTCCTCTTCGTCCGATCGCCGGAGCTTCGCGATCGCGTCGAAATGCTTGATCTGCGCCTGGAACTGCTCGCGCACCCTTTCCTCGATGTCGTCCCGATCCTCCTCGACCTCTTTCACGGCTTCTGCGACGCCGCCGTCCGCCTCCACGGCGTCGAGGGCCGCGGTGTATTCCTCGCGCATCACCTCTTTGAGCGAGGCTTCGGCCATCGGGAAGGAGCCGTCCTTCTCCGAGAGCCGGCGGGCGTAGGACAGCATTGCGGCGCGCCGGCCCTCGGGCGTCGCTTCCTTCTCCAGACCTTCGCGCGTGTAACGATGGAAGAGGGAGGTGAGGAGTGGATCCTTGTATCCGTCCTGAAGGCGATGGAGATGAGGGATCGCCTTTTCAAGCCGCCCCAGCCATTTCTTCTTATGGTCGATGCCCGTTCCCATAAAGTTCGGGATCGTGACGAACTGGTTCCGGATCGGGAAGATGGAGGCGTAGTCCCATTTGTGCTGGGAGGCGTTCTCCGGGTCGTGGAAGTAGTCGCCTTCATTCAGGTTGACGGCGACCAACTCGTTCCGTTCGACCAAGACGACCTTCTCCCGGTCGCTCGGAGGGAAGAAGTAGACTTGGCCGCCGAAGGCGCCGGGGAATTGGAGGAAGCCGCCTTCGCGTCCGACGACGACGCGGAGGGGCTTGGTGTCGAGCTCGGTATTGTAGGATCGGGCGATTTCGAGCGTTCCTCCGTCGATCTTGGCGAAGAAGAGGTCGGGATAGCCCTTCGGATCGAAGAGGGAGGCGTCTTCGCTCTTTTGGTAAAGGGCGGTGAGGAGTTGGGAACGGGCCTCCTGCGCCTTTTCGCGTTCCTCCTCGGTCGTTTCCGGCATGCGGAAGGCGGCATGCTCGCCCTTGCCGACGGCGGTTCGTTCCCAGAATTTGCAGAAGCGTTTGGGATAATCGGCCTCCATCGCCGCGACGGCCTCCTCCAGGGTGTCGGCGCGTCCGGCCCTCACGTAAGTACCGAGGACGCGGAGGAAGTCGATGTGGTCCTTCGGGCTGAAATAATCCAGGTACCCGAACAAATGCTTGTGGCGCTGCTCGCCGATCGCCTCCGTCTGGGCCTTGAGCTCTTCGATGTGCTGCAGCGTCAGGCCGCGCAGGGCCTGGCGCGCCTCTTCGTAGGCGACCTCCAGTTCCGGGTCGTTTTCGAAGAGTTTGGGGTCCGCCTCGAACTTCTCGCCCACCTGATCCTTGAAATCGCGGACCTTGAGCTCGCCTTCGACGAGCCGGCCTTCCAGAAGGTCGATCTTGTACCCGAAAAACAGCTTCTTCGTCGGGTCGGTTTCCTTCTCCAAGGCCGCCTTGTTCTGGCCGATCAGCCCCACGCGGTGCAGTTCCTGGAGGGCCGCCATTTTTTCCTCGAGCGGCAGGTCCGCATAGTCTTGCCCGACGAGGATCTGCATCTGCTCGGCCGGGATGAACCCCTTGGCCGCCAGGTCCTCCGCGTCCCGCGTCATCTTCTCGAGGACGGCGTCGCCGGATTTCGCGTCGATCTGCCCGGACAGGTCCGCGGCTTCGTCCGTCCATGAGAGCGCCTCGGCGATTTTCAGACGCTCGTTCAGGCAGTACATTTCGCGGACGAGGTCCTCCTCGGCGTTCGCCCGGTTTCCTTCGGCCTCGAATAGGTCGAAGGCGGAAGACAGTGTCTGCACCACCCCGGCGCGAAGCCTCGAAGCTTCCTGGTTCGAGGGGTCGTCGTTCAGGAGCCGGTCCAAGGCCGGCAGGGTCTTTCTTTGGATGTCGACGGCCTTCGCCGCATCGCCTTCCCGGCCGGCGATCTCGGCGCGCAGGAGACGGGACCTGACTCTCAAGATCTCGTACCGGGGGGAATCTTTAAGGGCTTCTCCCTCCGCTTCGCTTAAGGAAGCGATCAGATCGTCCTTGATGCCCTTCAAGACGGCCTTGGCCTGGTCCGTCTTTCCCAAATCGATCAGCATCGCGGCCTTTCTCTGCTCCTCTTCGATCCTCTTCTCGGTCTCGACGGCGCGGAGCATCGCACGGTCGGCATCGATCCCCGCGCGAACGTTCGCGACCTCGTCGGCATCCCCGTCCTTCAGGGCCTCCAGGTATTTTTGGCTCGCCTCGGCGTGGAGGGCCCGGATCTCCGCGTTCCGCGGATCGAGCTCCAGCGCGGCTTCATAGACGTCCTTGGACTTTCCGTATTCGCCCATCCCGAAGTACGCCTTTCCCAGGTTTTCGTGGATCTCCGGATCCAAGTCGAAGACCTTCAGGGCCGAGTGATAGGCGAGCACGGCCTTGGGATAATCCTGCATCACATAAAGGTAGTGATAGCCGAGCTCCAACTGCTTGGAAGTGTCGTAGGGGTTTTCCGCCTCCCACTGCGCCAGGTCCTCATGGAGGTAGACGGTTTCTTGATCCTGGAATTTTCCGCAGAAGAGCGAAAGCGATCCGCCGGGCGCGAGGAAACATTCCTCGATCTCTTTGAGGGCCTCTTGGATCTTGGGATGGGCGAGGGGGACGACCTCTTCGGAGCTTTCCTGCTCCTCCGTAGGGGGAGGCGGGGTGTGGGTATCCCCCTTTTCCCCTGCGGGGATCTGCCAAAGGTCCGGTGCGTAATCGTCGATGCGTGCCATCCGTTGTTCTCCTCCGAGAACGGAAGGAGCAAGCGGCGTGCCAGGGAAAACCCGAATGGTTTCGATCCACCGGCGTGGACGAAAAGTTCAAAGAGGATTCGTAAGTTTCAAATATTTCAATTAAAGGGCTTCAAAATTCGGTTTTCCGCTTTGAAATCGGTTGGCACCGCTCTTGCTTTGAAGCCCACCATGGAGAACAAACAACAACCCGATCTCTTCAATTATCTCGACTACCGGCACTTCCTTCGGGACTGGCTGGTATCCGCCAAGAAGCACTACGGTTTTTCCTACCGGGTCTTCTCGCGCCGCGCGGGCCTTAAGTCGCCCAGCCTTTACAAGATGGTGATGGACGGCGAGCGGGACCTGATCGAAGGCAGCCTTCACAAATTCCTCGAGGGTTTGAGCCTCTCGGTGAAGGAGAAGGAATATTTCGCGACCCTGGTTCTCTACAACCAGGCGCGGACCGAGGAGCACAAGCAGCGTTATCTGGGAAAAATCCGCGCCCTGCGGGAAGGCGTGAAGGCGGCGGACGCAGGAAGCTTCCGCCTGTCGGTCCGTCTTTCGGCCGAGAACGAAGACCTGATCAAATCCAAGATTCAGGAATTTTGCGACGAAATGGTCCGGCTGTTCGGGCGCCGTCTGGAGTCCGACAAGGAGCTCGTCGTGACGATCGCGACGGCGGAAGAAGGGGGCGGCCATGAAAGCTAGGAACGTCCTCGTCCTGGGAATCGCCGTCCTGGCCCTCTCCGTGAGCGGCTGCGAGTACGGCAAAACGTTTTCGGTTCCGGAAGCTCCGGCCTCCGCGGCGCCGACGGAAGACATCACTCGCAAGCTCGACGACCAGGCGGGCGGCGCCGCCATGAACGCCGCCGAAATCCGGGCCCTACGGGATCGCATCGACCAGTTGGAGCGGCGTCTGGCCGCCGCGGAAGACGCCGCCGCCGCAATTCCGGAAACGCAGCCCGTTCCAACGCCGGAAACCGCTCCTGCCGAAATCGTCCCCCTGGAGCCGCAGACCCCCGAGGTCGTTCCGCCCGACGGAGGGGCTTCGGTCGGCCCTGCGATGCAAGCGGCCACGCCCTCGATCCTGCGCGTTCAAGGTGCGAAGCCGTCTTTGGGCGCCGGTTGCGGCGCGGGCGCGACCGTGACCGGAAACAATTCCGCCGGCCGCATCGTCATGGGATCGGGCCCGAGCAATTTTTGCAAGATCACGTTCGGCCAGCCCAATCCCTTCACCGCGGCGCCGATTTGCACGGCCTCGCCGTCCAGCACCGACTGTCCGGGTTCGATCACCGTCGGCACGACGACGTCGGAGTCGTTCTTCCTTCTGCCCCAGGACGTCACCGTCAATTTCAACGCCCATTGCAGCGTCAATTACATCTGCGTCCAGTCGGATCCGGTCTTCGGATACTTCGTCATGGAGACCGCGGTTTCGCAGTAACCCTTTAAGGAGAAAAGTATGCCCATTCACTATGACGTCAACGCCTGCCTGGAAGCCGCCATGCGGGCCAATCCTAATGCCAGCCGCGAATTTCTCACGCGCGCTCTGAGCCAGACGCTGACGAAAGCGAACGAAGATCAGCCGGTGACTCAGGCGCAAGTGGACGGATATTTCGACGGCGCTCGTGCCCGGGTCGGCACCGCCTATCGGGGCGCTCCTCTGCACGCCAGCCCCGCGGCGAGGCTGCAAGGGAAGCCTCCGACCATTCATAGCTGCGCTTATGTGAAGACGCAGGGCGGATCCGGCGACGAAGACGTCCAAGCCTCCGATCTCGGCACGGACCTGGAGTTCGCCTTGCGCGCCCGCGGAGGACTCGAGGTGGGCAGCCTGTTCATCGTCACCAAGGGCGCCGACCAGTCCTATCAAAAGACGTCCGGCAGCCTCACCGTCCGCGTGGAAGTCGATGAAGAAGGCGAGCTGAGCGTCGTCGATGTCCTCGAAAACGAGCCTGGCAAAGACGCGAAGGTCCGGAAGGCCTTCGCCGGCTTGAGCCTCCCGAAGGATTCGATCCGACCGGGGGCTTACGATTTGCAAATCAACTTCGCCGATCCGGCGGCGCCGGAAGGACGGTCATAACCTCATGCGCGCAAAATATTTATTCCTGGCGGCCGCTTTCTGCCTGGCCGCCCGATTGGCCGCGGCCGCCCAGATGACGGTCTCATGGGACGGAACCGCCGGCCCGGGCGCCTGCGGGTCCAAGTGTCATCGGCTGGTCGTCGACGACTCGGGCGGCGAGGAGGGCGTCTTCGCCTTCGATTTCGCCGGCGAAGGGCATACGGCCCATAGCGGTTTGGTGGTGTCCGACGGCGTCGTCACGGACGCGGGCAATAAATACACGGGTTCGAACGATTTTTCCGGATCCGGCCTCGTGCTCATGACCGGCCCGTTCGACGAATTTCCGGAAGTGGACTTCATCGCCTCCCGACCCGGCGTCCATCCCTTGGAGATGACGGGCGACAACACCGGCTTCACCGTGGAACAGACCGTGTACGTGGCCGAGGGTAGGGACTTCGTGATCCTGGAATACCGGGTCGTGAACCACGCCGGAGGGGCTTCGGACGTCTTCATCGGCTTGATGAACGAGTGGGACGTCAACGGCACCGGCTCGGATGACGATGCCGCCGGTTTCGACGTCGCCCGTTCCCTCGTCTATCAGCAGGACGACAACGATTTCGACAGCGTCGACGAGGGCAAGGACCCGGTCTCCATCGGCATGGCGGCGATCGGGGCGCCGGAGCTGCGCTATTTTCTGGGCGCGAACGGCAGCCTGGCCCGTCTCCCGAACGGCGCGGCCTTCCAGGATCCTTACGCCTTGATCGAGCATTTCCTGAACGGGACGAAGCCCGTCGAGGATTGCGACGACGGCAACACGGCCAACGGCGATGGTTGCAGCGCGGATTGCCGGACGGAAGCTCCCGCCGCCGTCTGCGGGGACGGGACGATCGGGTCCGGTGAGGGATGCGATGACGGCGATGCCGACGCGGGCGACGGTTGCGGCGCCACCTGCCTGAAAGAGAATTGCGGCGACGGCGTTTTCGACGCGAGGGAGGAGTGCGACGACGGCAACACGGTCTCCGGCGACGGATGCGACCTGTTCTGCCGGGCCGAATTCAAGGCGTCCGCCGGGTACGGCTCGTGCGGAGACGGTTTTCTCAACGGCGGCGCGGCGGGCGATCAGATCTATCCCGGTTCCGTCCCCAACACCGACTTGGAATCCGACATCGCGGCGGCCTTTCGCGACGTTCCCGCGGAGGACGGCGTGACGGTCGCCTTCTGTCTGGCGGGCGGAACGGACGCGAGCCTGTCCGGGAGCCTGGCGGACCTCAAGGCGGCGGTGGACGATTGCCGGATCTTCTACGAAACGAACATCGGCGTCTGCGGCAACGGCTTTCAGAACGCGGGAGAGGCTTGCGACGACGGCAACGCCGACGATGCGGATTCCTGCAAGAACGATTGCTCATTGCCGGTTATCGCCGGGGGCACCACGGGCGGGTCTTCCGGGGGCACCACGGGCGGAGGTCCTTCAAGCTCCGGAACGACAGGAGGAACGGCCGCTTCCGAAGGGGGGAGCGGTGGCGGATGTAGTCTCGTTCGTCAAAAATATTAGCAATAATAATGTTATAATATTAAACATAAAATAGACTATATAGTCTATTTATTATTATTTTGATAATTATTGTTGAAGTTTATTACACCTCCCTCACAATTCTCCTTATCGCTACGCCAAGTTGGTTCAAAGAATTGGGGGAATCATGGAATTTCTTCGCAAGGCTTCGGGTTCTGCGGCGGCGATCCTGGTCGCCGGATGGGTGTGGATTTCGCCTGCCGAGGCGAGCCGGATCAATTACACGCACGATGGGTTCGCCGTCCGCGCCAACGGCGCGACCCAAGGAAGTCCGCGGAACACGCTCGTGGAGATCAAGGATCAAACCGGCGCCGTGCTCCACTCCCAACTCTTCTGCGCCTCCGGAGGCAACGGCGTCCGTTACACGGGAGGGCACTACCAGGTCCTTTTAAGCGTCGATCCCGCTTCGCTGGCCGGTTCCGGAAATCTCTTCGTCCATTTGACCTTCATGAAGGACAACGTGAACAACTGCCTGGCGGGTCAGGTCGATTTGACGTCTCCGGAGATCGTTCCCCAGGAACTTTCCGGCCAGATCTGGGCCTCCCTCGCCGATGAGGCCGATTTGGCCGCCGGTCTGATGCAGACCTTTCAAGTCGACGTCGACAACTCCGCCAACGACTATAACTTAAGTTTTCCCGCGACGCTGGGAACCGAGGGACAATCTCTCGTCCTGGGAGACGTCGTCGGAACCACGGGCGTATTGGAGTGGGTCGCCGGCGTTCAAGGCCCGGCCGGTCCTCAGGGTGAAACAGGTCCTGCCGGTCCTCAAGGCCCCGCGGGACCCCAAGGTCCGCAGGGCGAGGTCGGACCGATGGGTCCTGCCGGTGCTGATGGAGCGGTGGGTCCTCAAGGCCCGGCCG
>DASUFF010000074.1:0-12599 GCA_036274695.1 bacterium | reverse complement strand
AAAATCAACTCGCCGGCGCTTAAGTCCAAAACGCTTCGAACCGCCTTTAAAAAGGAATCGATATAGGCGATCGTCGGTTGCCTGGGAAACTGGATCCTTTCAACATTCATTCATGAAGGGTAAATACCATCTAAGTACTTGTAAAGACTCATTTTGATAAATCACATCATGCGCACTTTATAAAAGTAATATTCTATATATAAATAATTTCAAGTAGTTATAAGATAAAATCACTCCCTGCATGACGCATTCTCTATTTCTCCCGATCCATCGCGTACCAGTCGATCTTCCGCGTCACCATCATAACGACGGCCAAGATGGCGAACAGGCCGAGCGATCCCAGGAGCAAGGCGTAGTCTTCCGCCCGCAGCACCACGTAGAGGTAGCCGAAGAGTCCGGCCAGAATGCTTCCCAGAACGGCCACGCGCGCGGCGCTTTTCAAGACGGCGCTGACGTAGAGGCAGATCAATCCCACCGTCGCCGCCGCCCCGGCCGCGTAGGAAGCCGTGAAGCCGATGTGCTCGGACAAGGCGAGCAAGAGCAGGTAAAAGACCGCCAAAGCCATGCCCACCATCAGGTACTGGACGGGATGGATGCGCAACCCCGCGAGCACCTCGAAGAGGAAGAAAACCAGGAACGTTAAAAAGATAAAAAGGTTCGCGTATTTCACCGAACGCGTGGAGAGCTGGTAGATGTCCACGGGCAGAAGGAACTTAAGGCCGAAGGCGTCTTCGTTCACCGACGGGATCGCGCTCTCGTTCACGAAACTTTGAGGGAAATGCCGTCCCACTTCCAAGACCTTCCAACGGGCGTCGAAACCCGCGTCGCTCACCTTGCGTTCGGCCGGCAGATAACCGCCGGAGAAGCTCGGGCTCGGCCATGAGGACGTCATGTGCACCGTCGTCTCGTTGCCGACGGGCATGATCTTCAATTCACGGCTGCCGACCAAGACGACGTTCAGGTCGAATTCCACGCCGTCTTCGGAGACGGGACCCAGCGGCGCCTCGATGGATTGGCTGAAATAACCGTCGATGACCTTGCTCAAGGCGAACGACTGGCCGTTCTTCCACGGAATCGATTCCCTCAACCCCTTCAGGTCCGTAAGTCCGATCTTCACCACCGCCTGGTCCCACAAAAAATTCGCCTCCGAGACGCTCAACTTCGAGACGTCCGCCTTGCGAAAGCGGCCGGAGAGTTTCAGTTTCGTCGTGTAGACGGGCACGCGAAACAACCCGCGCATGCGGATTTCCGTCTCGGCCACGCCGTCCACGTTCAAGCTCTCCGGCAGGAAGTAGGCGGTGAACTGGCGCGTCACCGTCATCTTCGTATAGCTCTGCGTCCGGTCGTTCCAAGCCTGCTCCTCCACCGGCCTCTGGTATGGGACGGCGATGACGGGCCCGAAGAGAGTCTGCTCGCCGGCCCAGGTCTTCATCACCTCACGGGAGGCCTCCTCGAAGCGCTGGCTGCGCTCGTAGTTGAGCCACCAAATCATGCTCGTGGGGACCAACAGCGCGCCCATCAGGACGCCCATCACGAAGAGACGGAAGAGGATCGAGGCTTTCATCGGATCACTTCCATATCTTTTTGTACCAGTCGGAGTCGGTGCTCGAGGTCTGGTCGGGTTTGGCGGAAAGCTTCATCTTGCGGCGGATATCGTTCACGTCCCAGCCGGTGAGGGAGGCCAGCGTCTGAGCCTCCTTCTCGTGGCGGTCGGAGAGCTGCCGGCGGTAGTTGGCGGCCGCCTCGCATTTGTCGCCGCCCGTCCAGGCGTGGCGGAGGACGTAGCGCCCCTGGAAATTCTCGCGGTCGGAGGTTTCTTGGAAGACCAAGTCTTCCGGGAAATGATCCCGGTCGTAGCGGACGTGCAGGCGCGTGACGAAGACCTCCTTCGCCCCGCCGACCGGACGCGACGGCGGCATCACGCGCGTGGCGCCTCCGGGAGCGGAGGTGTCGCCGAGCCAGAAGACACCCAGCTGCTTCAGTTCGTCGTCGGAGAGCGGGTCCGCGGCGCAGGGATCGCACCAATTCATGTCCCAGGCGTACTCGGTGAAAAGGACGCGCATGTCCTCCTTCTTCACCTGCGTGTTGAACATCGATTTATAGAAATCGGCGAACTCGTCCTTCACGAAGATGGGGACGTCCATGCCGGTGGGCAGCTTCACCGTCCGGTAGTTGGTGGTCTCCACGCGGCCCTTCTTCGTCAGCGCATAGATGAAGAGCTCCTGCGGTCCGTCCGCGTTCACGGTGCCCAGACGGATTGGCAGCATGAATTTCGGCGATTGGAAGGCCACCTGCAGCGGACGCAGGTAGCTGAAGCCCAGCTTGTTCTGCTCCTTGAGATTCACCTTCGCGACGAAGAACTTGATGTTCTGGTTGATGTAGCTCTGCAAAACGGGTCCGGCCCCGTCGGGGATCTTGTAACCGTTCTCCTTGAGCCACGTCTCCAAACCGCCGCTCTCCTTGGCCGACAAGATGAGGATGTCGTACTCGCCTACCGTGTATTGGGCCTCGATCTTCACGCCCAAGCTCTTGGCGCGCTCCACGGCGCCATCCTTCATCATCATGGCGGACCCCGCCGGCGCGGCCATGGCCATGGGCCGGGGAATCTCGCAGGGATTCGGGTCGAAGTATTCCACCAGCCTCGGAGCGGTGTAGGCGTCCAGGTGGTCCAGGATCGCCTTGTCGGCCACGTGGATCTGCTCCTTGGTGATGAAGGTCGGTACGGGAACCACGATGGCGAACTCCTTCGGATCGCCCTTGAAGTCGTTGGCCATGGTCAGCACCGTTTTGTCGTCGTTCCTCACCAGGGCCACCTGCGAGGCCTTGTTGAAGATCTTCGTGTCGGCCTTGGCGACGTAGAAGCCGCAGAAGGCGTGGGCCGACAGCGGAACGGTCAGGAGCAGCAGGCTAAGAAGGAACCGGCGCATAAGAACCTCCATTTCGCGTGGACGTCGCGTACGGGCGACCCGGCGGATCTCCCCCACCGTCCCATTGAAATCTTCGATCGGGCAAGATTTTATCGATGAACGGAACCAGCAAGTGACAAGCCGCCAGCGACCAAAGCAGCCCGTTGTTCCGGAAGAGCGCGAAGTGGACGACGCCCGCCCCCGCCGCCACCAGCGCCGAAAAAAGAATGCGCCCGGCCCGCGAATCCGGCGTGCTCTTGGGGTCGGAGATCATATGATAGGCGAAGAGGAGGACGACGCCGCTTTGCATGCGGTGCCAGGGAATGGTCATCGGCTCGCCCATCCACAGCGATCTTCCGAAAAGGACGGCCGCCCAGAAGAAGAGGAAGGCGAGCGTGATGTCGCTGCGCCGGGATTTATGAACGACCAAACTCCCCATCCCCAGCATGAAGCAGGCGGCGATGGCCTCGTTTCCCCACTGTCCGGGCGAGACCCAGATCTGCCGCGAAAAAAAGATCATCATGAAGACAATGGCGAAGTTGGTTGGATTGAACAGGTGCTTGCCCTTCACCCGGATCGTGAATTTCGACAGAATGGCGATGGCGGCCGCGAAAACGGCCAGCTCCCAATGATTCGTGCGCAGAAAGAGGCTTAGGGAAAACCCGGAGATCAGGGCGCTCCGGTAATCGAAGGGAATTTTCCACCCGAGGCTGCAAAGGTACTGGGTCGCCAGCGTCGTTCCGACGATCAGCGCCGCCCGCTGCCACGTCATGTCGAAGCGCAAATAAAAAACGCCGTAGCTTAAAAGCAGCCCCAAAACGCTCATCTGAAAATAGCGCGGGTCCAAGCGCGACGTCATAGGCAGGGTTGTAACATACCGCTCGGAAATCGGTGTAAATCGTTTGTAAATACGAACCATTTAATGAAAGCGGACGGTCCAGGCGAGAACGAATTGGGCCGCGTAGTAGAGAGGAAGTCCCCAAAGGCGATTGATCGTTCCGGGGGCGACGAACTTGTCCCGGGCGACGGAGAGATCAGAGACATAGAACATCGCCGCACCCAAAAAGAGGACGGGATCGCGGGCCTTCGCGGCGGCCCCGGCGGCGAGCGTCACCATCACCGAAATCGCGACCATGTAGACTACGACCGGGACGATCATCTTCGGATCCGACCGCTTGACGTGCGGCATCAGCCAGCGCGCCACGACGATCGCCCCCAAAATCGCCACGCACGCCGCGAGCGATCCCCAAGAAGCTTCTTGGCCGCGACCCAGGAAAGCGCCGGCGTAGGCCACGTGCGCGAGCAGGAAACTCACCAGCCCGCCCAAGAACGCCTTTTTCGATTCGGGAATGAGGAGGACGTCGCCGATCCACGAGAGGATCAGTCCTAGGAAGATCCATTGTCCGTAACGGGTCTCGAGGGCCCCCAGCTTCCAGGCGAAGGCGACGAAGGCGGCGGAGGCCAGCGGTTTCCAAATCCAGACGAAGCGCATGCCGGCTTTTTTAACAGTTTTTTCAACTACTTCAAGTAATTTCAAATACTTAGGAACTAAAACAAAAACATTCCGGGACGTAATTTTTGTGCACAATCGGCACTCCGTTTTCGTGCTAAACTTGCTCGATGCCCCCCCCGATCTTGAAGGCGGAACGGCTCGTGGGAAGCGGTGCGGCCGGCACCGTCTATGAGGCCAGCGAAACCTCCGGCGCTTCTCAACGCCGTTTCGCTCTCAAAGTTCTCAAAGATCTCTCGCCCGTCGCCGTCGCCAATTTTGAGCGGGAAGTTCTCATTCTCTCCAAGCTGCGTCATCCGGGACTGGTCGCCCTTCACGGTTTCTCCAAAAACGGCGACGGCGTCTCCGGACTCGCGCCGGAGGACCGCGGTCCCTGCTACTGGATGGATTTCATCGAGGGCGCCTCCCTGGAATCCGCTCCCAAAGGGGCGGATGCGGACCGCGTCCAAACCTGGTTCCGCCAGGCGCTCGAGGCCCTGGATTTCATCCACGGCGAGGGCATCCTCCACGGCGACCTGAAGCCCGCCAACATTTTGATCGACGCGGAGGGGACGGCGCGGCTGGTGGATTTCGGACTGGCCTCCCTGACGAGCGAAGGAAGCGACGCCAAACTGAGGGGCTCGCTGCCCTATCTGGCCCCGGAAAGCCTCCGCGGCGAACGCTCGCCCGCCTCCGACCTTTACGCCCTGGGCGTCGTTTTCTACGAAATCCTGGCGGGCCACCATCCCCGCGCCGGGGCCGCCAATCTAGCCGCCCTCTTCGCCCCCGAATTTCCGCACCTCGAGGACAAGAACCTCGCGGCGCCCGAACGTTTTCGCAGGATCGTCGACCGGATGATCGAGTCCGATCTCGCCGTGCGCTTCAAGAACGCGCGCGACGCGCTGTCCGCCCTCTCCGGCTCCGACCTGCCCGGCCGATCGGCGGTCTCCGAACCGTTTCAGATGACGGGACGCCACCGGGAGTGGGCGGAGGCCTTGAATTTCGTCAACGAACGGGGCGGGCGCGGCGGGCTGATCTTGGTCAGGGGTTTGACCGGCACCGGAAAGACGCGCTTCGCGCGCGAGCTTTATTTCCAGATCTCGCTCGAAGGATATCCGGCCGAGCGCGCCGGCGACCGGGACGAGTTGCCGGAAGCCGCGCGCCGCGACCTTCACGCCCGCCTCCGCGCGCCGGAAGGCTTCCTGATCCTGGAGATCAACGACGACCGGCTCGATCCCGCCGGCGCCTCCTTCGTCGACGCCCTGGCCTCGGAGGACGGCGTCCTTTCCCTCACGCTCTCTCCCGAAGGCTTTCAGGACACCGCGCGTCTGGCCGGATCGGCGGAGACCCTCAAAAAGCGCCTGGAGAAAATCTCGACGGAAGAGAGACGATTGCTCGAAGCCCTGGCGGTCGAAGACGAAGGCGCCTCACTTTCCTCGCTCGCCCGCGTGGCGGATTTAAAACCGATTCAAGCCTCCGACGCCGTCCGCCGCCTCGGGGCGCTGGGTTTGGTCCGGTCCCGAGGAGACGACTCCGTCGCCCTCGCCCACGCAATCCTCGCCCCCCTCGTCCTGGATTCCTTATCGCCGGAGGCGAAGCGGTCCTTGGACCGCCGGTGGATCGAGGAGACGGTCCCCTCCGGCGACGTCCTCCGCGCCGCGGAGGGTTTGGAGCAGCGGGGGGAATTCCGCCGCTCCGTCCGTCTTTACCGACGCGCCCTGGGTCTCGCGGAAGATCCCGTCCTGAGAGACGCCCTCCTGCGCGGCCTGGCCAACGTCCTCGGCGCGGAGGGGAATTTTCGAGCAGCCCTGCGGGTTTTGGAGGAGTGGCACCGCGAATTCCCGTCGGACCCGAAGGGCTTGAACGCCGTCAAATACGCACTGGCCTCCGGCGTGGCCTACAAGAACTTGGGCGACCGGCCCCGGGCGCGGGAGTTGTTCGAAACCTGCCTTCGGGCCGGCCGCGCCGAGGATCCCGATCACCGGCCCCGCCTCGCACGCGCCCAGGCGCTCCTAGGCGAGCTGGACCTGGCGGAAGACCGTTTCGAGGACGCCGCCGGCCGTTTCGCGGCCGCGCGCGCCTTGCTGCTCGATCCGAGCGCGCAGAAGGCGGAGGTTTTTTTGAATGAAGCCCGGCTCGCGGCGTCCCCCGAAAATCCCAACGCCCGCTGGGACCGGGCCCTGCAAGCCTTGGACGACAGCGAGGCCGTCGCCGTTCAGATCGGCTCCCGCCCCGCCCAGTTCGCCGCCGTCTTGGAGCGCGGCAACCTGGCGATGATGCGGGAACGCTTCGAAGACGCGCAGGCGGCCTACGACCGCGCCCTGGAATTGGCCTCCGATCCTCCGGACGAGGCCTTGAAGGGCCGCGTCCTGCAAAACTTGGGCGTCTTGGACGAGCGCCGGCGCCGTCCCGCCGAGGCCTTGGCGCATCTGACGGAGGCCCGCCGTCTGCTCCTCTTTTTCGGCAATCCCTTCGAGCGCGCGATGAACCTTCTCCAGCTGGCGCTGGCCCGCGCCTCCGTCGGCCGCTTCGCCGAGGCGCGCGACCTCCTCAAGGAGACCTATCTGCCCCCCGATTCCCTCGAAACGGCCGCGCGCTGCGAGGAAGTCCTGCGCGGATTGCGCGACCTGGAAACCGGAGAAACGGGGCTCGCCGCGGACGAGCTGAGGGCCATGCACGCGGCCCTTCCCGACGCCCTGAAGATCACGTTCGAAGACAGGCCCGATTACCAGAGACTCGTCAAACGAAAGGCCCTGAAAACGACGACGACAACCAAGGAGACCTCCATGGACGCCCTCCACCAACTCAACGCCATCCTCCGCGACCTCTTAACCTCCGACGACGTGGACGCCATCATGTCGCGGATCTTGGACGGCGCCGTCGAGATCGCGAAGGCCCGGCGCGGCTTCCTCGTCACCAGCGACGAAGCGGTGAAGGCTTCCAAGAATCTTTCGAAGGATTTCCTCAAGGGAGACGGTTTCCGCTTAAGCCTCTCCGCCGTTCGGGAAGCGATCAAGACGGGCGAGCCGGTGGTGACCGACAACGCCTCCCTCGACCCGCGCTTCAAATCCGCGGCGAGCGTCCAGGAGTTGGAATTGAAATCGATCTGCGTCCTGCCCCTCAAGGCCCACGAGGGCGTGATCGGCGTCCTCTATCTCGACCATCCGTATCAGGCGCAGATCTTCCAGGGGGCGGACTTAAACCTCTTAAAGCTTTTCGCCGATCAGGCGGCCCTGGCCCTCCAAAAGGCCCGGACCATCGAGGGGATGAAGGACGAGATCGTGAACCTGAAGAAGGAGGTCGAGGAGCAGAGGCTCCAGCTCACGCACGAGTACGCGGAGATCGTCGGCCAGTCGCGGCCGATGATGGAGGTCCTCTCGCTCGTCGATCGGCTCGTCGACACGTCCATCCCCGTCTGGATCTACGGCGAAAGCGGCACCGGCAAGGAGGCCATCGCCCGCGCCCTGCACTTCAAGGGTCCGCGCGCGAAGAAACCCTTCGTCTCGGAGAACTGCTCGAGTCTCCCGGAGACGCTCCTCGAGAGCGAGCTCTTCGGCCACAAGAAGGGCTCGTTCACGCACGCCGACCGCGACAAGAAGGGCCTGCTCCATCACGCCGACGGCGGGACGGTCTTCCTGGACGAGATCGCCGACATGAGCCCGACCTTGCAGGCCAAACTCCTGCGTTTCCTGCAGGAGGGGGAAATCCGGCCCGTGGGATCGAACGAAGTCCTCAAGGTGGACGTGCGCGTGGTTTCCGCCTCCAACAAGGATCTGAACCTGCTCGTGGCCGACGGGAAATTCCGGGAAGATCTGTTCTACCGCCTGAACGGCATGACGGTGGCCTTGCCGCCCCTGCGCGAGCGGGTGGAGGACATACCGCTCCTCGTCCAGCATTTCCTCAAAAGGCTCGCGGCGGCGGAGAAGAAGGAAGCGCTCGAAATCACCCCCGAGGCCCTCGACCTGCTGACGGACTACGCCTGGCCCGGCAACGTGCGCGAATTGGAAAACACGATCCGGAGCGCGTCGCTCTTCCACTACAAGGGAAAGCTCCTGCCCAAATCCTTTCACTTCAAGAAGACGCTGGTGGGCGGCTCGCTGCCGTCCTCGCCACCTTCATCGCCGTCCGCAGGACCGAGAAAAGACAAAGGCGGGGCGACGGACGAGAAGACGCTTTTGCTCAACGCGCTCAAGAAAACCAACTTCCACAAGGGCGAGGCGGCGGAGGAATTGGGGATCTCCCGGCGCTATCTCTACACCCAGATGGCCAAGTTCGGCATTCCGATCAAACGGATGCAGATGAAGGCCTTCGTGGAGAAGGCGCTGTCCTAGCGAGACCGATTTCCTATAACGCTGCGACCGATTCTCGAACGCTTCATACCTTCCTGAAGTGCCAACCCTTTGATTTTCCGCGTCGCGCCGATGGGCATGATGTTTGCTTTGCCGATTCCTCGTGCTTCCTGGAAACAAATTGATCCTCCCGCACGGTGGTTACCGCAAGCTCAAGAGCTTCCAATTGTCGCAGTTGATTTACGACGTGACGGTGCGATTCTGCGACCGCTACATCTCGCGGCGGAGCCGGACGCATGACCAAATGGTGCAAGCGGCGCGTTCGGGGGTGCAGAACATCGCGGAGGGGAGCCAGGCCTCGGGGACCTCGAAGAAAATGGAGCTCAAGTTGACCAATGTGGCTCGGGCGAGCCTTGAGGAGCTGAAACTCGATTTTGAAGACTATTTGAGGCAAAGAGGCCTTCCTATGTGGCCCCCAAACCACCCGGCGCTGGCGCGGTTTAAAGCGCGGCGGTGCGCCACGGTGGCCGAGGTCTCCGCGTGGGTCACGGACGAGCACCGACTCACACGGACCGACACGGACGAACACGCCGTGTTCGTCCGTGAAAGTCCGTGTCCGTCCGTGTTCCCCGCCAACGCGGCGCTCTCGCTCTTGAACCTGTGCTGCTTTTTGCTCGACCGCCAATTGGCCTTTCTCGCGCAGGAATTTGAAGCGAAAGGCGGTTTTACGGAACGCCTGTACCGGTTCCGAAAAGGCCGGACGTGATTTCGAATTAGAATTGCTCGGAAACATTCGGGTCCCTTTTGCGATAAGCTGCCGCGATGTCGCGCACCGTGTCCCTCCTCCTTGCGGATTTAAGGTCCTATTTCGAAGCTTTGCCGGAAGCGGAGCGTGCCTCCGTCGACCGCGGCGCTCCCCATACCGTTTGGACGGCCGGATCGGCGCCCCATGAGGAAATCGCCGGCGCCCATGACGGGCGCTTGGACGATCAGGAGTTGTTGCAGGAGGCCTATGACCGGCTCGGACGGATCCGTTTCGGCACCGCCTCGTTCGACCAAGAGCTTTGTCCCGGCGCCTCCCCTTCCTCCTTCGCGTGCTGGTTTCGGGACCATGCCTCCGAAGTCCCCGCCGCCTGGGTGGCGCCTCCGGCAACCGGAGATCGCCCCTTCCTTCCCCCCTGGCTGATCGACGACGCCGACACAGCCACATCCTCCGACCGCGAACTTCGCCGGTTGATCGACACCGTCGTCCCGCAGGCGCAACAAGCCGTCCTCGACCGCGGGCTGGCGCCTGCGTCTCCCGAAGGCCGCGCAGCGCTCGCGCTGGAGCTTCAGGAACGCATCCACCGACCGCGCGAATCCGGCGGATTGGGCCTCCGGTACGATTACGCCGCCGACCGATCGCACTGGCGTCCCGACGCGGTTCAGGCCTTCGAACGCGGCGCCGGGGATTGCAACGCACTGGCCTATATCCATTTCGCGATGGCCGAACGCGCGGGCTTGAACCCGCGGTTCATCCGCATCTCGGGACGCCGCGATTCGCGGGGATTCATAGACGAGATTTTTCACGTCGGCACGGCCGTCGCCGCCAATCCCGCGCATCCCGAGACGCTCACGCCGTTCGACCCGAGCGGGCGCAATACGATCGATGAAAACTGGGAATGGTTTCCGGTCACGGACGTGGAGATGGCCGCCCTGCACTTAAGGAACGTCGCACTGCGGAACGCCCCCTCGGGCGGGGAAGCATCGACCGTCCTGGCGGAGCAGGAATTTCTTTTCGGAACGGCCGTCGACTTGACGCCGAATTTCGAGGTGATGTTGGACGCCGCCTGGTTCTATCGCAATCGCCTCCCCAACGAAGAACGGGCGGACGCCTTGACGGCATCCGCCCGTATCCTCAACCCGACCTTGCATTCGATCTGGTGAATCAGGCCCCCGGAACGACAGTCACGTTTCCGGCATGCGCCCGGATGACTCCCACGTGCGTTCCCGACGGAACAAGGTAGAGGCCGGAACGCTCCGGATGCGCGGTGTCCGTCACGCGGACCAGGGTGAAGGACCGGTCGAGCGTCCTCGTCGCGCCCGCTTCCCGGATTTCCGTCCCATCGGCGATGCCGCCGAACCGGGCGGGATCCACCCGGTAACCCGGCACATGGAATTCGCCGCGGGACGTACGGACGAACAAATCGTCGGCCAGCGCGCCCCGGGCGGGCATGGGGAGACGGGTTCCGACCCGCGGAGCGCCCGTCAGGGACCGCAAACGGTCCGACGAGTCGGCGGCATCGGCGGAGCGCTCTTCGGGGGTCGATTCCCGGGGTTCGACAGCGCCGGTATCGTGCGTCCCTCCGGCGGGGATTTCCGGGCAAATGACGACGCGGCTTCCGGTATCGAGACAAATGGGATCGGACATAAAACACCTCTTTGTACTAACGTTCTTTTAATGATCACCGGCGATGCACCGTGCGTCGCCGGGGTCGGACTTCTTGACGTTCGGTTAAGATTGTCAGCGCGTGCGGGTCATGGCGCGCAGGCGACCGGCGGAAAGCGCGGCCGCGGCGGAGCGCTCCTCGGGAGTCGAAGCCGCTTGCTCCGTAGAGTGCGGCGCCGCGGGCGTTTCCATCGCCGCATCGCACGCCTCGGTAATTTGAGGATCGATGCCGACCAACGGATCGCGGCAGACTGCAGGTACTTCACCCATAACTTCCCCCTTTTTTGGCTCGTTAAACTCTTAGCGCCTAAACGGAAAAACCAGACCGGTGCTTCCCACCGATGACGGATCCAAGACAAAGGCCCCGGGCTCGCGGGCGGTCAGGACGAGCGGAGCGTCCTCGTCCACCGTCGGCTCGAAGACCAAACGGATCGGCGGGCCGTCCGATTCGGAACAGGTCGATATGTCGGGATCACACGGCATGACGACCGCAGGAACCTCGGGCGTCCGCCCCGTGTAAGATTCCCCCGGAGGCGGCGCTTCTTCGTTGTCTTCGCCCTCCGGCTCGGGTTCGGCTTCGGGAACGGGATCGGGACTGCAACCATGCTCATCGACCTCCGCCCCGGCCGGCGTGTCGCGGCAGCGGTCGCGGC
Source organism: bacterium (assembly GCA_036274695.1). Taxonomy (GTDB): domain Bacteria; phylum UBA10199; class UBA10199; order JACPAL01; genus DASUFF01. The sequence continues at coordinate 834 of DASUFF010000074.1, read as the reverse complement.
CGTTCGGAACGCCGTCGTGGTCTCCGTCCCGGTCGCGCCAACGCGGCCGCGGAGGATCTTCCGCGGCGACCACCGGCGCCGTCTCGGCGACGGGCGGCGGAGGGGCTTCCTCGGAGGCGGTTTCCACGGGCGGCGGCGATTCCGAAGAAGTCGAGGTGGACGTATCGGTCGAGGTTTCCGTCGGAGCGGTTTCGGCCGTGGGGGCCGTTTCGACGGGAGCGGCCTCTCCCGTTCCAGTGTCGGGGTTCGGCACCGCGCCGCCGGAGGATCCCGCGCCCGCGGCGATCGAACCGACCGCGGAAGTGATGGCGCCGATGCTGGCGGCAACCATGGAAGCCGTCCGCGCATCGGCGTTCGGATCGGTCTGCGCCGGAGGCGGCGTCTCGACGTGGGGACTCTCTTCGCGATGCGCCATCAACGAGGCCAGAAGGCCCATGATATCGTGCCCCGTCTGCGCGGGCGCCGTCCCGGCGAATCGCATGATCTGAGACAGTCCGGCCTCGCTCATGGCGAATCGGGCCTCAATCCCGTCCAAGACGGGATCGTCGGCGGGGATCACTTCAGAATGGCCTCGGCCGTTAGCATCAAAAGTAATCATGCCGAATAGAAGAGCAAAGAATGTGCCAGGCCGTTATTTGTATAACTTATTGATATTATTAATAATTATAATCAATACGGGAATGATGCTACTGACCAATTGTTCACATTATTGAGAAGCTCGAGAAGAAGTGTTGCCCTTCTAATCGAAGGGACAACTTTCGCAACAAATCCGAAAAGTCGGTGATAAGAAACAGGCGTTCGGCGGCGCTCATGACGATTCATTCGCTTCTTCCA
>DASUFF010000073.1:0-6511 GCA_036274695.1 bacterium | reverse complement strand
CGAGGGCGGCCATGGCCTCCAGAACGGGAACGCCGAGGGTGATGGCGTCGCGACCCGCCAGACCGCCGTCCACGCGCGTAAAGGGCGTGCGCAGGCCGGCCGCGAACCAAATGGGGCGGTTCATGCAGCGGGATTGTAATTTGCTGGAGGTGGATCGAGCAAGGGCGCATAATCGGGTCTTCCAAATCGGAAGACGGCTTCGAACAAGGGGGGACCATGAGCAATGAAAAACTGATCGAATCGCTGAACCGGATGCTCTCTCAGGAGCACGCCTGCGCCATCCGCTACGCGACTCACGCGGCCGTCGTGACCGGACCGTATTCGGACGCGGTCAAGGCGCGCCTCAAGGAGATTTCCGGGGACGAGGTGCTGCACGCGGAGAAGCTTCGGGACCGCATCTTGGCGTTGGGCGGAACGCCGACGATGAGCGTGCGCTCGGAGGACCTCAAGCCGGCGACGAGCCTGCAACAGATCCTCAAGATCAACATCGAGGAGGAAAAGGAGGCCATCCTCGGATACACCGAGATCTTAGGCGCCGTCCCGCCGTCGAACGCCATCCTCTTCGTCACCCTGCAGGAGATCCTTCGGGACGAGCAGGAGCACCTGGAAGAATTAGAGGCGTTGGAAACGGGGAACTAGGCTCATTTTTCTGGATTCCCCGACGGGTTTTCACTAAGTCAGGCGGCAGGAGAACCCATGAACCCACGCGTCGTCACGTTTCATTACACCCTCACCGATCCCGCCGGAAAAACCCTCGATTCCTCCGTGGGCCAGGAGCCCATGACGTACATGGAAGGGGCGGAGCAAATCATTCCGGGGCTGGAAAAACAAATCCAAGCCTTGAAGGCGAAGGACAAGAAAAAGATCCAGGTCCCGGCGGCGGAGGCCTACGGGGCTCGGGACGACCGCTTTATCATGAACGTGCCCTTGGACCGGCTGCCGAAGACGTTGAAGATCGGGCAACAGTTCACCATCACCGCCGACGGCAACGGCCCTCCGTTCACCGTCGTCTCCGTCACCGCCACGCACGCCACGCTCGACGGCAATCACCCCCTGGCGGGCGTCGATCTGACGTTCGACGTGGAGATCGTCGAGATCCGTGAAGCCACCGCCGAGGAAGTGAAGCACGGACACGCGCACGGCGCGGGCGGTCATCATCACTAAATAGGGGATTCCCCTATGGCGACTTTCCTCCCGAACCCCTAGAATCTCGGAATGCTCCGCAAAAAGAGAACGAGGAAGGGATCTTTTCCCCGGTGTTTCAAAGTACGGAAAGGGCAGGGGAGCGTCGATCTCGCGCGGGACGAATTCCAAGGCCGTTTGGCCGCCCGTTTTTCGGAACCGCCGTTCGCGCCCCTCAAAAGAGAAATCGCCGCCGTCGCCGAGGCCGCCTGGAAGACCTACAACGGTCCCAAATCCGCAAGGACGCGGAAGGCGGGCCGGGGATTCGCCGAGCCGGATTTCGAATTGCCGGCGGAATGGCTGGAGACGCGCCGCCGCCTGATCGCCGCCGAACGGCGGCAGAAAAATCGAAAAACCCGTTCTCGCGTCCTGCTCGTTTGCGCCTCGCCGCGTTCGGATCAGACCTGTCCGGGGGAAATCTCCAAAACCTTCCGTCTGGCGCAGATCGCCCGCAAAGCGCTCGAGGGACGAAGGTTGGAGGTCGATTTTCTCGACTTAAGCCGCCTCGCCTCCGAATACGGCCGCATCATCTATCCCTGCAAGGCCTGCGTCTCCACTTCCATGGCCCTCTGCCATTGGCCGTGCTCGTGCTATCCGAATCACGCGCTGGGGCAAGTGAACGACTGGATGGCGGAGATTTATGAAAAATGGGTCTCGGCCCACGGCATCCTGATCGTCACGCCGGTGCACTGGTACCAGGCCCCGTCCGTTCTCAAGCTGATGATGGACCGTCTGGTCTGCGCCGACGGCGGCAATCCCGATCCGACGACGACGCACGGCAAGGACCCCGCGCGCGCCAAGCGTTTGGAGCTGGAAGGGTGGGATTATCCCAAGCATTTGGCCGGACGCGTGTTTTCCGTGGTCGCTCATGGGGACGCCACGGGCGTGGAATCGGTGCGGCGGGCGCTCACCGACTGGTTGATCGACATGGAGCTCCAACCGGCGGGGAACGCCGCGGCGATCGGCCGGTACATCGGCTATTACGAGCCTTACGCCACCAGCCACGAGGCGTTGGACGGCGACGCGGCCGTCCAGACCGAGGTTAAAAACGCCGCCCTGACCCTGGCCGCGGCCGTTCGGCTCCTCCGGCTCGGGAAATTCCCCAAGGCCGACGAGGACCTGCGGAACCCCCGCCCAAAGTAATGCATTTATATACGTAATAAAGTGTATACATTAGGCAACATTATCGATTTTTCCCCGATAGGTGGGGGATGGTGGGCTTCCTTTCAAGCGCCCGTTCGGCCTTCCTGGCCGGTGTGGTCGGTTGGGCCGGCTGCGTCGCCGCTCCGGCCGGGGTGGCGGTACGTCGCGCACCTTATCCGGAATCCCCGTCGCCGGATGATCCCCTGGCCGTCGACCCCTGTGGCGTGAAGGCCGCCCCCGACGTCTTCCTGAAGGACGCTTCGTTCGAATTGTTAAAACCCCTGCGGGAGAATCTGGCTTTCCTCAAGGACGCCAACCCGGTCTTCGTCTGCGGGTTGGAGCGCGTCGAGCTGCTGGGCGACGACGATTACCGGAAGAGCGCGCCGCCGGCGTACACCCGCCGGAGCGTCGGCCTCTACACGCCGGCGACGCGCGTCATCCACCTGAAGGCCAGCGCCGGCATCACGCTCACGCACGAGACGGGGCATCACATCCACAATTTAGGTTACTTCGCGCCGGTCGTCCGCGAGTTCCTGGCTCAAAGCTGGACTTACGATCCGAAACGGCGGCAGCGGGTTCACCGCTGCGAAGGAGACGACTGTTTCCTAAGCCCCGCGAACGCCGAGAGCCCGACGGAAGATTGGGCCCGGACCTTCGATTACGTCCTCATGAGGCCGATCGAAACGGGCGTGTCGGTGAACTTCTCGCTGCGCACGGAGACGGAAACGCCTTTGCAGAAAAAGGTCGCGCTCATGCGGTCGATCATAAGCTTCAAAAACACCGTAAAGGGGAGGGTGAGTTTCGGGAAGACGCAGGTTCTTGAGGAGGCAGACATCGCGGCCCTGGAGAACGCCCTGAACCCGACGGCGCTGCCCGCAGACCTTCCCAAGGAAACGATCCGCAGGATCCATAAGCTCGGCTCATCGTCGATCCGGTCGTGGGTTTGGGACAAGAGACGCTATCCGTTCCTCGTCGCCGACAAGGTCGTCTTCCCGGTCTTCCTGGAGGATAAGAAACGGCTCGGTTTTTTCGCGTACGACCTGACCAAGGACGGCTTCGTGGCCTTGGAGTTGGAGGTGAAGGACCTGCCTTCGGAATTCCAAAAGGGCGCCGCTTTCTTCACGGACTTGGAAGTCGTGGCGACGCAGGATGGAGCATCGCTCATCGGCCGCCGGAACGGCGAAACGCCGTTGGCGGTTCCCATCGAATTCAAGTTTTAGTGAAGGAGAGCGATTACCGGATCCACTGGATCGAGGAGCACTTGTCTTCGAAGGTGCCGACGTCCGCGGCGCTGCCGGAGCCGGCCATCGTGTAGGCGCGGCCCTTGAAGTTGCTGTCGGTATAGAGGACGGCCGTCCAGCCGGAGGGGATATAGTATTTGACGGACGAGCAGGTGTCGTTGAAACCCATCTGGAGGAAGTCGACGATGTCCTTGCCGGCCTTCACCTTCAAGACCTGACCGCCGAAGCCCTTGTCTTGGTAGATGTTGACGTAGCCTCCCTTGGCGAAGGCAGGCGCGGCGGCGGCCACCAAACCGACGGAGACGAGAGCGGCGATTAAAGATTTTTTCACAAAGACCCCCTTTTGGAAGGCACCGTATAAAACGGTTACGGCGTCAGCAAGACCTTTCCGAAGTTCTTGTGGGCGTGGATGTAGGCGTGGGCCTCGCCGGCTTTTTCCAGGGGGAAGGTCTTGTCGACCAGCGGTTTGAAATCGCCGGAGGCGACCAATCCCAAAATGTCGGCGGTGGACCGCTTGAGCAAGTCCTTCGCACCCCAGAGGTGGCCTAAGTTGAAACCCATCACGCCGCGGTTCTGGTTCATGAGCGGGATCGGCCGGAAGGCGGGCATTTGGAAAAATCCCTTCGCGACGGAGAGGAGGTTGCGTTTTTCGCCCGTGCTGAAGCTCGAGGCGCCGAACATCATGAGCTTTCCCAGCGGGGCGAGACAGCGGTAGCTCTTGCGATAGGAGGCGCCGCCAACGGCGTCCAGGACGATCGTCACGCCGCGGCCGCCCGTCAGGCGCTTCGCTTCCGTTTCGAAGTCCTGGGAATGGTAGTCGATGCAGTGATCCACGCCCAAACTCTTGAGCCGCTCGTGCTTGCCCTTGCTCGCCGTTCCGATGACCTCCGCCCCGCGCCATTTGCAGATCTGGAGCGCCGCCTGCCCGACGCCGCCGGCCGCCGCGTGGACGAGGACGCGGTCGCCTTTTTTCACGTTGCCCTGTTCGACCAGCATGAGCCAGGCGGTGAGATAGTTGACGGGGATGGCCGCCGCCTCCTCGAAGGAAAGCTTGGCGGGAAGAGGGAAGACGAAGCCTTCCGGCGCGACGACGGTGTCGCTGTAGCCGCCGAACTGCGTGATGGCGCCGACGCGGTCTCCGATCTTGAAAGGACTTCCGCCTCCGGCTTGATCCACGACACCCGCCACTTCGTAACCGACGACGGCCGGCAGCTTGGGGGCGTCCGGATAAAGTCCGAGACGCGCCATGAGGTCGGCGAAGTTCACGCCCGAGGCCTTCACACGGATGCGGATTTGGCCCGGCTTGGCCTCGGGGTCGGGGGCCTCGCGGACTTGAAGGACTTCAGGGCCGCCGGTTTTCGTGATCCAGACCTGTTTCATGGGGACTACGAATAATCCTCCCAAAGCCCCACGTCCATAGGTTAGCCTAGGTGGGTTCCTGGGGGGGGGAGCATGGGCCAATTCGTTCGGATTCTTCGGGCGGTCTTCCTCGTGGCGCTTCCGGCTTTGACCGGAACGGCCTGGGCGCAAGAGTGCCCCCAATGTCCCTGCAAATGTCCCGAGACTCCGGCCGCCGAGGTTTCGCCTTCCCCCGTGCCGGCGGCGGCGCCCGCGCCCGTTGCCGCGGCCCCGGCGCGTTCCGGGCAGCGCGTGGCCAGCGCTCCCATCGCCGGCGGAAGCACGGCCGCTCAGGCCCTGCCGATCGACTACGAACGCATTTATAAGATCAATCATCCCCTCAAGAAGGGTCAGAAGGACTACTTCTCGCTCCCGCTCGAGCCGGGGACGGAACTGACCCTCGCGATGAAGTCCCTGAAAAAATCGGAGGCGGCTCTGCAGATCCTGGATATGCGGGGAGAAACGGTGGCCACCCTCGGCCTGGACGGGGAGGGGAACGCGGTGAAGCGCGTGTCGTGGAAACCTCTCAAGACCGGGCGGCATACCATCGTCATCGGAAGCGATGCGGCGGATATCGAGGCGAATCAAATCATCTTCGAGGCCTTGCTCACGGCCGCGACCCTCGAATGCGCGGATGACGACGCCGGCGTCCTCGCCGCGGACATGGCTCATGAGGACTGTTTTTGGGAAACCAACACCAAAGACACCTTCCGTTTCGCGGGCGAACGGGGCGACGTTTACCGCATCGAGATCGCCTCTCCCGAGGAAGTGACGGATCTGAAAGCGAAGGTCGCCCGGGAACGCAAGGGGGAGGAAGGCGAGGCCGTGGCCGACGTCTCCGGCTCGGGCGGACGTGTGACGATCGAGTCTTTGACGCTGCCCGAAGACGGCAACTACGTCCTCGACGTCGGCATCGATCAGGCGGCGGTCGATGTCCTGCCCTACACGGTGACCATGACCCGGCTCTCGGGGCGCTGACCGACGACATGAAAAAGACGATTAAAATCTTCATCGCGCCGGCTTTGATCCTGCTGGCCTGCGTCTTTCTCTGGCCGAAGCTCTACGGCGACATCCGCGACCGCCGTCCCGTCTGGTCGCCCGACGGGCGCTTTCTGGCTTTCGTCTCCAACCGCCGCCAGCCGGGGGCTTCCCTTTTGTCCGACGACCGACCGAGCCATCTCTGGCTGATCGGCGCCGACGGAAAGGGCTTGAGGCCCCTGACGCCGCGCGGGGGCCTTTCCAGGCCCGTCGCCGGATGGCCTCTGTGGTCGCCGGACGGCGGGAAACTCCTGGTGGAATCCGGAGCGGGGTATTGGATCGTCCCGGTCGCCGGAGGGGAGCCGAAGGCCCTCGATGCGGATGTTTCCTCTCCGCGCTGGTCGCCCGACGGACAGTCGCTCCTCTACACGTCCCGCAAAGACTCCCGCATCGAAAACATTTGGACCGCCGCGGCCGACGGAAGCGCCGCCAAGCCGCTCACGCGGATGACACGGCCCAATACGGATTGCGGCGGGGCCGAGTGGTCTCCGGACGGGTCGCGGATTTTG
>DASUFF010000072.1:0-32111 GCA_036274695.1 bacterium | reverse complement strand
GTCGCCCCGCAAATGGTCGGCATGGGCCTTTTGGAGGCCGTTCCGGAATCCGAGATCACGGCCAACGCCGATCCGGACGACGCGGACGGCGACGGTATTTCCGGGAAGGCGAATTACGTCTGGGACCAATTGCACGGGACGACGGCCCTCGGGCGTTTCGGATGGAAGGCCAACGTGCCCTTGATCGACCAGCAGGTGGCGGGGGCCTTCGTGGGCGACATCGGCGTCACCTCCTCGATCTTCCCGGAAGAAAATTGCGCGGCGGCGCAGCCGGATTGCCAGGCGGCGCCGAACGGGGGTTCGCCCGAGGTGGAGGAGCCCCTTCTGCAGGCGGTGATCTTCTATTCCAAGACGCTGGCCGTGCCGGCCCGCCGGGATTTCGAGGACGCGACGGTGCTTCAAGGGAAAACGTTCTTCAACGAGATCGGCTGCGCGCGTTGCCATCTCCCCAAGATGACGACGGATCCGGCGTATGCCATCCCTCAACTCGCGGGCCAGACGATCCGGCCGTTCACGGACCTGCTCCTGCACGATATGGGCGACGGGCTGGCCGACGGCCGTCCGGATTTCCTGGCGAGCGGGAACGAATGGCGCACGCCTCCCTTATGGGGCATCGGGTTGATCGAAAAGGTGAATGGCCACACCAATCTCCTGCACGACGGCCGGGCCCGCAACGCCGAGGAGGCGGTGCTCTGGCACGGGGGCGAGGGAGAGGCCGCCAAAGAGGCCTTCCGCGGCCTGCCGCAGGAAGATCGCGACGCTTTGATCCGTTATCTCAACTCTCTCTAAACGAGGAATCACGTGAAAAGACTCATTCTCTCTCTTTCGTCCTGTCTGTTGTTGGCCGGGGCCGGCGCCTTGGCCTGGAGCCACTTTGGTTGCTCGAAGGCGGAGCCCGCCGTCGACCGCAACGCGATCTTCGCCAGCTTGGTCAGCGACGTCATCCTGCCCGAACATGCGGATCTCGCTCAAAAAACGCAGGATCTTTCGGATGCTACCGCCGCCCTGTGCGCGGATTTGTCCGACACGTCGCTCGAAACCGCGCGCTCGCGATGGAAGGACGCCCAATTTTCCCTGAAGAAGATCCAGGTCTTGGCCTTCGGGCCTTATGTGGACGGCGGCTTCGGCGTCCGTCTGGATTTCTGGCCGACCCGCGGAGACTCCATCGAGACGGTGATCGCGGAGAACGATGATTTCTCCGACGATTTCGTCGACACGTTGGGCGTGGCGGTCGTCGGGCTCCCCGCTCTCGAGTACCTTTTGTTCCAGGATTCCATCCTCGACGCCAAGAGGTGCTCGTACGCGGCGGCGGTCGCGCGCGACGCGGCCCAGAATGCGGCGGCCCTGCGCGAGGCGTGGGCGCCCGAAGGGGGAAATTTCGGCGCGCAGCTGATCCAAGCGGGGCAGGGGAGCGCCGTGTTCGCCACGTCGCAGGATTTGTTGAACGTCCTGGTCAACCAGATGCTGACGGTGGTCGAGCTGCTCAAGGATGCGGATCTGGGAAAACCCCTGGGCAAGAAATCGGGCGGCGTGCTCATGCCGGATCTAAGACAGTCGCCCTTCAGCGAATTTTCCATCCAGGACATGCTGGCGAACATGGAGGGCGTCCGGGAGCTTTACTTAGGCTCCGCCGCGGGTCAGGGAGTCCGGGACATCGCCGCGGCGCAGGACGCCTTCATCGCGGACCGCATGACCACCTACATGGATGACGCGGCCGCGGCGATCTTGGGGATCCCCGAAACCTTTCCCGACTCCCTGGTCGGCAATACGCCCGTCGTCGAAAACGCCTTTTCAAAAATCGCCTTCTTAAGGTCCAACCTGGCGGGCAATCTTTCGGGCCTGCTCGGAGTCACGCCCTTCTTCAACGGCAATGATGGGGACTAGTTTCAAATTTCTGACGCGCGCGACCGACAACGCCTCGTTGGGCGCGTTCCGCGTCCTGTTCGGGCTGTTGATGTTCGCCGCCGTGGTCCGTTTCGCGGCCAAGGGCTGGATCCGCGAGTTCTACATCGAGCCCACTTACTTTTTCACCTATGAGGGCTTTTCTTGGATTCATCCGTGGCCGGTTTGGGGGATGTACGCCCATTTCGTTTTGCTGGGCGTCTTGGCCCTGATGATCGCCGCGGGCGTCTATTACCGCGCCGCCGTCGTCCTGTTTTTCCTCGGGTTCACCTATGCGGAGCTGATCGATAAATCCACCTACCTGAACCATTATTATCTCGTCAGCGTGCTCGCCTTTCTCATGGCCCTGCTGCCTTTGGACGAGCGGTTCGTCTGGAATCCTTTCCGGCGGCATTTGCCGGAGCGTCTCGCCGCGCCGGCCTGGGTGCTTTACGCGCTCCGGCTGCAGCTTGGCCTGGTTTATTTTTACGCCGCCGTGGCCAAGATCCATGGCGACTGGTTGTTGCGGGGATTGCCGCTCAAGTTCTGGCTCGCGGCCCGGGCGGATCTGCCCGTGATCGGGCCGTGGATCGCGATGCCGGCGGCGGCGCTCGCGTTCAGCTGGTTCGGTTTTCTCTTCGACCTGACGGTTCCGTTCTTCCTCTTGAACCGGAAGACCCGGACCTACGCCTTCGCCGTCGTCGTGATCTTCCACGCGATGACCGCCGTGCTTTTTCGCATCGGCATGTTTCCCTGGATCATGATCGCCACCGCGACCGTCTTTCTCTCTCCGGATTGGCCGACGAAGCTTTTCTCGCGCTTTGCGCGAAGGGAGCGCCGCTCCGACCGGGTCGAATCGTCGCCTCGGCGCTACGGATGGGTTTTTGCGACGGCGGTGGCCTTGCATTTGATCGTACAAGTCCTTCTGCCCTTGCGGCACTGGTTGTATCCCGGAGACGTGCTGTGGGGCGAGGAGGGCTTCCGCTTCTCCTGGCGCGTCATGCTGACGGAGAAGGACGGCAGCGTTTCCTACGAGGTCAGCGATCCCTTGAGCGGCCGCCGGTGGGAGATTGATCCGAAGGATTACCTCAAGAGTTATCAGTTGAAGCAGATGTCCACGCAGCCCGACATGATCCGCCAGCTCGCCCGGCGGATCGCGGAGGATTTCGAGGCGCAAGGCTACCCGGACGTCGAGGTCCGGGCCAACGCCATGGCCTCGCTCAACGGACGCGAAGTCAAACCGCTCATCGACCCCAACCTCATTCTTGCCAAAGGAGATCTATGAAAGTCAGAACGCTTTTTGCCGCTTTTTGTTTCACCGTAGGGCTCGTTTCCCTCGCCAACGCCGCCGCGGGCGGGCCTAAAATCGACGTGCCCGAGGAGGAGCTTAAGAAGGACGCGGAGCCCGACGAGGAAGGCCTGTACCGTCTCGCCAATTTCGGCAAATTCCACATCTTCGGATACGGCGAGCTCCACTACAACGGGCGCATCGGCCCTTCGAACAACGAGATCGATTTTCACCGTCTGGTCTTGGGGGTGGGCTACGACTTCACCGACCGGATCAAATTCCGTTCGGAGGTCGACTTCGAGCACGCCTTCAAGGAGCCGGAACTGGAGTTCGCCATCATCGATTTTCTGGTCAAGCCCTGGATCAACTTCCGGGCGGGAAGCATCCTGCTGCCGGTGGGCGTCTACAACCAGCATCACGAGCCGCCCATCTTCTACAGCGTCGAACGGCCTGAATTTTACCGCGTCATCATTCCGACCTCGTGGCAGGAGGGAGGAGCGGGCATTCATGGGAAATTCCTGGACGGGTTCGACTATGAGCTTTACGGCGTTTCCATGCTTCAAGCGGTGACCTTGGACAGCGCCGGAGGCGTCGAGCGCAGCTTCACGGGCAGCAACGGGCTTCGCGGCGGACGCGGCGGTGTCGCCGAGCAAATTGCGCGCGATTGGGGCGCCGTGGGCCGTTTGGAATACAAGGGCATAACGGGATTGCGTCTGGGGACCTCTTTTTTGGGGGGCAACACGGGCCAGGGGAATTCCGCCATCGGCGGCGGATTTCTTTCGCTGATCGAAGCGGACGCCAAATATGTCTTCCACGGCTTCGAGTTGGACGGAGCGTTTGCGTGGACTCATCTGACCGACGCCGGGAACATCAACGGCGTCCTGTTGACCGCCGATCCTAACTTCACGGATTTTGTGGGCAGCGAGATGTTGGGCTACTACGTCGAAGCCGACTACCATGCGCTCCATCATATCCTCCCGAAAACGCGCCACGACGTAGTGGTCTTCGGCCGATTCGAGGGATTCGATACCCAGTTCAAGATGCCGGCCGGTTTCCCCAAAAATCCGGCCAACGACCGCAACACGGTGACCGCGGGCGTGTCCTACATGCCGATCCCCCAGGTGGCCCTCAAGGCCGATTACATGTTCAACTGGAACCGGGCGAACGCCGGCGTGGACCAGTTCAACTTGGGCATCGGCTTCTATTATTGATCCCTTGTTGATTTTCGCCTTCAAAGGGGCCAACAATGGGAACGTGCGCTCCAGTGCTTCCATCCTGAAGTACCCCCAGCGGGCGCGTAAGCTGCGCATCGTCTCCGTCCACGGCTCTCCGGGCGCCGGAAAAAGCGAGTTTCTCCGGTCGATTACGGCGCGTTGGAACGCGGGCGGTGCCATGACGCACCTGCTCACGATCCCCGAGGCCCGCGGCAAGCACGTTTGCTACTCCTGTTCCCTGCGCAATCAGCTCAAGAAAGCCTTGGTCGAGGCGGCCAATTGCGAAGTCGACACGCTCTTTCTCGAGACGCCCTGCGCCTGGAGCCCGGTCGAGATCGCCGAGTGTTTGGAGGACTTGATGGAGACGGACGCCGACTCGCGTGTCGTCCCGGAGACGCAGGCGGTGGTTTCGGTGGTGGACGCGCGCTACTTCTGGGAAGACCTCGAAGCGCCCGAGACCTTTTTCGATTCGATTTCGGCCGCCGAGGCCCTGATGGAGGAGATCGAATTCACGGATCTGATCGTTCTGACCAACGTCGAAGAGATCGACGAGAAGGATTTGGCCGAGATCGAGGCTTATATCCGCAAGCTTCAGACGCGCGTGGAGATCCTGCGCCGCGGGCGGGACGACGATCTCCTCCTGCTTCTGATCGGCCAGAAGCGTTACGATTACGACGAGACCTTCCGGTCGGCCACCGTGGACCGGTCGCCGACGTGGCTGTATTCCCGCAAACGCCCGTTCCATCCGGCGCGCTTGAGCGATTACCTGCAAAAAATGCCGGAAGAGGTGATCCGCGCGACCGGCTTGATCTGGATCGCGACGAAACCCGAGGACGCCTACCGCTTGAACTACATCGCACCGGCCTTTTTGATGATGTCCCCGGACGAGCCGTGGCTGGCCGGCGCCGACCCCTTCGACGTGGCGTACGCCTTCCAGGAGGACCCGAAATTACGGGAAGTGTGGGATGCGAAGTGGGGGGACCGCCGGAACGAAATCGCCTTTGTCGGCGATAACCTTCCGGTCAAGGAGCTGGAGGCCGGACTCGACCGCTGCCTGCTGTCGGACATCGAGATGCGCCAGGATTGGAAGCGCTTCGAGGATCCCTTGAGCGAATGGATCGACGCCCCCGAGCCGCCAGACTCGCCCGACCATGATCCGCCCGAACACGACCCGCCCGAGCACGACGAGATTCAGTGATCACTTCACCTCGATTTTTTTCAAATCACTGAAAAGGATGCGGCCCGAATGCCCTTCGAAACCGCCCCGGGGCGTCTGTCCGATGCCGGGCATGACGATTCCGCGGCCGACCGGGCTTCCCTTTTCCGTGCCGTAGAGGAAAGCGACGGCGAGCGTATAATTTCCGGGATCGCGGGGCGCCTTGAGTTTCCACGTCACTTGGCCGGCGGCAAAACGCTTGGCGGCGACATCCGCCTCCACGCCGTCCACCATCACGTAGCTTAAGTTCTTCTTCAAACCCTTGCCGCGATGATCGAGGAACCTGGTTTGAGGACGCCCGTCCGGTCCGGTGATCGAGGGGGCATCGACGATCACCCAGCCGTCCGCGGCCGGAGAGCGCGATTCCCAGCGCAGATTGTTGTCCAGCAGCATGAGTCCGACGACGGGGCCTGTCCCGCCGGTGAATTTGGCGGTCACTTCGATCGTACCGTCCTTGTCAGCCTTCGCCGGGGCCTCCAAAGACACCTTCGCCGCGGCGTCGACGGCCTGGACGTAGGCGAGCAGGGCCTTGGCGTCCTCGGCGCTCATCTTTTGATAGGCTTCCGTACGATCCTTGATGGGGAGCAGGTGTTTGTAGACGGCGAGTTCGCCTTCGGCCATGCCGGCCATGTCGCGCATTGTCTCGCGCTGAACCGCCGAGTGACAGGCGGCGCAGAAGGGGGCGGCGTCGGTGACGTAGTGGGGCGTGCCGTTGGGATAGGCGCTGAGCCCGCTGGCGGCGAAAACGGAGAACGACATCGCGAACGCCGCCAAAACCGTCTGTTTGGAAAATCTCATTTCATCCTCCGAAAGCAAAAAATCGAGCGCACCGCCCCGTCCGGGACCGTGACGAACCGGACGGGGCGGACGCTGACCGCGTTGTGGCCGCGAAAAGCCCCATTGCCTCCCGACAGCCGCTCCGCGAGGAGAGCTTATCAGAAGGATCAGTTATCGTGACTGACGCTGTCCTGATGGACGGCGGTCACGAGATTCGAGACGGCCTTGCCGGCTTGCGCGTCTTCCGAATCGTGCTGGAAGTCGATGCCGGAGAAAAGAACGTCGTAATTAGTGCCGAAGGCGACGCCCACGGACGTTTCGCCCTCGTGGAAATGCAGCGGATGGTCGATGACCTCGCCGTCCTCTTCCGATTGGAACGTGCCTTCGACGACCGCGCCCGAGGTCGAGCGGATGTCGAACGCGCCCGAATCTCCGCCCTTGGACCAGGTTCCGGAGAGATGCAGCGAGCCGTCGGCGCCTTCGGAAACGGCCGTGCCTTCGGCCTCGCCGCCCGCTTCATGGGATTTGGAACGGTCGACGATCAGCGCGGAAGCCGCCGTCGAAGGACCGAAGACGATCTGATAGCCGCAGTAGGCGATCATCGGGACGGTTGCATCGATCAATTCGGAGGCGACGATGTCTTCCGCCAGCAGGTCTTCACCCTTGTTCAAGGCGATCGTTTGATCATGCCCTTCGACGCATTCGGGGTCTTCGCCGCCGGAGATCAGGACCAGTTCCTTCCATCCCAGGCGGGCTTCTTCGATGGTGATCGTGAAGCCCTGATCGGTCACCAGTGTTTTGAAGCCGTCGACGTCGGCCTCGAGCTCCGAGTCGTCGCTTAAGTGATGAGTCGCCGCGGCGCTGACGGTTCCGGGATCGGCGCTGACCGAAGGGTTGGAAGCGAGCAGGGAGCCGTTGCCGCAGCCGGCGGAGACGGAGACCGCTCCGGCCAGGGCGGTCACAACAAGCAGGGTCAAGCGTTTCATAAATTCTCCTTGGTTTTAAAATGAATAATTGATGTCGAACGTGAAACCCGCCTGAACGTCGCTCAACGGCGCCGTCGAGACGCGGGAAAGGGCGATCCCTTTTTTCACTTCCAGCGTATCCACCGCCGAGAATTTTCCTCCCAGGGTGGCCAAGAGTTTCGAGGTCAGGTGAAAGACGAAGGCGGGCCGGAGATAGGCCTTCGTCGAGCCGTTGGTGAACGTCTTGCTTGTCGCGGCCGTCGAGCCCTGAAACGAGAGGAAGAAATCCACCGGCAGGGCCCCCTTCGTGACCGGCAGGATCAGCGAAAGGGAGTAGTCGACGGAAGGATGCACTTCGCCCGCGGCCGCCAGCGTCGAGCCCAGGGTCGTCAGCAACGAAAAATGCCTAAAACCCTTGGAGAGCGTGAGGTAGGGCGAAAACATCACGTCGCCGGTGCCGGTACCCTTGTCTTCGTTGCCGGTCGGAAACGAGACCTCGGAGCCCAGCGTCAAAAACATCCGATGGAGCGGCCACTCGCCGGCCAGGAATTTGACCGACGCCGCGACGTCTCCGATGCCGTCCGTATCCGGCAAAAACTTCTCACGGATGGTCAGGAAGGGGACTCTCGCGCCGAAGCTCCAACGCCGATTGACCGAATACTCCGCCGACGTCTGGTAGCTGAGGACGTAGCCCAAGCCACCATCGAGACGATCGACGTTGAAATTGAAGTCGACGAATGTTTCGGGCGGGCGGGTCTGCGACGAGTACGGGTTGAACGAACTCGACAGGCTCCCTCCGTGCCCCACGACGTGGTGCGCCTCCGCGACGTTGATCCCAAAAAAGAAGATCATCGCCGCAAGGCCCACCTTCAGCGAGCGCATGATCGCCTCCGGTGCTAGGACGTTCGGAACGAACGGTTGACCATGAAGAGGCTAGGCTCGCGGCGGAGGCGGTTCCGGCACCGGGGTGTAGGGCAGGGGAGCCGTGGTCTCCCGGTGGGTCAGATCGGAAAAGAGAAGGGAAACGGTCAGCGAAGCAAAATACGGCAGGCAGAGTTCGCCGCTGAAATTGAGGGACCGCACGTCCGTGGGCATGCCGCAGGGGGCCGGCGCATAGCCCGCCGTGGTCTCCTTGTGGCATTTCATTTTGGCCTTGGCGCCGTGCTGACAACGGCAACCGGCCTGGCCTTCCTTCATTGTCGAACAGCAGCAGGCGTGTTTGCTTCCGGCCGCGGCCCAAGCCACGGAAAACGGATAGGCCTGGCCGACGGACAAAAGTCCGAAGAAAAGGGCTCCCAGCAGGCGTTGGCGGAAAAACTTCATGGGGGCTTGGGTAGTGCGATTCGCGCGTTGTGTCAACACAGCCTTGACCTGCCGGTCGGCGCCCACCTATTCTCGAGGACATGGATTCCGTTTTAAGGGCTGCGGGTCTTAAGGCCACAGCCCCCCGTCGCGCCCTCCTTCAATTGCTGAAAAAGAAACACGGACCCTTCACCATCGAGGAGCTCGGAGTCCTCATGAAGGGGAAGGCCTCCTGCGATCCGGTCACCGTCTACCGCTGCCTCTCCCAGTTCGAGAAGGCCAACCTGGTTCGGCGCTGCGACTTCGGGGACGGCGTGGCGCGCTACGAGTTTAGGCACGAAGACGAGCATCACCATCATGTCATCTGCCGCAAGTGTTCCAAGGTCAAGAATTTCGACGACGATTGCCTGATCGACGCCCTGGAGGAGGTCGTTAAGAAGATGGGCTACAAGGACGTGACCCATTCCCTGGAGTTCTTCGGGACCTGCGCCTCCTGCCGGTAGATTTGCAAATCACTTGCAATAAAAATCAAAGGCTCTTATATACGGAATCGTGAGGCGTTTTCGGTTTCTCCATTTCTTCGCCGCCCTGACCCTTTTGGTTTCGACCTGGGCCGTCTCCTTCCACTTCCATCAAAAGGAAGAATCGGGCTCGCGCGAGAGTTGCGTGGTCTGCGTGGCGGGGCACCAGCTCCGTTCGGCGACCGATACCGAGCTGGATAGGGCCGAGGCTCCTCTCCTTCACTCCCTGGGCTCCGTCGCCTTCGACGTTTCCGTCTCCGACGGTTTCCTTCCCCGTCCGCATTCCTCGCGCGCGCCCCCGCTTGCCTGACCCCCTCGGGCGTCCTCTTCTTCCATTTTACACGTAAGGAATGCGTTTATGAAAAAGACCGCTTGGTGCGCGTCCCTTTTAGGGACGTGCTTGCTGTTGGCCGCCTCTCCGGGCTGGACCAAATCCAAAAAATCACCGCCGGCCGAACCCGCGTCCTCCGACGTCCAGTCGGAGATCGACGCCATCTCCGGGCGCCTGAAAGATTCGTCGAGAGTTCCTCAGAATCCGGCGCCGCAGGAGACGCGCTCGGTCGGCATCTTCAAATATCCGGTGAATCCGACCGGATTTCAGCGTCTGCTCCCGGACATCAGCCTGATCGGCACCTTCGCCGGGGCCTATTTCAGCCAGGAGCCTGCGGGGGAGACGGGCGTCGATCCCTCCCGGACTGGATTCAACCTGCAGGAGATCGAGCTGGCCTTTCAGTCCGTCATCGATCCCTACTTTCGGGCCGACGTCATGCTCGCCTTCGGCGAGGAGGGCGTCGAACTGGAGGAAGGTTACTTCACGACGCTCGGGCTGGTGAAGGGGCTTCAGATCCGCGGCGGAAAGATGCGGCTTCCTTTCGGACGGCAGAACCAGAAGCACACGGAGAACTGGGACTTCGTCGACAACACGCTGGTCAATAAGGCCTTCTTAGGGCCCGACGGGTTGAAAGAGCTGGGTATCGAGATCTCCTACCTCATTCCCGTTCCGTTCTTTCTCCAACTGCAAGGCACGTTCAGCAACGGCGACGGCGATACCAGCTTCGGCGGAACGCGCGTGAAGGACTTCCTTTATCAAGGACGAGTGACGATGAGCTTCGATCCGTCCGTAAACACGTCGCTTCTCTTCGGCGGCTCGGCGGCCTTCGGGTTCAACGCGTCCGGTTTGGGCAACCAGACCATGATCTACGGCGGCGATTTTCTCTTTAAATGGAAGCCCAAATCCTATCGGAGCGTCGTCTGGCAGTCGGAGTATCTCTTCCGGCAGTTCGACGACGCGGCCGGCAACCAGAACGACGGCGGGCTATACAGCTACATCGACTGGCAATTCCTGAAACGCTGGCATGCCGGCATCCGTTATGACCAAATGGGCCTGCCCGAGGCCATCGTGCCGAAGGAGTATCGTTTATCGCCGGCGATCACCTTCAACCCGACGGAGTTCACGCGCATCCGGGCGCAGTACGAATACGACAAGGTGGCGAACCTCGACTCCGTACATGCCGCCTTTTTACAATTCGAATTCAGCATGGGCCCGCACGGAGCCCACCCTTTCTAGGAGAATTATGAAAAAACTTCTTTTGTCCTTCGTCTTCAGTCTCCTCCCCCTGATCGCATCGGCGAAAATCAACGTCGTCGCGACCCTGCCGGTGTTCGCTTCGATCGCCCGGGAGGTCGGCGGCGACCGGGTCGAGGTGACGAGCCTCGCCCGCGGGGATCAAGACCCGCATTTTCTCGATGCAAAACCGTCTTTCGTCGTCAAACTGAGCCAGGCGGACCTTTTGATCCACGGCGGGCTGGAATTGGAGATCGGCTGGCTGCCGCCGATCGTCGTTCAGGCTCGGAATCCGAAGATCAACAACGGCACAGCCGGCAATGTCGACCTCTCAGTGGGCTTGAATATCCTGGAAGTGCCGCAGACGCCGGTGAACCGGTCGATGGGCGACGTTCATCCCCGCGGCAATCCCCACGCCTGGCTGGACCCGAACAACGCGAAGGTCATGGCGGTCAATATCGTCCAACATCTCTCCGAGATCGATCCTTCCGGGAAGGACGTCTACAACGACCGCCTCAAGTCCTTCATCACGAAGTTGAACGGGAAGATCGCCGAGTGGCACAAGGAGACCGAAGGATGGAAGGGCAAGCAGGTCGTCACCTATCACAAGAGCTTGAGCTACGTGGCCGGGTGGACGGGGCTCGACGTCGTCGCCAACGTCGAGCCGAAACCGGGCATCCCTCCCAGCTCTCGCTACGTCGACGAGCTGATCGACAAGACCAAGGGCCAGCCGGTGAAAGCCATCCTGATGGAAACCTTCTATCCGACGAAATTGCCCCGATACCTCTCGCAGAAAACCGGCATTCCCCTCGTCATGATACCGACGGACGTCGGGGAGGAGGGCGTCTCGGATTATTTCGGTTTGATCGACGCGCTCGTGGGCAAGATCGGTTCGGCGATGTGATTTATGGAAGACGTTCTCCTGACGCTTGAAAATCTCGTGGCGGGTTATCCGGGCCGCGCCTTATCGGCGCCGATGACGCTGAGGATCCCGGAGCGCGCCCGCGTCGGCATCATAGGGGCGAACGGATCCGGCAAGACCACGTTCCTCCGCACCCTCCTGGGGCTCACTCCGCCGTTGGAAGGCTCCTACGCGTGGAAAGTCGGAACGACGTTCGGCTACGTGCCACAGGAAAATCAGATCGATCCGCTCTTTCCGCTCACGATCGACGACCTTCTGAAGATGGGGATGATGGGGAAATTGCCGCGCTTCGGAAGCTCGAGCCGCGCCTTCGAGGAGGCGGCGGCCGGTACGCTCTCCGAGCTGGGGATGACGGGCGGGCGCCATCGTTTGGTCCGCGAGCTCTCCGGCGGCCAGCGTCAGCGCGCCTTGATCGCCCGCGCGTTGATCAGCCGTCCTAAAGTCCTGCTGATGGACGAGCCGTTCAGCTTCCTCGATTACGTCTTCCATCAAAAGCAGCGCGAGCTCTTCCGGGAATGGCAGGAGAAGGCCGCCTTTTCCCTCTTCTTGGTCGAGCACGATTTGAACCTCGTCGTGAACCAGGTGGATTGGATCGTCCTGTTCGGGCGGAACAAGACCCTGTGCGGCAAGTCGACGGATGTTTTGACGGAGAGCGCCTTGAGCGAGGCTTACGGCTCGAATGTCCGCCTCCACGAGGAGCAAGGTGAGATACAGATTCACTTTCTATAGCGCGGTCACGATCCTGCTGCTGGCGATCGGTTGGGCGCTCGATCCCTTGGAGACGCGGCACTTCTTCCAGGATTGGGTGCTCTGGCACGAGCCGATCTTGGGCGGCGTGATTTGCGGCGTCCTGGCCGCCGTGTTGGGCATGTACATGCTGCTCAACCGGATCGTCTTTATCAGCCTGGCCGTCTCGCAGGGGGCGGGGCTGGGGATCTTCGCCGCCTTTTTCATCGCGGGCCTCTTCGGGGCCTCGCTGGCCGGATCGCCTCTGGCCCTTTTGTCGGGATTTCTCTTCGCTTCGCTCGCGGCCCTTCTCTTCACGTCGGCGCGGCGGACGGCGGCCACGACGGACGAGAGCCTGATCGGCCTCATCTATTGCGCGGCCTCGGGGTTGATCGTCTTCATCGGCGACCGCATCAGCGAGGGGCGCCACGACATCGAGAACCTCCTCTTCGGAAGCGCCGTGGCCGTGACCCGCTCCGATCTGATCCTCCTGGGCGCGATCGCGGCGTTGGCCGTCTCCCTGCATTCCCTTTTTCGGCGCGAGTTTCTCTACGTCTCGGCGGATCCCGGCTTCATGGCCATTCGCGGTTTCCGGACGGCGTTTTGGAAAATCCTGCTTTATTTCACGCTGACCCTCGGCATCACGGTGTCGATGAGGACCTTGGGGAGTCTGCCGGTCTTCGCCCTGATGGTGGTGCCGCCGTGGATCGCCCTCAGGAACGCGAGGGGCCTTAAGGATTCCTTCGCGACGGCGGTTCTGGTGGGGGCCGTCCTTCCTCCCCTGGGGTACTACCTGTCCTTCCTCTATTCGTTCCCGACCGGGGCGAGCCTGATCGTGGTGGCGCTGATTTACGTCCTGGCGGCGATTTTCGAGAAGAAAGTCTTCATCCGCCGGACGGGCGGGAGTCCCGCCCCAGGTCCCGGATGATGTCGAAGTGGTCCGCCTCCACCGGCTGTATGGAAAGCCTCATGCCGCGTTTCAAGACCAGCATCTTTCCGAGGCGCGGATGGCGGCGCAGCTCGTCCAGGGAGACGAGCCGGCCGAATTTTTCGACGAACTGAAGGTCCACCATCATCCAAACCGGCTTTTCCTTCGTGGATTTCGGGTCGTAATGATCGTCCTTCGGGTCGAAGGCGGTGTCGTCCGGATAGGCTTTTGAGGCGACGCGCGCGATCCCCGCGATCCCGGGCGGTTCGGCGTTCGAATGATAAAAGAGGACGAGGTCGCCGGGCTTCATTGCATCGCGCATGTAATTCCGGGCCTGATAATTTCTTATGCCGCTCCAGCCGGTTTTTTTATCGCGTTTGAGATCGTCGATGGAATAAGAGCCCGGTTCCGTTTTCGCCAGCCAATGGTTCATAAATATCCTCCCATTTTCATAATGACACAGAGAGTTTAGAGACGCGCCATCAGGATGACACAGGCGACGGGCCTCTTGCCGCCATTATCCTGGCAAGGGGGAGCCGGGACTGGAGGTCCTATGTCGCCCCCCGATCCTATTTCGCCCGGCTCCTCGTCCGTATTGCCGAACCCCCCGGTTACGGACCGTCCGCCGGATCGGCCTCCACCGCCTTCGCCGTCGACCACCCAGGGCAGTATTCGTCTGGGATACCGCCTGACCTACGGCGGTTCCGTCACCGCGCACGGGATTCAGTTGATCGGCAACACCGTGTTCCGCATCAGCCCGTATTTCCGCCTCACCTTGCAACTGGAAAACAATTTCATGTTCGCCGCCTCGGACCGTCCGCCGTCCGATCTCACGAGGGACGCCGTCCTGGGCTCCAATTTCGAAGGCGTTCGCAACAGCCGCTACGGCGGCAGCGTCTTTACGGACGTCACCGGAGGAACGGCGGTCGCCAATCAAACCTTCGGGTTCGAGATGATCCCGGAAACCCAGGCGATGTTCCGGCCGGCACCGGACTTTCCGTTCGAGCTCGGAGCCCGCTTCGGTTTCGGCATCACCTACACCAGCCTCCACACGACCACGAGGGTCACGACCGAACCTCCGGGGAGCCACTCCGGCCCCGGCGGCTGCATCCCGGGCGACATTCATTGCGACGAGGCGCCCATTCCCGAGCCCTCGGCCGGCGCGGGTTACGGACCTTTCGAGGCCGACGCAGGGACCTGGGCCTGGTACGTCCGTTTCGGGCCGCGCATCGCCTTTC
Source organism: bacterium (assembly GCA_036274695.1). GTDB lineage: Bacteria > UBA10199 > UBA10199 > JACPAL01 > DASUFF01. The sequence continues at coordinate 17,569 of DASUFF010000072.1, read as the reverse complement.
CGGTGAACGATTATTTCCAGGCCGGCACGGAATGCCTCTTCCGCAGCAATGCGACGGGCGGTTTCGACGGTCTTTGGCGCACGAACATCCGCTTGGCCGTCCCCATCGGCGACCACTTCCTGCTCTTCGCCGATCCCCGCTTCATTCTCAGCGTCCCTCAGGACAAGCCGGTAGCGCCCGGATTCGACGTGGTGGCCGGAGGCATCGCCCGTTTTTAACGAGGCAGAGGAGATTTTCATGACGTTCTCAAAAACCCGATGGATCGCCCTGACGCTGCTGTTGATCGGCTTGACCGGCCGCGCTCGCGCCGAGGACTGGAAGCCTCTTCCCGGCGACGGCACCACTCCCGAGTGGTGCGACATCGCTTCCACCGACGACGTCGACGAGGACGGCAAGACCTTGCCCGAGACCTTGAGGGACAGGATAGAGAAGTACAACAAGCCCGGCGCCGAATCGCGGTGCCGCTTCTACATGTTTTTCCTTTACCGCAACAAGACCATTGTCCTGAAGAAGCCGCTGGTGATCGAGAACAACCCCCACGACCGCGATTCTTCTTCGAAGGAGGTCATGACGGGGACCTTCGTCAGCGCGTACGGGCCCGGCGGGACGGGCGACCTGCAGGGCATCACCATCGATGCCCGCTCCGCCACCCAGGACGAGGGCTCCTGCGCCTTCGTCGTGAAGGGTGGCTTCGCGGCCATGCAGCAGATCCACGGCGTTTCGCTCCTGGTCTCGAGCAAGAAGCGGGCGATCTGCGACGAGAACGGAAACGACCTGATGGACGAACCCTCGCTCTCCTGCGGCGGCGCGAAAGGCCGCGATTGCGACTTCAAGGACGTGTCCGTCCTGGTTCAGCCGGGCTCCGACGGGACGACGCCCGATGACGACGACGATGAGGATGACGACGGCGTGGCGGACGCGAAGGACTTGTGCAAGGGCGACGCGGTGACCGGCGGAGAAGCGGGCAACTACGGATGCCCCAATACGAAGTGCGTTTATTTCACCTCGGGCCTGGTTTTGACGCCCGCGGCGGTATTGAAGGTGCAATCGATTTCGGTGTCTCAGCGACCGACGCTCAGCGCGGTGTCGCCGGGGGCGATCGGGCATATTCCGTTTTCCAAAGCCGTCGTGAAGGACAAAACGGGCAAGGACACGGACGGGGACGGGATCGACGACGCCTGTGACCAGCACGACAATTCGCCCTGCACCGGCGCCGACACGGACGCCGACGGAACGGCGGACGTTTGCGACGACGACATCGACGGAGACGGCATCGACAACGCGGAAGATCCCGCTCCCTACGATGCGGACGCCGACGACGACGGGGTCTGCGACGGACCGAACGCCGTGGGCGATCAGTGCGGCGCGGGACCGGATCCTTGTCCTCTTTTGAAGGACGTTTCTCCGAACGCCGACGGGACGTGCGGCTTCGAAGACAGCGATGGAGATGGGGTTTCCGACACCCTCGAACAGTCGCTGGGAACGGATCCCGAAAATCCCGATACGGACGGCGACGGCGCCGGAGACGGCCTGGATTGCCTGCCGAAGGACGCCTCCCAGCATGAGAATTGCGAGGCCCTCCTCGTGCCGAACGATTCCGGCGGAGACGATGATGGGGCCGGCGAACCGAACGCCGGCGAACCCGCCCCTGCCGCGAGCGACAAGCCGGCGACGGCCTCCCAGAGTTGCGGCCTCCAATTGGTGGCTCCGGCGGCGGTCGGTCTGACCGGTCTGTTTCCCTTCCTGACGCTCGCCTTAGGGGCCTTGGGATTGGCGGCGATCCGGCGGGTCCGAAGGCGCCCTTAAAACCGGTGAATCTTCACATTTCCGTCACATTTGTGTAACCTCGTAAGGATTACCAATTATCCTTATGAAGATTCTTATTATTGAGGACGACAGCGATATCGCAGAGCTCGTCGACTATAACCTGCGCCAGGAGAAGTATTCGACGGAGATCGCCCGCAGCGGCTCGGAGGGCTTGACCAAGGCGCGGCGCTTGATGCCGGATCTGATTCTCCTGGATTTGATGCTCCCCGACATGGAGGGCCTGGAGATCTGCCGGAGCCTGAAGTCGGACGCCAAGACGAAGGCCGTTCCCATCATCATGCTGACGGCGAAGGGCGAAGAGGTCGACCGGGTCGTGGGTTTCGAAGTCGGAGCCGACGATTATTTGACCAAGCCCTTCAGTCCGCGGGAGCTCGTCCTGCGCGTGAAGGCGATTCTGCGCCGCATCAAGGAGCGGGAGTTCATCGAAAACGCGGCGCCGCAGTCGTTCGGAAATTTGAACGTCGATCCCGCCCGTTTCCAGGTGAAGGTGGGCAAGGACGAGGTGAGGCTGACGGCCATCGAGTTCAAGCTGCTCCAGTACCTGCTCTCCAACCGGGGGCGCGTGGCCACCCGGGATTTGCTTCTGGACCGGGTCTGGGGCTACGATGCCGCCCTGACCACGCGGACGGTCGACACCCACATTAAGCGCCTCCGCGAAAAGCTGGGGCGCGCGGGCGACTATATCGAAACCATCCGCGGCATCGGTTACCGATTCAAGGAAAAGGTGGAGTAGTGGCGAGCGCAGAGCCGGCTTTGCCGGTCGTAGCGAGAGGGGTTCGGGGGGATGGGGCTACGCCTCGCGCAGCGAGGAAGGGGCAGCGATCCCCCCGTTACCAATGAAATCACGGATCGCCTGGAAACTGTTCGCCGCCTTTCTCGTCATCGCCGCATGGGGCCTTCTCGTCTCCTATCTGACCCTGGTCCCACGCATCGACCGTTTCCTCATCAACGACATCGAGAAGAATTTAGTCCAGAAGGCCAACTTGATCCGCGACCACGTCGAATCGCTCGACGATTCCGAATGGAACGCGAAGGAGGTCGACGCGCTCGCCGACCGCTTCGCGCAGGAGATCGGGGCCCGCGTGACGCTCATCGCGCCCGACGGAAAGGTGGCGGGGGATTCGGACCTGGGCCTCGCCGACCTGCCCGGCGTGGAGAATCACCTTCAGAGGCCGGAGGTCCAGGAAGCCTCCCGCGCCGCGTTCGGGTCCTCGCGCCGTCATTCCGTCACGATCCGGGCCGACCTTCTCTACGTGGCTGTGAAAACCAAAAGGGGCTTCGTGCGCGTAGCCCTTCCCCTCAAGGTCATCGAGAGTACGGAGAAGGAGATCCGCCGGTCCATCGTCGTAGCGGCCCTGGTCGCTCTGGCCATCGCGGGCGTCATGGGATTGCTCCTTTCGCGTTCCGTCGTCCGCTCTTTGCTCCGCATGTCGGAAGTCGCCCAGCGGATCTCGAAGGGCGATTTTTCCAAGCGGCTGTATTCGATCCCACGGGACGAGGTGGGTACCCTCGCGCGCGCGATCAATACGATGGCCGACGGCCTGGAAAGCCAGTTGGGGGAGATGAAGCGGGAGAAAAACCAGTTGATGACGATCCTGGACGGCATGGTGGAGGGGGTTTTGGTGACCGATCCCAAGGGGCGGATCGTTCTCGTCAATCCCGCCCTGACGACGATGCTGGGGCTCTCCGGCGACTCGGTCGGCAGGACCGTCCTCGAATGTCTCCGCAACGCGGCGGTGAACGACGCCGTGGAGAAGGCGCTTTCCGAGAAGGCGTTGCAGGAGCAGGAGATCGAGATTTTCATCGGGGCCGGCGGCGGGGAGGAGAGGAGCGTCGTCGTCCACAGCGCCCCGCTGACCGCGGGGTCCGTTTCCGTCTTCTATGACGTGACGAACGTCCGCAGGCTGGAGAACGTGAGGAAGGAGTTCGTCGCCAACGTCTCCCACGAGCTCAAAACGCCTTTGACGTGCATCCGAGGCTATGCCGAGACCTTGAAGGCCGGGGCTTTGGACGATCCCGCCGCCGCTCGGCGCTTCGTGGAGAAGATCGAGACCAACGCCGGGCAGTTGCAGAACCTGGTCGAAGACATCCTCAAGCTCTCGCAGATCGAGTCCGGGCGCCTGGATCTCGCCAAATCGGCGACGGGCCTGGCGCCGGTCATCGGCTCGATTTGCGAGGAATTCGCAGAAATGGCGGCCTCCAAAAAGATCGACCTGCGGAAAGAGGTTGCCGCCGGCATCGCGGCGCCGGTGGACGTCCAGGCCTTCCGGCAGATTTTGGGAAACCTCGTGCAGAACGCCTTGAAATACACGCCCGAGAGGGGCGCCGTGACGGTGAGCGCCCGCGCCTCCAACGGCGATGTGCGGGTGGCCGTGGCGGACACGGGCATCGGCATTCCGGAGGGCGATCTGGCCCGCGTGTTCGAGCGTTTCTACCGCGTGGACAAGGCGCGCTCGCGCGAGATGGGCGGCACCGGACTGGGGCTGGCCATCGTCAAGCACCTGGTGCAGGCGCACGGCGGCGACGTCGGCGTGAAAAGCGAGGTTGGAAAAGGATCCGAGTTCTGGTTTACCATCCCGTTATGAACGACGCCAAAAAGACGATCGCGCTCATCGCCCACGACGGAAAAAAGGCCGAGATGGTCGAGTTCGTGAAGGACAATATCGACCTCATCCGCAAGTTCAAGATCGTCGCCACCGGGACCACGGGCAAGTACGTCGAAAAGGCCGGCCTTCCCGTCACCAAGGTGGAGAGCGGCCCTCACGGCGGCGACGCGCAGATCGCCTCGATGATCGTCGAAAGGAAGATCGACGGCATCGTCTTTCTGCGCGACCCATTGGGCATCCATCCGCACGAACCCGACATTTTCATGCTGTTACGGCTCGCGGATGTTCACAACGTTCCGCTGGCGACGAATCTTTCCTCCGCGACGATTTTGATCAGAGGGTTGTCCGACAAGTAAGGATTGTTGTAAAATGGCTCCATGTATTTTCTGCGCCGGTATGATTGGCTATTGCACATAGCGACGATCGTCCTGTGCGCCTTTTTCTTCGCCCGTGGCCTTTCGTTTTACTTTTCCAGCCTGCTCGAGACGGCCGCGGTCGTCGTGATCGGAGCCCGCCGCAGACCGGCTTCCGCAACGGTTTCGGATGACAAAGACAAGAAAGGAGCGGACGACTATCAGGTTATCGTCGAAAGGAATATTTTCAATTCGAAGGACCTGCCCGCGCCGGAAATCTCTCCTTCCGTGCCCACGGCTCAACAGCTGGGAGAATTGGGGCCGGCTGTGAAAACGGCGTTGGACGTGAAGATCGGGAGCACGTTGAAGATCGGCGACGGAACGGACCGGAGGTCTTCCGCGATCGTCGCCGTGGGCCGATCCAAGGGGCAAACCTATTTTGTCGGCGACGAGGAAGGTTTCGCGCCCAGCGTGAAACTCATGAAGGTGCGAAGACGCCGCGTTGAATTTCTCAACGGGGGGCGGCTGGAGTACGCCGAGATGGAAGACATTTCGAAAACCATCTTCGCGCCGGCCGAGGAGGTCTTCGGAAAGCTTTCCCTCGGCAAGGATTCCAAGATCAAGCCTAAGTCGGATTCCGCGGGCTCTTCGGGGGGCACCATCTTTGTGGATCAAAAGGACGTCGACAACGCCCTGCAACATTTGGATACCCTTCAGCGCGAGGTGAATATCGTTCCGAATTTTCAGAACGGAAAACTGGACGGTTTCCGGATCGTCGCCATCAGGCCCGGGGGGCTCGTGAGCAAGCTCGGCGTCCGCCGGGGCGACGTCCTTCAAAAGGTGAACGGACAGGACCTGGACATCAAGCAGGGACTGCAGCTCTTCAACAGTCTGAAGGATTCTAAAAATTTCTCGCTGGAAGTCCTGCGCGGCGGCCAGCCCCAGACCTTGGAGTACGAGATCCGATGAAAATTCTCTTTGTTTGCGAATACGGCGCCGGCCTCCCGGATCTCCTCGGCCAAATCGGGGAAAAGGGATAGTCCGGTGCGTTACGGACTCATCGGCAACTGCAAGACGGCGGCCTTGGTCCACGAAAACGGCTCCATCGACTGGTGCTGCCTTCCCAATTTCGACAGCCCGTCCGCGTTCGCTTCCCTTCTGGATCCCGGCGGCGGCCGCTTCGCCGTGCGGCTCAAGGGAGTGCACAAGACCCGCCAGGCCTACCTGCCGGAAACCAACGTGCTTCGGACGGAATTCGACGACGGGCAAAACGCCTTCGTCGCCATCGACTTCATGCCCCGTTACCGCGAAGGCGAGGCTTACCGGCATCCGGTGGAGATTCACAGGCTCCTGAAGCCGTTGAGGGGCAGCCCGGAGATCGAAGTCGTCTTCGAGCCGAAGCTCAATTACGCCATGGGGGAAACCAGGACGGAATCCGCCGCAGGAGCGATCCGGGCGGTCAACGGCCTTGAGGACCTCTTCCTCTATTCCTCGCTGGACGCGGAGAGTCTTCTGGCCTCCCGGCCGCTCGCCTTGAAAAAGGACGAGTTTCTCCTGCTGACTTATCACGAGAAGATCGTTCCCCCGACGATCGGCCATTCCCTCGACCTGTTCGAAAAAACGAAGGCCTATTGGGAGAATTGGTCCCGGGTCTGCCGTCTTCCGGCGCTCTATCCGGAGGCCGTGCTTCGCTCCGCGCTGGTGTTGAAGCTCCTGACGTTCGAGGAAACCGGGGCGATCATCGCCGCCCCGACGTCGTCGCTTCCCGAGATCGTCGGGGAGTCCCGGAACTGGGATTACCGATACTGCTGGATGCGGGATTCGTCGCTCATGCTGGAGTCCCTGAAAAGTATCGGGCATTTCAAGGAGGCCCGGGCCTTCATTCACTTTCTCCTGAGGATTTTCGAGAGCAAGCAGACCGAGATCCAGATCGTCTACGGCATCGACGGCCGAAAGGACCTGACGGAAAGGATGCTGACGCATTGGAGGGGGTTTAAGGATTCCCGGCCCGTCCGCATCGGCAACGCCGCTTGCGAGACCTCCCAAAACGACATTTTTGGGGAGATCCTGAACACGATCTATCTGCACTATTTCTATTATGAATTCGAGCCGATGACGGACGACGTCTGGTCCCTCGTCCGGTTCCTCGTGAATACCGTCGCGAAGGAATGGCCTCTCCGGGATGCGGGAATTTGGGAGTTCCGGCGCCGGAAGGCGCACTTCACGTTTTCGAAGGTTCTCTCTTGGGTGGCCGTTCAGAGCGGCGCGAAGATCGCCAAGCGGCTGGGGAAGACGGGGGTTGCAGAGCGATGGGCGGTCATCGCCGAGAAGATACGCCGGGACATCGAAAAGAAGGCCTGGAATCCGAAAATCGGCGCCTTCACCCAGGCCTACGGCTCCGACACCCTGGACGCGAGCCTGCTCCTGATGAACCGTTACGGTTTCCTGCCGAAAGACGATCCGCGCTGGATTTCGACCGTCCGGAAATGCGAAGAGTCTTTGATCCGGAACGGATTCGTCTTCCGCTACGTCAGCGAGGACGAATTTGGGCGGCCCAAGACCGCTTTGATCGCCTGTTCGCTGTGGATGGTGAAGGCGCTGACGTCGATCGGGGAAAGGGAGAAGGCGGTGCGTCTCTTTGAGAATGTCCTCGCGCATGCCAATCATTTGGGGCTTCTTTCGGAGGACATCGACCCGGAAACGGGATCCTTGACCGGAAATTTCCCTCAATCGTACTCTCACATGGCCGTCATCAATGCGGCTCATCTGCTGAGCCAGGGGTAGACCTATGAGACCGATCATTCGATGGATCATCGCCGTGGTTCTGGCCGCCGTGGTCGCCGTCGTGGCGTCTTCGTACTGGAACATCCGGCGGGAACAGGAGGCCTTGCGCGACGATCTGTCGCGCCGGGCGCGGGTGATCGCGAAGAGCCTGGCGCCGGGCGCCCTACGTGCGCTCCGCCACCCGTCGACGCCCGACGAAGAGGATTTGGCGGAAAGGCTGTCCGGACCCGGGCGGACCGTCGGGATCGTCCTCTGCTCTTTGGCGGGAGAGACGGTGGCGCGCTCGGCCGCCCTGGAAGGGATGGTGGATTGCCCGGACATCGATCCCGCGGGCGTGTCCAAGGACGTCGACAGGATAGCGATGCAAGACTTGGGCGGACATTCCTTTCACATCCTGACGATCGCCTTGCTGGGCAAGGCCGAAACTCTCGGGACGCTGACGATCGTCCACGACGCCGGCTATATCAAGGACCGGGCGCGTCAGGCCGCCGCATGGACGGCTTTGACCGTTTCCCTCTTCACGCTGGTCGTCTCCTTTCTGACGTATGTTCTCTCGCGATTGTCCTTCCGCACGTCGGTCCAGCAGATGCTGGAGTGGATGAAAGCATCGAAAGGTCCCGAAATTCTTCCGTCCCCGACGGCCTCTCTCTTAAGGCCGGTGACCCGCGAAGTGGAAAAGCTCACGGCGCGTTTGCGCGCGGCGCGTGAGACGGCCCGGGAAATCTCCGAAGAGCGGACGGCCGTCGATCTCTGGACTCCGGCAAGATTGAAGGCGCACGCGTTGACCCACCTCGGAGGCCATCCGCTCATCGTCGTTTCCAACCGCGAGCCTTACGTGCACGTCAAGGAACACGGGCGCACGAAGGTCCTGAATCCCGCCAGCGGCCTCGTTACGGCGATGGACCCGGTGTTGAAGGCGACGAGCGGGCTGTGGATCGCCCATGGGGCGGGCAACGCGGACCGTGAGACGTCGGATCGCGAGGGAAAGCTTCTCGTCCCTCCCGGGGCGCCTTCCTACACGCTCAAGCGCATCTGGCTCACCCGCGAAGAAGAGGAACATTACTATTACGGGTTTTCCAACGAGGCCCTCTGGCCTCTCTGCCTGATGACGCATCACCGGCCGAAGTTCGAAGAAATGGATTGGGAGGTCTATGTTCGCGTCAACCGGAAGTTCGCCGATGCCGTCGTTCGGGAATGCGGCAAAGAGCGTCCGGTCATACTGATCCAGGACTATCATTTCACTCTTCTTCCCCAATTCATACGCGAGAAGCGGCCCGACGCGGTCATCGGCCTCTTTTGGCACATCCCCTGGCCGACGTCCGAGGTCTTTCAAGTCTGCCCTTGGAAACGGGAAATCCTCAAGGGGATGATGGGCGCCGACTTGGTGGGATTTCACCTGCAATCGCACGGCAATAATTTTCTCGATACGGTCAACAGCCTCCTGCCCGTGCGGGTGGATTGGGACCGCTTTGCCGTGGTGCACGAATCCGGGTCGACGGCGATCAAGGCGTTGCCCATCAGCATCCAGCCCTGGGCCGAAAGGGGAATCCCCGAGCAGGACGATTTGGAAAAGAGATGGGAGGAATGGACCCAGGAGCTGGACCTGAAAAAGGAGAGGCTCTTGGTGAGCGTGGATCGCCTCGACTATGCCAAAGGGATTCCGGAGAGGCTCGGAGCGATCGATCGCTTCCTCGAAAAAAATCCCCGATACCGGGGACAGGTCCGGTTCGTCCAACTGATCGCGCCTTCCCGCATGCACTTGCCGGCCTACCGCGAGTTGTTGGCCGAAATCGAAAAGTTGGCGGAGGAAGTGAATTGGAAGCACGCCACCGACGCCTGGAAGCCGGTGACGATCCTCAAGGCTCAGCATGATCCGCAGACGGTTTATACGTTTCTCCGGATGTCGGAGGTCTGCATCGTCAGCTCTTTGGCCGACGGCATGAATCTGGTGGCTAAGGAGTTCGTCGCCGCGCGCGAGCGCAGCGACGGCGCTCTCATCCTGTCCGAGTTCACCGGGGCGGCCTTGGAGTTTCAGGAAGCCCTTCAAGTCAACCCCTACGCACGCGCCGATTTCGCCGAAGCGATCCGCATCGCGCTGGAGATGCCGGAAGAGGAGAGAAGAAGGCGTATGACTCGGATGAAGGCCCGGGTCGCCGAAAACAACGTCTACAAGTGGGCCGCGGATCTCCTGGGTGACTTGGCGAGAACGGAAGCCGCCCGGGAAGTCCCTTCGAAAGATCAGGCGACACAGTAACTCGGCACCCAGCTGCGCTTCAGGAGCTCCGGCGAGACCTCGTATTGGAAGGCCAGCCCGTCCTCGATCATTTTATCGACGTCGAAAAGGAGCTTGGCCTCGGGAATGTCGGCGAAGAAGACGCGGTAGAGGGGGGCCACCATCCACCTCGCCACCCTGATTCCGAACGAACCTATGAAATTGCGGCGCTGTCCGATGTGCGCCAGCTCGTCCACCATGATCTCGTGGAGGAGGGCGCGGATCCGGTCGCGCGCCTCGGGCTCGTCGGCGAAGACCTCGTCCAGGAGCGCATCGACGTGCTGGTAGAAGGTGATGCCCATCAGCTCCGTCACGAAGGCCGGGGCGCTCATGAGGGCTTCCGGGAGTTTTGGGAAGATGCGGTACATCGCCTGCATCGCCTTGCCGGGAGTCACCCACTTCACGTCTTCCAACCGCATCGTCCGGAACATTTCATGGAAAAGGCGGACGTGGCAGAATTCCTCGCACAGGTGGTAGCGGCTGATCTTATCGATCGTCGTCTTCGATTCGGCCATCGAGGGAATCGCGTCCCAGGCCCCCGAGATTCCGACCCATTCGTGCCGCGCGAATTTGTAGATGCAGGTCAGAAGAAGCGTCTTACGGTCCAATGTCTTCGGATCGTCCTTCATGTCGATGTAATTGCGGTAAAAGGCCGCGGGATCGGCCAGAGGCCGGCGCGAGCGCACGGAATTGTTGCGGAATTCCTCTATGAGGGCCTTCTTTTTGACCAGGTCCTTCTGATCTTCCAAGATTTCGCCGTCGTGCTCCTGCGTGTAGGTCCAGTAAGTTTCGAAGTTCTTTTCCCGCTCTTGCGGCGTGCTCGGCGAGAAGATGGATCGGTAGTTTCGTTCCATAAAATGATTTTAACTCCAGACGGCCGCCAAGGGTTAAAAATAAAGGCTTTGCGGCCGCCGCCGTCGCCGCGCCGCATCAAGGGTTCACTAAGGGGCCTCGGTGTCTAGGTTTTTCTTGTCTTCACGCTTTTAAGGTCTTGAGAAATCGAGTCATCATTTGCATAATTGTACATATGAGCATGTGTTGCGGCATGAGCGCCGATTTCTTCAAGGCGTTGTGCGACCCGAACCGGCTGAAGATCTTCAGCTGGCTTCTGGAAAAGCCGGGCGCGAACGCCGTGGGGGAGGTATCGGAGTGTTGCGACGTCGATCTTTCGGTGGTGTCGCGTCATCTGGCCGTCCTCAAGAGGGCCGGAATCGTGAAGGCCGAAAGGAAGGGCAAAGAGGTCCGCTACGACGTCGATGCCCGGTCCATCGTGACGGCTCTTCGCGGGTTAGCCGACTATATCGAGGGATGCTGCGGAAGGCCCGCGCCGGCGCCGAAACCTAAAAAGGGAGGGAAATATGGAAAATAAGAACGGCAAGAGACAAAAGGGGTGCTGCGGTCCTTCGTGCTGTTGCTGCAGTTGCTGCCGGGAATGTTTCGAAAAGCTGGCGGCCTTTCTCCGCAAGCTCGTCGGCCGGCCGGCGGGGCGATAAGTCACTCGCTCGTCGCACGGGCTTTACATTTCCCGCCTAAGGTGAGGGTCAAGGGAGGCCCTCATGAGCGACAAGGCGAAAAAGATCCTGGTGATCGACGACGATCCCGATATTTTGGAATTGCTCGAATACAACCTGAAGAAAGCGGGGTATCGCGTCGTGACGGCCCCTTCCGGATTGAACGCCATGTGGGGCCTGGAGGAGGATTCGCGGCCGGACGTGATCCTGCTCGACGTCATGATGCCCACGCTCAACGGCCTCGATTTTTGCCGCTACATCAAGTCCTCGGACGATTTCCGCAACATCCCCGTCGTCATCGTCTCCGCTAAGGGCAGTCCCGAGGACATCCGAAAGGGCCTCGCTCTGGGCGCCGACAAGTACCTTCAGAAATCCTCCTTCACTATGGAAACCCTGTTGAAAGAAGTACGGGACGTCCTCTAAAAGCTCGATTCACCTAAAAGTCACACAGAGCTCATTATGACGTCACTCGTCACGGCGAGCTTGCGCCCAATTTTGAAGCGACATTCATCCCTTTTTAAGGAGGACAAAATGCGATCACGACTGATGAAAGGAAAGGCGGCGGTTCTCGCCCTGGCGATGGGTCTGTCGGCCATCCTGGGTTCGGCGTCTCCCGCGTCCGCGGACGACGACGGCCCGAAGATTTACTACAAGGACGGCTTCCATATCGACTCGGCGGACGGGAACTACGCTTGGATGCTGAACCTGCGCTTGCAATCCCGTCTCACCTATACGGCGATCGAGGCCGGGAAGGACTTGGTCAATTTCTCCATCCCCCGCGGCGAGATCCGGATGGAAGGCAACGTCTTCACCACGAAGCTGAAGTACGGCTTCGAGATGGGCTTTGGCACCCGCGTCGGCTCCAAGACGGCGCCGGTATGCGCGGACGCGACCTGCTCGACGACGGTCAACGCGGTCGTCGGCGAATCCACGACCGGCCTGCCGGTCTTGAACGATTACTATTTCGATTGGCAGCCGATGGATCAGGTTCAACTGAAGTTCGGCCAGTTCAAGGTGCCCTTCCTCTATACCGAACTCGTGTCGGCCATGAAGCTGGAGTTCCCGGACCGCAGCGTCACCAACAACATCTTCTCGCTGGCGCGCGATTTGGGCCTCGATCTCCACGGCAACCTGTTCGACTACCACCTGGGCTACCACTTCTTCATCATGAACGGCGACGGGGCCAATACGATCCACTCCAAGCGCGAGCCGATGATCGGCGCCCGCTTCGAGGTGCCCATCATCGGCGACTACAAGTATTCCGAATCGGACGTCGATTACACGGAGGAGCCGGCCCTGGGATTGGGCGTGGCCTATCTCCTCGACGACCGGGGCAGTTCCTTCGAGAACGGGACCATTCCGGCCAACGTCCGCGCCAGCCACGGCACGATCGACCTTCACTTCCGTTCGCACGGCTTCTTCGCCCTGGGACAGGGCATGTTGAGCCGGGTCCATCAGGGCGCCAAGCTGACGAACTTCGGGTTCAACGCCCAGGCCGGTTATTTCATCATTCCCAAACACCTGGAAGTCGCCGCGCGGGCGAGCAGCGTCGTCTTCTCCAACGCCATCCCGAACCAGTACGAGTACGGGGCGTGCCTGGGCTACTACTTCAACAAGCACAACCTGAAACTCCAGACGGACTATGCGCTGCTCATGAACCAGAGAGGCTTGAACCTGAACGACCACCAGTTCCGTACTCAGTTGACGATGGTGTTCTAGAATTTTCAAATTTGTCACAGAAAAGTCACATTTGTCGACTCTCATATAAAAGACGAAGGAGCGTTTTATGAAGAACGGAATGAAGAAAAGCTTGGCGGGATTATCGGCAGCCCTTTGTTTGATCGCCGGAGCGTCCGCCGCGAAAGCGGACGTCAACTTAAACGGCGCAGGGGCGACCTTTCCGTACCCGATCTATTCGAAATGGTTCGCCGAGTACAACAAGATGCATCCCGAAATCCGGATCAACTACCAGTCCATCGGCTCCGGCGGCGGCGTGAAGCAGTTCACCGAAAAGACGGTCGACTTCGGCGCCTCCGACGCCCCGCTCTCGGACTACGAGCTCGGCCTGGTCAAGGACCCCTCCACGCATATCCCCACCGTGCTCGGGGCGGTCGTGCTGTCCTACAATCTTCCGGAGGCCGGGAGCGACCTGAAGCTGACCGGTCCCGTGATCGCGGACATCTTCTTAGGCAACGTCACCAAATGGAATGATCCCAAGATCGCGGCGGTCAATCCGGGAAAAACCCTTCCGGATACGGCCATCGTCGTAGCCCACCGTTCGGACGGCAGCGGCACGACCTATGTTTTTACGGATTATCTCTCCAAGGTCAGCCACACCTGGAAGGGCAAGGTCGGGACGGGCAAGTCCGTAAGCTGGCCCGCGGGTCTCGGCGGCAAGGGCAACGAAGGCGTGACCGGCCTGATCAAGCAGACGCCGGGGTCCATCGGTTACATCGAGCTGGGGTACGCGCTCCAGAACAAGCTTCCCTACGCCAGCGTCCAGAACAAGGCCGGAGCGTTCGTCATGCCGTCGATCGAATCCGTGTCCGCCGCCGCGGCGGGCGTCAAAATGCCGGAGGATTACCGCGTGTCGATCACGGATCCGGACGGCAAGGACGCCTATCCCATCAGCGCCTTCACCTATCTCCTCGTCTACAAGAAGCAGGCGGACGGGGCCAAGGGCAAGGCCTTGGTGGATTTCCTGAAATGGGCGATCAACGACGGCGAGAAGCTGGCGTCGGCGCTTTATTACTCCCCTTTGCCGGACTCCGTGGCGGCCAAGGTGAACCAGACCATCTCGCAGATCTCGGTGGCACCCTAGGTTGGATGAATGAAAGGCGATCGGATATTCGAGGGAAGCACCCGTTTTTTTGCGATCCTTCTGATATTGATCGTCGGTGCCATCTCCTTCTTGTTGTTCAAGGAATCCCTGCCGGCCATGCGCAAGTTTGGCTGGCAGTTTCCTTTTTCGAGCGTCTGGGATCCGGTGGCGGAGGACTTCGGGGCGTGGCCTTTCATCTACGGAACGGTCGTTTCCTCGGTGCTGGCCCTGTTGATCGCGGTGCCGCTGAGTTTCGGGGTGGCCATTTTCCTTTCGGAACTGGCGCCTCCGTATTTGCGGACTCCGGTCGCTTTCATCACCGAGCTGCTGGCGGCCGTTCCCTCCATCATTTACGGCCTTTGGGGATTATTTTTTCTCGTCCCCTGGCTTCGAAACAGCGTGGAGCCGTTCCTCATCAAGTATTTCGGTTTTTTGCCGTTTTTTAAAGGCCCTCCCTACGGGATCGGAATGCTGGCGGCGGGGATGATTCTGTCCATCATGATCATCCCCATCATCTCCTCCATCTCGCGCGAGGTCCTTCAGGCGGTGCCGAATCATCAACGCGAAGCCGCGTTAGCCCTGGGAGCGACACGATGGGAAACGACACGAATGGCGGTTCTGCGGTTCGGAAAGACAGGCCTTCTCGGGGCGGTGTTCCTGGGACTGGGGAGGGCGCTGGGCGAAACGATGGCGGTGACGATGCTGATCGGGAACCGCCCGGAAGTCTCGTTGTCGCTCTTGGCCCCGGGCCACACGATGGCGTCGGTGATAGCGAACGAGTTCACGGAGGCCTCGGGGGAGATTTACCTGTCCTCCCTGATGGGCATCGGGCTGACTCTCTTCGCGCTGACGCTCGCCGTGAACTCGGGGGCGCGCTTTCTGGTCTGGAAAGTGGGCGGAAAGGCTGGGCGCGAATGATTTCCCGCGACGGGCGCCGTCACTGGGTCAACCGGATCATGCTGGGGCTGACGATGGCGGCGGCGGTGATCTCCATGCTGCCGCTCTTCCTGATTTTCTTCCACATCCTCTCGCACGGCTTGGGCTCCATCAATTGGGACTTCTTTACGCGCATGCCGCAGCCGGTGGGCGAGACGGGCGGGGGGTTTGCCAACGCCATCGTCGGCAGCCTGATCCTGCTCGTTCTGGCCTGCGCATTCGGGCTTCCCATCGGCATTTTCGGCGGCATCTACCTTTCGGAATACGGCGGCCGCAAGGTGGCGGGGGTGGTCCGATTCGCCTCCGATCTGCTGAACGGCACGCCCTCCATCGTCGTCGGCATGTTCGCTTATACGATCATGGTTCGCCCGATGAGGCATTTTTCCGCGCTGGCCGGCGGGGTGGCGCTGGGCATCATCATGATCCCTACGATTCTTTCCACGACCGAAACGATGATGCGCATGGTTCCCCGAGCCCTCCGCGAAGGGGCGTTGGCGTTGGGCCTGCCGTACTGGAAGACCTTGGTTTACGTGGTGTTGAAGGCCGCGCGCGGAGGGATACTGACCGGCGTGTTGCTCGCCATCGCGCGCATCGCGGGGGAGACGGCTCCTCTCCTTTTCACCGCGCTGGGCAACCAGTTTTGGAGCACGGATATCCGCCAGCCGATCGCCGCGCTTCCGCTTCAGATCTTTACATACGCCATCAGCCCGTACGATGACTGGCACAACCAGGCTTGGGCCGGCGCGACGATCCTGATCGGGCTCGTGCTGATGCTGAGCATCGTCTCAAGGCTCTTCATCCGTAACCGTCTCGCGGGGAAACGCTCATGAAGCTCAAGATCGAAAAAGTGAACGCGTGGTACGGCGACCACAAGGCGGTCAACGACGTCGACCTTTCCATCGCGGAAAAAACCGTCACGGCCGTCATCGGCCCGTCGGGCTGCGGAAAATCGACGCTGCTGCGCTGCTTGAACCGCATGCACGAGGTCGATCCCCGCGCGCGGGTCGAAGGCCGGATACTGCTCGACGGGAAAAACGTCCTCAAGGAAGACCCCGTGAAGATCCGCCGGCGCGTCGGGATGATCTTCCAGAAGCCGAATCCCTTTCCGACGATGTCGATCCTGGACAACGTGGTGGCGGGCCTTAAATTGAACGGCACGCGCGATCGGTCGACCCTGGAGGAAGTGGGCGTGGAGTGCCTCAAAAAGGCCGCCCTGTTCGAGGAAGTGAAGGACAACCTCCAGCATTCCGGCATGAGCCTTTCGGGCGGCCAGCAGCAGAGGCTGTGCATCGCCCGCGCGCTGGCGGTGAACCCGGAAGTCCTCCTCATGGACGAGCCGTGCTCCGCCCTGGACCCGATCTCCACGGCGCGCATCGAGGAACTGATCCACGAGCTGCGCTCGAAATATACGATCGTCATCGTCACCCACAACATGCAGCAGGCGGCGCGCGTCTCGGACCACACCGCCTTCATGTACATGGGCGATCTGGTGGAGTGGGGCGAGACGAAGACGATTTTCACCAACCCCAAGGAGAAGCGGACGGAAGATTACATCACCGGACGGTTCGGATAATAGAGGATCTCATCGTGAAACAACACACCGACAAGCAGTATGATGAAGAACTCCGCCAGCTGAAGGAGAAGATCTTAGAGGCCGGCGGCATCGTCGAAGAAATGATCACCCGCTCGATGCGCTCGCTGACCGAGCGGGACTCCAAGACCGCGGAGGAAGTCATCCGCAAGGACTTCGAAGTGAACGCCCTGGAGCTGGAGATCGACGACCTCTGCGTGCGTCTCCTCGCGCTCCGCCAGCCGGCGGCCTCCGACCTGCGTTTCATCACGATCGGGCTTCGCGCCTCGAAGGACCTGGAGCGCATGGGCGATCTGGCCGTCAACATCGCCGAGCAGGCCATCGCCTTGAATCGGGAGCCCCAGTTGAAGCCGTATTCGGACCTTCCCAAAATGGCGATGAAGGCCCAGGGGATGGTGCAGCAGGCCTTGGACGCCTTCGTGAAGCAGGACGTGGATCTGGCCCAGGCGGTCTGCGAGATGGATGACGACGTCGACTCCCTCGAACACAGCATCTTTCAGGAGCTGATCAACATGATGGGCAAGGACTCCAAGGCGGTGGAGCGGGGCACGCGCCTGATCTTGGTCAGCCAGCAGATCGAGCGGATCGCGGATCACGCCACCAACATCGCCGAGGAAGTCATCTTCATGGTCCAAGGCCGCGACATCCGCCACGGCGGGCGCAAGGTCTTGTCTTCTTAGGCTTTTTTCGAGCCGAGACCCTAAATTGTCACCGAACCGTCACTCCGTTATAATCAGCTCCGCATGATAACAGGCCACATGGGGCGTCTCCTTGCCCGGCAAAGTTCCTTGAAGAAACGGATCCGCGAGCATTTGAAGGATTTGCTCAAGGAGGCCGGTCATTTGCGGCCCGACGGCGACGAGGAAAG
>DASUFF010000071.1:0-16218 GCA_036274695.1 bacterium | reverse complement strand
CGGCCCCGGCAACGTCTCTAAATGGATGGGGTCCCAGGGCTATTTGCCCTTGGACGAGTTCGTGGAGGCCATCCCCTTTACCGAAACCCGCGGCTACGTGAAGCGGGTCCTGCGTTCCGCCCATATTTACGGGCATCTTCTGGGCCGTTCCAAGCGCTCGGCCTTGGTGCCCTCGATGGATTTGCAGCCATGACGGAACCCAGTCCCCTCGCCATTTCGAAGGAAGACCTGATGCAGTTGCCGATGCGCCGCTACGAAGGGCCGGTGCGTTTGGTGAAGACGCCGGAAGAGCTTCAAGAGGCGCGCGAGGCCCTTCACGCCGAGAAGGTGGTGGGTCTGGACACGGAGACGCGGCCGTCCTTCCGCAAGGGCGAGTCGTACCTGCCCAGCCTGGCCCAGGTGGCCACATCGAGCGCCGTGTATCTCTTTCCCTTGAAGCGCCTCGATTGCTCGGAGGTCTTGATCGAGCTCCTGCAAAACCGCCATGTCGCCAAGGCCGGCATCGGCCTGCGCGACGATTTTTCCAAACTGCGCCTGCGCTTCGCCTTCGAAGAGAAGCGCATCGTCGAATTGTCGGAGGCCGCCAAGAAGCAGGGCATGGGCCAGCCCAGCGCCCGCAACTTAACCGCGCTCTTTTTGGGCTTCCGCATCACCAAGGGCCAGAGCACGTCCAACTGGGGCCGCGCGGAGCTGACGCCCCAGCAGATCCTCTACGCCGCCACCGACGCCTGGGTCTGCCGCGAGCTGTACCTTTGCTTTCAGGAGCGCGGCTTCGAGATGATCCCCCAGGATTTCAAGCCGAAACCTTCCCCCAAAGACCGCTAAGCACGAATGTTGTCGATCACGGCTTGGAAGGCTCCACGCCGATCATCATCTGGTAGCCCCATTCTCCCTCCGGCTTCTCGGCCCATGACTGCAGGCGGTAGACGCGGACCTCCAAAATCGGCGGCGTCCGCGCAAAAAAGGATCCGGAGGATTCCTTGATCACGATATCCCCGTTTTTCTTGCCGCCCTTGGCGGGTTTCGGGAGACCGAGGTTCTTCATCAAGGGATACCAGCCCAGCGCTCCGGAGAGGTCGTTGCGAACGAAACCGGAGGAGAAGTTGTAGCGGGGCACGGCCTTCTGGGAGCCCGTGGTCGCGTCCAGCCAGTCGCCGGAGAGGGTCAGGACGCCTTTGGCGGGGTCGTAGACGATTTCGTTCTCCGCCGGCCCTCCGGCCGTTCCGCCCGAGCGTAAGGACCGGGCGTGGGCCTCCATCGGGTGAAGGGCCAGCGAGACGCGTTGGAATCCTTTCGGCTCGAGACCGAGGACCGCGGCCCACTGCCGCGCGACGTCTCCCCTCACGGTGAAGGTCTTCTCGACGCTCGCCGGAAATTTCGCGGCGGCGGCCGAGACGGAAACCAATAAGCAGGCGATCGTTGCTAGGAAGATCCGCGAGCGGGCCATCTCCGCTGTTTGCCACCGAAGGCCCTCTTTGTCGACCGGGGATTCCCCCGAACCCTGACGGTTTCCTCCCGGTAGGTCCAATCCGGTTCTTTTAAGCGCTGGCGGTCGTCGTACAGGAAGACGCCTTTCTCCTCGTCGAAATCCGTCATTTTGGGAAGGGTCCAGGCGTCCTCGGAAGATGCCCCGGGCGCGCGGATCAAGGCGTCGAACTCTTCCTTGAAAGCGGAGAGCAGGGCGGGGATCAGCGCGGCGCCCTGGACGGGCAGGTAGCAGCGGTTGCCCTGCGGGGCCGAACGCGCGGCGATGGCCGCCTTTTCGGGGTCGTCGGGAGTCGCCTTTTTCGAAAACATCTCGTCGACCGCCTCCGAGGCAGCCCCGAGACCGACCTTGCAGGCGGAGCATTGCATGCAGGATTCCACGTAGAGAAAGCGCGCGACGGCCTGCGCGACGCGGGGAGCCGAGGTCGCGTTGTCCAGCGCGACGAAGCCGCAGGAGCCGAGGCCGGAGCCGATCGCCTGAAACGATCCGAAGTCGCAGGGCGTGAGGAAATCCTTGGCCAGAACGGGCGCGGAGGAAACCCCAGAGAGCACGGCCTTGAAGGAGCGTCCGGGCAAGGGCCCGCCGCCGTGATCCGACAGCAGCTCCCTCAAGGGAAGGCCCGCCGGGATTTCGTAAACGCCGGGCCGCCGGATCGCTCCGGAGAGGGTGACGATCAGCGTCCCGGGCGTGTCCTGCGTTCCCAGGCGGCGGAAGGACTCGGAGCCCAGGCGGAGGATGGTCGAGACGTGGGCGAAGGTTTCGGCGTTGTTGACGAGGGTGGGGTTGGCGGAGATCTCCGTGGCGAACAACCCCCATTCGTACGGAGGCTGCTCGACGGGGCGCGGAAACGGCCCTTCGCCCTCCATGACGTTCAGGAGGGCCTTCTCTTCGCCGAAGAGATACTCCTCGGGGCCCGTGACGATGGTCACCGGCAGGAACAGATCCTCCGCCATTTCGCGCAACGCCCGTTTGAGCGAGCGCATCTCCGGGAGGAAGGACCTCTTGACGGCGATATAGGCCGCCTTTGCGGAGACGGCGTGGGCGGCGACGAGCAGGCCTTCGATGACGGCGTAAGGGTTCTTGCGGATCAGCCAGCGGTCCTTGAACGTGCCCGGCTCGCCCTCGGCGGCGTTGCAGACGACATAGCGGGTCGGGCAGGGGTGGCCGGCGATCGCCTCCCATTTTCGTCCCGTCGGGAACCCGGCCCCGCCGCGGCCGCGAAGCCCCGAGGCGCCGACGTGCGCGAGAATCTCCTCCGGCCGGAGCGCCCGCGCCACGCGGATGGCGCTGGGGCCCACGACGTGCAGATACGATCCGTAGGATTCATAGGCCTTCTCGGGCAATACATGGTGCGTGGGAAAGGCCATTACGGTGCCCCCGATCTCATGACTTCCAGCTCTTGATTGCAGCGTTCTTTGGTCTTGTAGATCATGTACTCGCTGTTTTCATCGACGGTGCAGGTATAGAAATCCGCATCCCCGGTGAAGGACCCCCGCGTGCCCGGGCCGTAATAGAGGCACTCCTTGAATCCGGCCGCCATTCTCTCGGAGATCGTCTCGCATTGGGAAACGCCTTGATGGAGCCAGTCGAATCCGTAAAGGTTTCCGACCAGGGCGATGAGAAGGATGGGATGATAAGCATCGGTCTTCATGGAATTTCACCCCCTCCCCGAAAGGGTAAAGGGCCCGGAGGGAGCGGTCCATGGGGCCATCCCCGGTTTTGGGATGGGGAAATGCCCGGTTTTTGACTTTTGCCTTCGGACCTGAGACTTTGGACTTATGCCCGGCGTCCGCTTCGCCCCGTCTCCGACGGGCACCTTCCATATCGGCAACCTGCGCACGGCCTGGATTTCCCGCGAGTGGGCCCGTCGTTTGAATCTGCCGTGGGTCGTCCGGTTCGAAAACATCGACGCCCCCCGGAACGCGCCCGGGGCCCGCGAGAGCCAGACCGGGGACATGGCCCGGCTGGGCTTGGTCGCGGACGTCCAATCGCTCCAAAGCGACCGGGCCGAACGCCATTGGGAGACCTTTCTAAAATTCCGCGAAGCGGGACTCGTCTACCCTTGCGACTGCTCCCGCAAGGAGGTGCGCGAGGCCGTGGAGGGCGCCGCCTCCGCCCCGCACGGGCCGGTCGCCGCCTACAGCGGGCGCTGCCGGGATCGCGATGTCTCCAAAGAGCCGTTGAAAACCGATCTCCCCTCGCTGGCCTGGCGTATCCGTTTCCGCGAGGACGGCGGCCATGAGGATTTCGTCGTCGCCCGCAGCGGAACGGCCGTAAACGCCGCCGGAATCCCGGAGCGCGCGACCTTCGTCCCCGCCTACCACTGGGCCTGCGCCGTGGACGACCATGACGGCCGCTACGACCTCCTCGTCCGCGCCTGGGATCTGGAGCCCGCGGCGGCCCAGCAACGCCTGATCATGAAATGCCTCGCCCTTTTGGAAAAAAAAGAGGCGAAGCCTCCCGCCGTCTTCCACGCGTCGTTGGTGACGGCGAACGACGGCTCCCGCCTGGAAAAAAGGACGTTGGGCGTGTCTTTGAAGGAGCTCCTGGCCAAGGGCGAAACGCCCGAAGCGTTAATCGCGAAATTCCAAGCCAGCTTCACCGGCGACTGGAAGGCCTTCCAGCCCGAGAAAGTCTTTGGAGAAACCCAAAAAACCATGACCCTCCATGATTTAAGCCTCCGTCTTTGACTTTGGACTTTGGTCCTTGGTCTTTGGACTCAGGGATTCCCCTACCCGAAATTCGGCACCCGCCCCATCCCGCGAGTGCCTCCCATTCCCTATGATGGTTTCAGCGCCGCGATTTGTCCGGAAAGATGAGCCAGGAATCGTCCCCGGCCGCCAGATAGACGCTCTTTTCGCCCATGTCCGCGCCGATGCGGGCGAGGAAGGTTTCGAGCAGGACGATGCGGGATTCGTCGAGGAGGGAGACCTTGTACTCCTTGTGCTCGCCGTAGAACTCGCGCCCCTTGTGATTGCGCCAATAGCCGAAGAGGTTCGCGGCGCTGGCGGTATAGCCGTTGAAGTTCTTCAGGAGGAAGTCGTGGAGCCTCTCTTCGAAGGTCTGGTTCTTTCCGCAGGGCTCTTTGAGTTTGAGGGAAGGGAGAAGGAACGTGACCATCGTACCGAGGTTTTCCTTCTCATAGGCCATGATGCTTGAATTTTACCAGGAGGGACGCATGAAAACGAGATCAATCCTTTTCGCCCTGGCCTTCGCTTCCGCTCTGGCGGTCCCGGCCGTAGCGGCCGCGGACGTCGTCGGGACGCTGTCCTATCCGGCAGGCACGGTCCTGCCCGCGGGCGCGACGGTGGAGGCCCAGGTCTTAGACGAATTCGCGGCGGACGCGCCGAACGTGATCGCCCACACGGAGATCCCGGCGTCGCCGCCTCCGCAAAAGATCGTTTTGAAAGTGGATCCCGCCAAGATCCAGGGCAACCATCCCTACACCTTCGTGGTGTCGGTGAAGTCGGCGGGCCGGTATGTCCTGTACGCGCCGCAGAAATATTCCGTGCTGACCTTCGGCCATCCTTCCCAGGTCGCCGTCCGCATGGCCGACGTGCCCGTGCAGCCGGAATATAAGCCCTACGGACCGGCCTTGGAGGAGACTTATTGGAAGCTGACGGCCTTGGGCGCGATCCCCGTGACGACGGGCGCGGGCCGCGAGGCGTTCGTGAGGCTGAACGCCTTCAATCACACGCTCGCGGGCACCGGCGGCTGCAACAATGTCCGCGGTTCCTACGAGGCGAACGCCAAGGCGGTTTTCTTCAAAGACATGGCGACGACGCGGATGGCCTGCCCGGCGTCCGCGCACAACGACGACGCGCTTCTGAACGTCCTGCAATCCGCGCGCAAATTCCAGATCCGGGACGATCGCCTGTATCTGATGGACGCGGGCGGAGCGACGTTGGCCACGTTCCAAGGCGTGCCTCCGCAGCCGTTGATCGGAGGACGCTAGGAGAAAGAGATGAAATCCCGGTTTTTTTGGGCCGGAGCGTTCGTTTCCCTCATGGCGGCCGCTCCGGCCTGCGGTTTTCATAAGCGGTCCGCGGATTCCCCGGAGACCATTCCCTCGCCGTCCCTGCCGCAAATACAAGTCCCGGCGCCCGTGATCCCGTCCCCGCCGGCGCCGCCGTTGCCGCCGGTCGAGAACGTCACGCCCTCGCCGACGACTCCCGACAGTTCTCCCGATTCGCCGGCGCCCGCCTATCCTCCGGGAGACATCAAATGAGGCCCTGACGGAAATGGACGTCCACGGCGACTAAGTCGTCCGTGTCCAGGTCGAGATCTTCGGCGTCCTCGGTGCGATGATCGATTTGCGGTTACGGTCAGCCGCGTGGGGGATCCGAAACGCCCCAGCCCTCCCAGCGGCATCCCGGAATGA
The DNA here is from genome assembly GCA_036274695.1 of bacterium. Classification (GTDB taxonomy): domain Bacteria; phylum UBA10199; class UBA10199; order JACPAL01; genus DASUFF01. Next base: position 10,351 of record DASUFF010000071.1, on the reverse strand, counting down.
AGCGATAGACCGTCATCGCTCCGCAGGTTTCAAGATCCCCGGACAGGAGTTTGCGGACGGAGGCTACGGCCGGGAGGATGGCCATGCGCTGTCCCCGTTCCGGCGCAAAGGCTTCCGCGCGGCGGGCGGTGCCGTCCTTCGCAAAAAATTCCACCACCACCGCGCCCCCCGAAGCGCCCCGGCCGCTCATGGCGTTCCCGAGCTTGAGCAAGACGGGAAACAGGGCCGTCCTCAACGTCTGGGGAACCCGCGCCAGGCAGGCGAAAAGGCGTGTGGCGGCTTTCGATTCGAACCCCAGCTTGACCGACACGGATGCGGCGCCGAATTCCGAAGGAAAGAGATCGTACTCCGGCCCCTCGAAGTTGTAGACGCGCCGTTCCGCCCAGGGGCCGGGAAGGAGGACGGTTTCGGGGTCGCCGAAGCCCGGGATCGTTCCTTGCGGGGCCTTAATCGGTTTTCCCAGGACGCGAAAGGCGGACCGGACCGCCCCCTCCCCCTTGGGATTGCGGTTGCCGATGAAGAGGGTGACGCGGAGGCGCTCGGGCGGCTCGGGATTCTCGTTTTTAAGTTTCGTCGCCAACGCCCCGGAAATCCCCGGTAGGCTCGAACAGCCGGTGACGGCGGCGAGCCCCGCATCGCGGAAGCGCGCTCCGAAGGAAAGAACCTCCGCGACGTAGGCGCGGTCGTCGGCGATGTCGACGTAATGCGCTCCGGCCTCCAGGCAGGCCTCCAATACGGAGGTTTCTCCGGCGGAGAAGGGCCCGGCGGCGTGCGCGACCACCTCATGTTCGCGGAAGACGGCAAGACAGGCGTCCTTGTCGCGCGCGTCCAGGGCCACCGCGTGGGCGTCGCCTTTCAAGGAGACGGCGAGGCGCTTCGCCTTGGCGCCGTCGCGCCCCGCGATGGTGACGGCAATCTGGTGCTCGACGAGCTCCCGGGCGATCAGCGACCCGAACACCCCGTAGCCGCCCAGGACCAAGGCGCGTTTCATGCGGTCTTTCCGGGACCGTCCAGGCGCCGTCCCATGAGGACGAGCCAGGGCAGGAAAAGGACCATGACGCCGAAGCCGCCGGCGACGGTCCCGGCCCTCCACGACAGCAGGGCGGACGCGGTGAGAAGGAACCCCGCCGCCCAGGTGAGGAAGCCCAGGACGCCGACGCCGCCCTTGAGAAACGCCGCGCGCCAGCTGAGCGCGCTGAAGATCAGCCCAAGGACGCAGTAGAGTCCGTTGGCGACGGCGGCGCTGTAGAAATTATAGGCGGCGACGGCCTTCGCGAACGCCTCGGGCGCCGACCGCGGATCCGTCGCGCGGACGAGGTAGTGCCACTCGCCGATCACGTCGAAGGGAACGGCCAGGACGATCAAGGCGGCGAGACAGACCGCGCCTTTGACCCCGAATCGCTTCTGTAGACAGAGCCCCCAGAGCGGGAAGAAGGCGGTCAGGCTGAGCGAGCAGAGGGCCCAGAAAAACCAGACCGGGATCCAAAGGGGGATGTGGCCCAGCACCCACAACCGGCGCGCCGCCAGGTCCGGCTTGAAATCCAGGCCCTCGCGAACGACCACGAGGCCCAGGCAGGCGGCGACGTGCACGGCGGCGATGATCGCCACGAGGATCTCCCCGCGTCTCTTGTGATTGCGGAAGAGGTAGAGAAGAAACGGGAACCACCAGATCAAGTCGTTGAAGAGGATCAAGGGAAAGGTGCGCGGCGGCAGCCCGCCTTCCGAAACCGTTTTCACCCAGCCGATCGGTCCCAGGATCTTCCCGATCAAACCGATCCAAATGAGCACGTCGCCGTCCTCCGGCTTCCACGCTACGTAGGCGTATGCCAGGGCGTAGACGCCCACCACCATCCCGAGACAGGCCCAGAGCGAAGGATAGTTGATCGGCTCCAGACGGAAGAGGGTGAAGAAGGCCTGGGGGAAAAAGCCGGCCCAGACGCCGAAGGCGACGTTATAGGCGGCGGCGAGGGCGAAGAGGACGCGGTAGGGGCGCACGCCCTCCTTGTATCACAAAGAGTGGTTGATGGAACCTCCGGGTTTTACGATGCGGCACGGTCGGCCAACGGTTTGAGCGATTCGACACCCTCAAAATAGGCCGTGAGGAAGATTTTTGAGCCGTCTTTTTTCGCCACCGAAAACCCGAGGAAAATATTTCCCATTCTCTTTGCCGAAACCGATTCGATTTCGTCCCACAGGCACGCATCCTTGATCTCGCCGCCGAAGCGCTTGCCTTGGATCAAAACGAATCCGTTCTGATAGACGCGGATCTCGGAGCGTTTACCGGCCTTTCGGGAGCTTAAGCCTCCCACCAGCACCAAGGCGAGCAAACCCCAAGAGACCAAGGCGAAGATGATCGCAAGGACGACGGAGCTCGTCTTGACTCCTGCCCCGACCACGAGGTCGTGGATGCCGGCGACCGACATCACGGTGAGGATCAAGGCCGTCACCCCTAAGAAGAGGGAGAACATGACAATGCCTTTGAGTTTTTTGTCGCCGAACTCCTCGGGAATGCGATGGACTCCGGTCGGCAGTCCGAAGCGTGGATCTTCCATTGGTTCTCCTTTATCCGGTTTGCGTGAGCAGCGGTTTTCCTCCGACGAAGGTGACGCGGTTTCCCGGGGTCGCCGGCGTGCGCGGGACCGGGGTGACGTAGCCGGTGACGTTGAGCGGATCGGCCGCGGAGATTTCCACCCGCGCCCCGGCGTCGCGGGCGTCCGTACGGCGCGCGCTGCGCAGGGCCTCGACCGCTTCGGGGAGTGCGAACTGTTCCCCCGAAAAACCGCTGACGAACCGCCCGCCGCGGATCTCCCCGCGCGCCTCGAGGCGCCGGTAGATGCTTAAGAGCACCCGCCAAGGAGGCGCCGCCGGCTCGCGCGAGAGCAGGTCGCGGAAGACGATACCCCAACGGCGCAGGTATTGTTGGGCGAGCATCGCTTCGTCGGGATTTTCCTCGAAAACGCCTCCTTGGGACGCGGCCGGCGTCGTATCCGGTCGGAGCAGGCTCCAACGTCCTCCGGGTCCCATGAACATAGGACCTCGGGAACCCGGATAACGTGCGAGCAGCCTCATCTTTTCCCGCCGCCGCGACGGATTGGCGAGATTGCGCAGTCCCGCGAACCCGTCGCAGGTGATCATCCCCGCAGCGACCAACTCCCAAAGCGCCTGATCCAAATCGGTGCGCAACCGCCCCGTCAGGGCCTGAAGGTCGTTGAAGAACATGGCTCCGCGCGTTTCCAAAAACTCCAAGATCTTAAGAGCCGATTCCCCCAACTCCGCCACCGCGGCTTCTTTCGGCCGCGTCACACTGAGCAACCACGGCAAATCCTCGCGCAACATGATAGAGAGCGTGGTATTCCGATGCGGAACCTGCCGTCGACTTTGGACTTTGGTCTTTGGACTTTGGTCTTCCTCGCCTTCCTCCTTCCCCGCGATCAATCTCCCCCACACCACCGTACCGTGGAGGCACAGTTCGTCGAGCATCGAGGGGTGATAATCCGCGACGCGCGCCGGAAAGATTTCCTTCTCCCAAGCGGCGGCGGGGAGTTGAAGCCCTTGGAGTTGGCCGATCACCTCGGCCAAACCGTGCGCGCCGTACACCTGGGTGCCGGGCGCGACGTGTTGCCAGCGTAAGAGGTAACGAAGAAACTCGACCGTGGTTGCCGGCTCCATCGATTTACGGAGCTGGCCCAAACACCGGCGATGGATTCGGGCTAGAACGTCTCTGTCACACCATTCGATTATAGGGGCTTGCGTCGCCCCCTCCACCGGCAAAGCCGTCGGAGCCTCCCCCTCAACGCCCCTTCGGGGCTGGTTTATGATTTCTTGACGAAAACGTCCGCGTATCGCTGTTCCGGCGGCCTCCAGCCGCAAAAGGGCGCGGTCGACCGTCTTTTCCTCCAACCCCAGTCTTTCCGCCCATTGAGCCGCCGTCAGCGGCCCGCCCGCCATCATCCAACTGCGCAGCGCGGCGGCCGCCGCCTCTTCGTCGCCGTTCAATGCCTTCTCCGCCAAGTCCTTCCGGTCGACCGAGACGACGTGTTCGCCCAAGACGACGGCGCGGCCCGAGGCTATCAGCGATTTTTTCCAATCGGTCCACGCTCGGGGAAAGGACGCCTCCGGCATCAGGACGAATTCGCGGAGGGTATCGGCCAATTCGTCTTCGGAACGCACGTCCGGCCGGATCTCCGATTCGACGGAAGCAATGGCTTCCGTATCTAACGCGCCGAAGGCGCGAAGATCGTCCTCCGAGAGCGTGCGCCGGGTGGCCACCGCGCGGGCGCGGCGCTCTTCCAACGGGGCGTCGTCCAAGTAGGTGTACGGATTCGAGTTCAGGATCTCGTGCGTGAGCGGCGAGGGCGTTGGCGTGTCCTTGGCGATGAGCTGCACCTCCCGCTTCTGGATGCGCTCGAGGAGCTTGGTCAGGCCCTTCAAATCCATCGCCTCGTAGAGACAGTTGCGCATGGTTTCGGTCACCAAGGGATGATCCGGGATCTTGATCGGCCGCGTGACGTTCTCCTGGCAGGCGGCCTGATCCGGAAAGGCCGCGGCGAGGAGGTCGTCGCTCCGCATCCTTTGAATGCCGGGCGGGACGCGCTTGCCTCCCGAATGCCGGAGGAGGGCGAGCGCCCGCGAGGCGTTCCACCGCCAGCGGACGCCGAAGACGGGGGCGTCCAAGACCGCCTGCTCCAAGGTCTCTTTGGCCGTCGCCGGCGTGACGAAATCGAAGACGGACTCAAGCGGAAAACTGTGCTGGGGCCCGAGCGAGAGGAGGATGCCGTCGTCGGTGGCCGCCGCCTGCAATTCGAAATTGAAGCCCGCGCAGAATTTTTTCCTGAGGGCGAGGCCGAAGGCACGGTTCAAACGACCGCCGAAAGGCGCGTGGATCACCAGCTGCATCCCGCCGCCCTCGTCGAAGAAGCGCTCGGCGATCAACGTCTCCTGGGTCGGCAGGCGGCCCAAGGCCGCCTTCGATTGGCTCAAATACGCCACGGCCTGCGTCGCCCCGGCGCGCGGCACGCCGCATTCGTTTTCGAGGAAGGCGACCGCCTTTTCCGGCTCGTCCAACAAAGGTTCGATGGTTTTTCGGAGATCGGAGACCTCCGCGGACAGCTCCGCGCTGCGTCCCGGCGCCTCGCCCAGCCAGAAGGGGATGGTGGGCGCCTGTCCCGCCGCGTCTTCCACGCGCACGCGGCCGGCTTCGACGCGCAGGATCCGCCACGAATGGTTGCCCAGGAGGAATATGTCGCCGGACATGCTCTCGACGGCGAAATCCTCCTCCAAGCTGCCGACGGTGATTCCTTCCGGTTCCTTGACGACGGCGTAGGTGAAATTGTCGGGGATGGCCCCGCCGGAGGTGATGGCTGTCAGCCGCGCCCCGCGGCGCGGACGAAGTTCGTGTGTGACGCCGTCCCGATGGAGCCAGGCCCCCCGAGCGCCGCGCGCCGTGGAAATGCCTTCGGAGAGCATGAGGACGACCTTGTCGAATTCCTCGCGGGGCAGGCGGGCGTACGGCCAGGCTCCGCGAACGACGCGGAAGACGTCGTTTTCCGCCATGTCCTCGCAGGCCACCATCGCTACGATTTGCTGGGCGAGAATATCGAGCGGATAGAAGGGGATCTTCGTCTTTTCCAGATTGCCGCGCCTCACGCCGCGCACGAAGGCCGCGCATTCGATCAGCTCGTCGCGGGTGACGGGAAAGAGGCGCGCCTTCGGGATCACCAAACGTCCGTGGCCCGACCGGCCGATGCGCTGGAGGCCGACGGCCAAGCTCCGCGGGCTTCCGATGTGGCAGACCAGGTCCACCGCGCCGACGTCGATGCCCAATTCGAGGGACGCCGTCGCCACTACCGCCTTCGTGGCGCCCGATTTCAGCCGCGTCTCGGCCTTCAAGCGCATTTCCTTCGAAAGGCTTCCGTGATGCGCCGCCACGGCCTCGGCGCCCAGCTTCTTTTCGAGCGCGTGCGTGACCCGTTCGACCATCCGCCGCGTGTTCACGAAGACCAGCGTGCTCTTGTGCTCGTTCACCAGCTCCGAAACCCGCTCGTAGACCTCGGCCCAAAGCTCTTTGGAGGCCACCGCGCCCAGTTCGTCCTTCGGGATCTCGATCTCCAGGTCCATCTTGCGGCGATGCCCCGCGTCGACGATGGCGCAATCGGGTTTTCCGTCTTTAGAGAGATGCGCGGTGCCCACCAAATAGCGGGCGATCTCCTCGATGGGTTTCTGCGTGGCGGAGAGCCCGATGCGCGGGGAGCGTTTCTTCGTCAGCCGGTCCAGGCGCTCGAGCGACAGGGCCAGGTGCGAGCCGCGCTTGTCGCGGGCCACGGCGTGGATTTCGTCGACGATGACCGTTTTCACGGTTTTCAGCATCTCGCGCCCGCCCTTGGAGGTGAGGAGGAGATAGAGCGATTCCGGCGTCGTGATCAGAATGTGCGGCGGTTTCTTGAGCATCGCCGCGCGTTCGCCGGGCGTCGTGTCCCCGCTGCGGACGGCGGTGCGGATCTCCGGCAGTTTTTCCCATTGCTTCGCCGCGCGGGCGCGGATCTGGGCCAGCGGTTCGTCCAAATTTTTCTGGATGTCGTTGCCCAAGGCCTTGAGCGGCGAGACGTAGAGGATCGAGGTCTGGTCCTTCAAACGCCCCCGGGAGCCTTCGCGGAAGAGGCGGTCGATGCAGGAAAGAAAAGCGGCGAGCGTCTTGCCGGACCCGGTGGGCGCGGCGATCAAGGTGTCTTTCCCCGAGGAAATCTCGGGCCAGCCTTGGATCTGCGGCTCGGTAGGCGTTTCGAAACGCTCCTCGAACCAGCCGGAGACGGCGGGATGGAAATCTTTCAAGGCCGGATGCACGGTCGATACCTCCGAACCCTGAACGTTACTCCAGCCTTTTTAGGATTCCAAGGTGGCCAGGAATTTTTCGACGCTGCCGTATTTGGCGCTGAGGGCGGCCAAAAGCTCCTCGCGCGGTCCTTGCGCGACGATGCGATGGCGGGGCAGCGGTCCGGGCAGGATGGCGACGGAGAGAAGGCCGTGTGTCTTCAGCCGGTAGGTGAAGGGTTCCGGGACCTTGGCGATCACCATCCACGTGCCGTGGGGCGATTCGTCGCGGAAGGCCTCCGGCGGATAGCACCATAAACCGCCCTGCGCTCCGTCCGACCGCCAGAATTCGTTGATGCGGGAGATGTCGCCGGACAGGGCGAGGGCTCCGAATTGTTCGATGCCCCGGGAATGGAGATAGGGCCATCCGCCCCGCTCCATTTCCTTGTTCTGCAGAATGACGTTCATGCCGATCCACGTCGCCGCGCGGCCGCGCGCGATGCGGTAAGGCTCATTTTGGAAATGGGTGAGCGCCAGCGTGCGGACCGTCTCGGAGGCCAGGGCCTTCCGCCGGTCCTTGCGGCTCAGCCACGCGTCGATCATCCAAAACGCCGGATCGAAATGGCCGGTCGAAAGCCCCTTTTCGATCAGGATGCGCGGCGCCGAACGGTATCTCGGGCCGGCATAGCGCGGGTGAAGCCCGTGCAGCGACTTTTCAAAACGCTCGGCCAAACTCAGGCGGGCCTCCGGCGTGAAGAGCGAGGTCACGGAGGGATCGATCTCCGGGAGGTTGATCGAGCTCGCCCCGAGGCCGGGCATGAGACCGAGCGTGAGGGGCCTGAAAATAGGGGGGACGCCCGACATGGGGAGGCTTATCGGAGGCCGCCGCCCGAAGTTGCGACCTCAAGCGGAGAGCAGGGCCTTCGCCCGCGCCAGGGCCTCGTCGATGGTCCCAACCACGTTCTCCTCTCCCATTTCCTCCAAAAAGCCCGACTGCTCGAAGGCGATCATGGGCTGGGCGTGGATGCCGGAAAGAATCAAATGCGTCCCGCTCTTCCGGCATTTTTCGAGCAGGTCCCGCAGGGCCCGCAGCCCCGTGGCGTCCAACGCCAGCACGTGGCGGATCCTCAGGATCAAAACCTTCGGAGGCGCCTGTCCCAGGTCTAAGCTGTCCCGCAAGAGCTCGGCCACGCCGAAAAAGAGGGCGCCTTCCGCCTCGTAGACGGAAACGCCTTCGGGGATCTTGCGCCGGCTGACCGAGTCCTTGTCCGACCGCAGCGTGTCTTCGTCGACGCCGTTTCCGTCTCCCGTGACCTCGCGGATGGTGGAGGCGCGCGACATCCGCCTTACGAACAGGGCGAAGGCCATGAAGACGCCCACCTCCACGCCCACGGTCACGTCCACGAAGACGGTGAGAAGGAAGGTGACGAGCAGGACGGCGACGTCCCCGCGCGGGGCCTTCAAGAGCGTCCGGAAGGCCCGCCACTCCGCCATGTTGTAGCAGACCGTCATGAGGATGGCGGCCAGCACGGCCAGCGGGATGCGCGCGATCCACCGGCCGAGAACGAGGACCACGGCCAGGAGGAAGAGGGAGTGGATGATGCCGGCTATCGGCGTTTTCGCGCCGTTCTTCACGTTGGTCAGCGTGCGCGCGATGGCGCCCGTCGCCGGGATGCCGCCGAAGAAGGGAAGGGCCATGTTCGTGATCCCCTGCGCCACCAGCTCGGTGTTGGGCCGATGGCGCCCTTCGATCAGACCGTCGGCCACGGTCGCGGACAAGAGGGACTGGATGGCGCCCAAGAAGGCGATGGTGAGCGCCGGGCTGATCAACTGCTTGACGGCGCTTGCGTCGGGAGGAAACCAGCCCGGCCCGGCCAGATTCAAACTCGCCCCGTCGCCGATGGTGGACACCGGGAGATGAAAGATCGCCGCGGCGGCGGTCCCCAGGACGACCGCGACGATGGAGCCCGGCAGCCTTCGGCTGACTTTCGGCCAGAGAATCAGGACGGCCAGCGAGGCGCCGGCGAGCAGGACGGCGGAGGGATTGATCGTGCCCAGCGACCGGAAATAGGCGACCCACTTGTCCGCGAAATCCGCCGGAAGCGCGCCCGTGTTCAATCCGAGAAATTCCTTCACTTGCGACGAGGCGATCAGCACGGCGATCCCCGCTGTGAACCCGACGGTGAGCGGGTAGGGGATGTATTTGATGAAAACCCCCCAGCGCAGGAGGCCCATCCCGACGAGCATGAGCCCCGACAGGAAGGCGCAGATCATGAGGCCCTGGAACCCCTGGGTCGCCATCACCTTGTAGATGATGACGGCGTAGGCCCCCGTGGCGCCGCCGATCTGGACGCGCGAGCCGCCCAGGGCCGAGATCAGGAAGCCTCCGGCGATGGAGGCCATCAGGCCGCAGGCCGGGGGCACGCCCGAGGCGATCGAAAACGCGATGGCCAGAGGCAGGGCGACGATCCCGACGATGATCCCCGCCTTCAGATCGCTCCGGAAAAAAGAGAAGGAGTAGTTTTTCAGCGACGAGACGACTTTGGGCAGAAAGAGCGGCTGCTCCCGCGGGGGCGAGGACATTTTTCCCATCATAATCAAAAGGCGCTTGATGCTTCAATCATTAAATGATTACATGAGTATGTAGTCATATTATGCAATCCCTCTCCGACGACACCCTGGACCGCGTCGCCCAGTTCCTGAAGGCGTTGACCGAGCCCAACCGTCTGAAGATCCTAAGGGCCCTGCACGACGGGGAGCTGACCGTCACCGATCTGATCGCCGAGACGGGGGCCACCCAGTCCAACGTCTCCAAGCACCTGGCCGTCCTGACCGCCGCCGGGATGGTGGCTTCGCGGAAGGAGGGGACGTCCACGTATTACAGGATCGCCGATCCCCACATCACCGCCATCTGCGACACCGTCTGCCGCAGCATCGCGGACCGGATCCGGGGGCAGAAGGCGACGTTGAAGAATATCGAAAAGGGCGTCGAATCGTGACCGAGATCACTTCCAAAAGCTTTGTCGCCGGTTAAGTCAGGGAGCATGTCGCCTCATTCCTTCCTGGAAATCTTCTCGGGCGAACCGATCCTGCTTCCGATCGCGATTTTTTTCGCACGCATCTTGGATGTGTCGGTCGGTACGGTGAGGATCGTGATGGTGGCGCGGGGCCACAAAATCGGCGCCTCTCTCCTAGGTTTCGTCGAATGCCTATTGTGGACGCTGGCGGTGAGCCAATTGCTCGCCGACATGAGGGACCCGATCCGCTATCTGGCCTTCGCCGCCGGATTCGCGACGGGTAATTACGTGGGCCTGAAGATCGAGGAGCGCATCGCGTTGGGTCTCGCCGTCATCCGGGTCATCACCCGCCAGGGAACGGCGGCTCTGTCGGAAGCGTTGCGAAATTCGGGTTTCGGACTGACTTTGGTGGACGGAACGGGCCGCGAAGGCAAGGTCGACATCATCTTTTCGATCGTCAAACGCAAGCGTTTGCAGGGCTTCGTCGCCGTGCTCAACCGTATGGACCCCAACGCCTTCTATTCCGT
>DASUFF010000070.1:0-31349 GCA_036274695.1 bacterium | reverse complement strand
GGAAAAGAGCTACATCGGAAAGAGCGAGCTCATCGCCGAAGGCGAGATCGTCAAAGGCAAGGTCATCGACATCACGCATGACTCCGTCATCGTCGATTTCGGCTTCAAGTCCGAGGGCCAGGTGCCCTTGCACGAATTCGCCGGCCCCGGCGACAGCATCAACATCAAGATCGGCGACGAGGTGGAAGTCTACCTCGAGAATGCCGAATGCGAGGACGGCCTGGCCATCCTTTCCAAGGAAAAGGCCGACGCCCTGAAGATCTGGGACCGTCTCCAAGAAGTGGTCGAACAGGACGGCGCCATCGAAGGCGTCATCTTGAACAAGGTCAAGGGCGGCCTCTCCGTCGATATCGGCGTGAAGGCCTTCCTGCCCGCCTCGCAGATCGACGTCCGCCCGCCGACGAACCTGGATAAGCTGATCGGCCGCCGCTTTAAGTTTAAGATTTTGAAGCTCAACAAGCGGAAAGGGAACATCATCGTCTCCCGCCGGTCGTTGTTGGAGAAGGACCGCGATTTCGCCAGGCAAGAAATCCTGCAGAACTTGCAGGAGGGGGCGACCGTCTCCGGGACCGTCAAGAACATCACCGATTACGGCGCCTTCATCGACTTGGTCGGCGTCGACGGCCTGCTGCACATCACCGACATGACGTGGGGCCGCATCGGGCATCCCACCGAAATTCTGGCCGTCGGCCAGGACATCAAGGTGAAGGTGCTTAAGATCGATCCGGAAACCGGCAAAATCTCGCTGGGCCTCAAGCAGCTCACGCCGGATCCGTGGGAGAAGGTGCCGGAGAAGTACTTCACCGGCGTGCGCGTGGCCGGCAAGGTGGTGAGCCTGGCCGATTACGGCGCCTTCATCGAGCTGGAGCAGGGCATCGAGGGTCTGGTGCACATCTCCGAGATGTCGTGGAGCCGCAAGATCAAGCATCCGTCCAAGGTCGTGAACGTGGGCGACAAGGTCGAGTGCGTGATCCTGGACGTCGACGTCGTGGCCCGCCGCATTTCGCTGGGCATGAAGCAGGTCAATCCGAATCCTTGGGACGTCATCAACGACAAATTCCCCGTCGGCACGCGCATCCGCGGCCCGGTCAAGAACGTCACCGACTTCGGCCTTTTCGTTGGATTGACGGAAGACGTCGACGGCCTGGTGCACGTCTCCGACGTCTCTTGGGTGCGCCCCGCGCGTCCCTTGAGTGTGATGTTCCCGAAGAAGTCGGACGTCGAGGCCGTGGTGCTGAGCATCGACGCGGACGCCGAAAGGATCTCTTTGGGGCTCAAGCAGCTGACCGAGGACCTCTGGCCCCGCGTCGAGAAGGAATTCGGCATCGGCGCTCGCCACAAGGGCAAGATCGTGTGGGTCGGCGACAAGGGCATGGCGGTGGAGATCGAGAACGGCCTGGAAGGCTTCGTCGGCAAGTCGGAGCTGCCCGAGGAGATGCAAGAGAACTTGGGGCAGCATTTCAGCGTCGGTCAGGACGTCGAGACCATCGTCCACTCGGTGGATGAGAAAGAACGCCGCATCTCCGTCGGCCTGGTGCTGGAAGGGGCCAAAAAGTGACGGACCGGAAGTGGATCTACATTACCCTGACCGCCTTTCTACTGCTGGGAGCCGCTTTTTTCTTTTTCCTGGGCTCCGTGGTCGGCCTGGCGGGCAAGGGGGAAGGTCCCAAGAGCGGGAACGTCGCGGTCGTCGAGGTGTTGGGCGGCATTTTCGATTCCAAACCCATCGTCGAGCAATTGAGGGATCTGAAGAAGGATGACGACGCCAAGGCGGTCGTTCTTCGCGTGGATTCGCCGGGAGGCAGCGTCGGCGCCTCCCAGGAAATCTATGAGGCCGTCAAATCATTGAAGGAGAAGAAGCCGGTCGTCGTCTCCATGGGGACGGTGGCCGCTTCCGGCGGTTATTACATCTCCGCGCCCGCCAGCCGCATCGTCGCCAACGCGGGGACGATTACGGGAAGCATCGGCGTGCGGATGGATCTGATGAACGCGGAAGATTTGATGAACTGGGCGCGGGTTAAGTTTTTCACCCTCAAGAGCGGGCTTAAGAAGGACGTCGGCTCGCCCACGAGGCCCATGACGCCCGAGGAGAAGGAGTACCTGGAAGGCATCCTCAAGGAGATGCACCGCCAATTCAAGAAGGCGGTGGCCGATGGCCGCGGGATCAAGCTCGAGGACGTCGAGGCGCTGGCCGACGGGCGCGTTTTCACGGGCGAAGAGGCTTTGGGTTACAAGCTGGTCGACGAGATCGGCTCGCTGGACCTGGCCGTGAAGGACGCCGCCGAGCTGGCCGGCGTCACAGGAGAACCCGAGCCTTATTATCCCGAGAAGAAGGACGGCGGATTGCTGAAATTCTTGGCCGAAGACTTCGCGGACCGCCTGTTTGATCGGGTTATGGGAGTCAGTTTGCAAGGATTTCGCTTAAGTTATTAGCGAACGTAGACAGGTAATCCTGTCGCAGTGAGCGATGGGATCTTTGAATAACCGATGTGGGGAGCGGGGAGAGAGCGTGATCTCTCCCCGGTATCAAATGACAAAGAGCCAACTCGTACAGCAACTGGTGAATCAGGCGTCGCACATCTCGCAAAAGGACATGAGCCTGATCGTCGACACCGTTTTCGAGAGCATGATCAAGGCCCTGGGGGACGGCGACCGTATCGAGTTGCGCGGTTTCGGCACCTTCGAGGTCCGCGTTCGCGAGCCGCGGCAGGGCCGCAATCCCAAGTCGGGCTCCAAGGTCTCTTTGGGCGTGAGACGGGTTCCCTTTTTCAAGGCCGGCAAGGAACTGAAGGAAATGATCAACGAACCCCGCAAGGGCGCGGCCCGTCCGGCCGCCGCCGCCAACGACGAGTAAACCCATGGATCGCAACCTCGCCCTCGAGATGGTCCGCGTTACCGAGGCCGCCGCTCTCGCCGCCGCCCGCCTCATGGGCCGGGGCGACAACCACGCCGCCGACCAGGCCGCCGTGGACGCCATGCGGCGGACGCTGAACTCCATCCAATTCGAAGGCACCGTCGTCATCGGAGAAGGGGAGCGGGACGAGGCCCCGATGCTCTACATCGGCGAGAAAGTCGGGACGGGCAACGGCCCGAAGGCCGACATCGCCCTGGATCCCTTGGAAGGCACGACGCTGACGGCTAAGGGGGAGCCCAACGCCCTGGCGGTCATCGCCATCGCCGAATCGGGAAAATTCCTCCACGCGCCGGACACCTACATGGAAAAGATCGCCGTGGGCCCGCTCGCCAAGGGCGCCATCGACATCACCAAGGGCGCGACCTGGAACTTGAAGGAGATCGCCAAGGCCAAGGAGTGCGAGGTCCAGGACTTGGCCGTCATTATCCTGGAGCGCGACCGCCATAAGGACCTGATCGCCGAATGCCGCGAATCCGGCGCCCGCATCCGTTTGATCCCTGACGGCGACGTCGCCGCCGCCATCGCCACCTGTTGGAAGGAGAGCGGCATCGACGTCCTGATGGGCGTCGGCGGGGCTCCGGAAGGTGTGATCGCCGCCGCGGCCATCCGCTGCGTCAACGGGGACATGCAGGGGCGCCTGAAGCCCCGCAACGACGGCGAGATCGAACGGGCCAAGAAAATGGGGATCACCGACATTAACCGGGTTTACGGTCTGAAGGACTTGGCCGCCGGGGAGGACGTCATGTTCGCCGCCACCGGCGTTACCAACGGGGATTTCCTAAAAGGCACGCGGTTTTTCGGCGGCGGCGCCGAGACGCATTCGGTGGTCATGCGCGCCCGCAGCGGGACGATACGGCGCATCGAATCGATCCATCATTTCGCCAAAAAGCCCACATACTAGGGAGGGGAGAACATGCCTGGAGCGTCAACATCCGTCGTCATGGAGGTGCCGGCGAAGGTCATTTACGAGGTCGTCAGCGACTTCGAGAGCTATCCCGATTTCCTGCCGGACGTAAAAAGGACCTCGATCACCAAGAAGGGCAAGGGCGTTCAGGCGGAATTCGAAATTTCGGTCATCAAGACCATCCGCTATACGCTGGATTTCTCTCTCGTCCCCAACAAAAAAGTTTCCTGGACCTTCGTCAAAGGCGACGTCTTCAAGGACAATACGGGCGAGTGGATCTTCGAGGAGGTCAAGAAAGGCCAGACCAAGGTCACCTACAGCGTGGACGTGGACTTCGGCCTGTTCGTTCCCTCGCTCATCACGAAGAAACTGGTCGGCAGCAACCTCCCCACCATGATGAAGCGTTTCAAGGAGAGGGCCGAAAGTCTGGCTTAAATCCCCATGGGAACCCTCCGCAAGATCATCACCACCGGAGTCGGGGCCGCCCTCATGACGGAAGGCGGCATCCGCAGCGCCATCTCCGAGATGAAGCTGAAGGAATACCTCTCCCGCCAGGCCTCGAAGGGCAAGGAAGAGCTAACCAAGGTCGTCGCTTCCGAGCTCAAGCGTTTCTTGGAGCACGTCGACCTGCACGAAGAGATCCAGAAGGCCTTGACCGGCATGAAGCTGGAGATTCAGGCGACCGTCACGCTCGCCGCCAAGGACAAGGGGCGGGATCAGGTCAAATACACCGTCAAGAAATTGAAGATCCGGAAGGTCTAGCGGGGCGGGCTTCAATTCCTCGAAAATACTTCGCCAGCGCCAGCGTCGGGAAATAATAACGATAACCGTGATAGCGGATGTAGAAGTGGCCCGGGAAACCGGTGCCGGTGAAATCCGGCTCGTCCCAGCCGCCCTCGATGGTCTGTCGGTCGACCAACCATTTGATGCCGCGATGGACCGAAACGGAGTCGCGTTCCCCCGCGGCCAACAGCGCCATGACGGCCCAGGCGGTTTGAGAGGCGGTCGAGCGGCCGAGGGGGACGTACTCGTTCCGTTCGTCCGAGACGCAGGATTCCCCCCAGCCGCCGTCGCGGTTTTGAATCGTTTCCAGGAAGCGGACGGCCTTGCGGACGCGCGGCGAGAGGCGATCTTCGCCCATGGCCAGGAGACCCTGCAGGACGCACCATGTCCCGTAGATGTAGTTCACGCCCCAGCGGCCCCTCCAAGACCCGTTCTCTTCTTGAGTTCGCCACAGAAAGTCCAGGGCGCGTTTGACGACGGTCTCCTCGCGATTACGTCCGAAGGCCGCGAGTAGTTCCAGCATCCGCCCCGTGATGTCCGGCGTCGGCGGATCGAGGCAGGCCCCGTGGTCGGAGAAGGGGATCTTGTTGACCCAGCCCGAGACGTTGTCCTTGTCGAAGGCCGCCCAGCCGCCGTTCGCGCACTGCATGGACAGCATCCAGTCGAGCCCTCTTTGAATCGGTCCGGCCTTTTCCCCGTCGGGCAGGGCGGCGCCTTTCAGAAGATGAAGGGCCTCGATGGTGTCGTCGACGTCGGGAAAGTAGTCGTTCTGGAACTCGAAGGACCAGCCGCCGGTCGGCCCCTTGGGGTTTTTAACCGCCCAGTCGCCGCGGAAATCCTTCACTTCCTTGGAGATCATATAGCGAGCGGCCTTCAGGATGGCGGGGTGGTCGGGTTTCACGCCGGCTTCCAGTAGGGCGACCCCCGCCCACGGCGTGTCCCAGTTCGGGGAAATGCAGCATTGCTGATGGACCTTGTCGCCGTCCTTTTGTTGGAAGCGCTTCAATCCGCTCAAGGCCTTTTGGATTGTCGGATCGTCGTTCTTATAGCCTAAGGCCGACAGCCCCAAGATGCCGTAGGCCATGGCCGGATAGATGTCCTCGGTGCGTTCGATGTGCTCGCGGGTCCACGTTTCCGCTTTGGCGATGGCCCGCGCCTTGCCCGGATGCCACTGCCAGCGTTCAGCCCACTTGAGCACCCGGTCCAGCTTGAGAAAGACGTTCGAGAGGCTGAAGCGCGATTTGGCCTTCGGAAAGCGGAAGATCCGCTCGCCCTCCAAGATGCGGAGTTCGCGCGGCTCGCTGTAAAGCTCCTCCAAGGCGAACGGGACCGGACGCACCGGCTTGACCGCGTCCAAGAGGAGCAGTGGGACGATGGAGGCGCGCGCCCAGGAGGAGAATTCGTAGATGGAACCGCGCGAAAAGCGCGGCAGAAGCATGAGCCACGCGGGCATCGACGGGCACGCGCTCCAGGGCACCAGGCCGAAGAGGGCGAGATGGATGCGCGAGAAGACCCGCATCCGCGTCAGACCCCCGTTGGCCACGATGAAGGAGCGGGCCTTCACCAGGACCGGATCCTCGGTGGGGCGTCCCGCGAGCCTTAAGGCGAAATAGCATTCGACGGTCGTCGAGAGATCGCTGGGGCCGCCGTGAAAAATGGCCCAAGATCCGTCGGGTTTTTGCAGGGACAGCATCCGGCGGGCCAGGCCTTCCTGGACGTCGGGGTCCACCGCGCCGATGAAGTGCATGAGCTGGATGAAACCGGCGCCGATCGTCTCATTGGCTTCCAGCGTGTACCACCAATAGCCTTCTTCGGTTTGCTGGTTTAGGAGCAGGGAAACGGCCTTCTGAAGAGGAAAGGCATCGCGAACGGGAGCGACAGAGGGCGTGCGTAATAAGGCCGTCGGGACGGTCGACATAAGCGCGGCAAACTAATGGAAATCGATCAACAAGGCAAGTAGGCGAAGTCCGTGGCCATCGTCTGCAGCTGGTCGGATCGGCCCAGGAGCCGGTTGGCGAACTCCCATTCGACGTCGTCCAGATAGACGCCGGCCTCGATCAGGAGCTGGTTGAACCGATCCCCGCCGATGTCGCCCTTGGCGATTTCGATGCAGAGCTCGATCAACGTCCGTTCGTTACCGCCGACCTTGTGAAACCGATCGAAGAAGTCTTGCATGGCTTCCCCCCGGAAGATGTCAAAACTAATGATTACATTTAGTAATCAATTAAACAAATGTTGTAAATAGAAAAGTATAATTACGTATAATTTGTTATAACTAGGCTTAATAACCGGCCTTGATCCGGGCCTTTCGAATCTGCTATTTTCCGCCCCCTGATGACTACTTTGGGGCGCTATCGTTTGATCAAAAAGCTCGCCGGCGGCGGGATGGCGGAGATCTATCTCGCCACGCTTCAAGGCGCGGCGGGTTTCGAGAAGGACGTCGTCGTCAAGACCATCCTTCCGCAGTGGTCCCAGCACCGCGACTTCATCGCCATGCTCGTGGACGAAGCGAAGATCGCCGTCCGTCTGGATCATCCGAACATCGTTTCCGTCTACGAGCTGGCCCGGGAAGGGGAGACCTATTTCATCGCCATGGAATACGTCCCGGGCTGGGACGCGCGGCGTTTGCTTCAGGCCGCGGCGGCGCGAAAGCAGACCCTCCCACTCGAGGCGGCCCTTTCCCTTGTCACCGAAGTCTTGGAGGGCCTGGCCTATGCCCACGAAAAGAAGGATGCGAAGGGCCTCTCGCTCGGGATCGTTCATCGCGACGTCTCCCCCCAAAACCTCCTGCTCTCCCGCGAGGGCGCCGTCAAGATCACCGATTTCGGCATCGCCAAGGCGGTCTCGAAATCCCATGAGACGGCGACCGGCGTTTTGAAGGGCAAGCTCGCGTACATGTCTCCCGAGCAGGCGTCGTTGGGAGCCTTGGGAGAGCCGGACGGCCGCAGTGACCTCTTTTCGGCCGCGGTGGTGCTCTATGAGTTGGCGACGGGGGAAAGGCTGTTTTATCGCGGCTCGGATGCGGCGACCCTGGATTGCGTCTCGAAAGGGGAGGTGGCCCCATCACCCCGGGCCTTACAGCTTCTCCCCAAGCCCCTGTATGAGATCCTGAGGAAGGCCTTGGCGCGCCTTCCCGACGACCGCTACCGGAACGCCCGTGAGTTTCGAAAGGCCTTGCTGGATTTTGCGGCGTCCTCCGGCCTGGACGTCCGCCGCGGGAAATTGGCGAAGGCGCTCGGCGACTTAGGTCCGGAAGAGGCTCCGGAGGAGGTGACCGTCGTGGCCTCCGGACCCACCCGCACGGCCGTCTTTGCGGAGGACCGCGCCCAAACCCTCGTAGAGCGCGCGGGCGACTGGGAAAGGACCGTTCTTCTGACGGAAGACACCGAAAAGGCCGTCGCCGCCGTCCCGCCGCCGCGGAGCGGGAGGTGGATCGCCGCCGCCGTCGTCGGCTTCGTCCTGGCCTACGCCGTGACGGCCGGTCTGGTTTGGCTGAAGAGCGGGAAGCCGCCGTTTCCTCCGCCGACGATCCCGTCGGAGACGCAGCCGGAAACGCAGCCGGAAACTGAGCCGATTGCGGATCTCAAATCGCAGGCCGGAATTTCACCTGTTGCCGCTTTGCCGGTGCCCGCGAAAGGCTATTTGACCGTCCATGCGGTCCCCTGGGGCACCGTCACGGTCGACGGAGCGGGAAAGCGCGAGACGCCCGTGCGCCGATTGCCCCTCGCCGCGGGCAGACACAGCGTCCGCGTCCGTTACGAGCCGGACGGCAGCGCCGTCTCGGCGACGGTGACCGTCACGGCGGGGAAAGAAATCGTTTGCGTCGCCAACTTCCGAAGTGGCAAGGAGCTTACGTGCGGAAAATAATTTTCGGACTGCTGATTGCCGCGATTTTTCTCTCACCCGCGGCCCGAGCCGATTCCGACCTCGCCTGGGCCGAGCATGTCCAGGAGGTTAAGCTCGCCAACGGCCTGCGCTTCCTTCTTTACCCGCGGGGCGAGGCGCCTATCTTCACCGCCTACATCCGCTTTCGCGCCGGCGGCATGAACGAAGAGCCGGGCAAGACCGGCCTGGCGCATTTCCTGGAGCACATGGCCTTCAAGGGCACCGAAAAACTCGGCACCAAGGATTACTCCAAGGAAAAGCCGGTCTTGGACGAGATCGAAAAGGTGGGCGGCGAACTGGCGGTCCTGTATCGCAAAGGCACGCCGGACGATTCGCCCCTCATCAAGGATCTTCGCGAGCGCCTGCGGGCCCTGCACGAGCAGGAGGTGCCCTTCCTACAGAAGGAACAATTGGCGAAGATCATGTTGGAGAACGGCGGTTCGGACTACAACGCCAACACCTCCAAGGACATGACGTCCTATTACGTCTCTCTTCCCACCGAAAAGATGAAGCTCTGGGCCGAGCTCGAATCCGAGCGCATCTTCAAACCCGTCTTCCGCGAATTCTACGAGGAGAAGGACGTCGTCCTGGAGGAGAGGCGCCTGCGCGTCGATAACGATCCGGACGGCCGCCTGTACGAGGCCTTCATCGGAGCCGCCTTTCCCGAGGGCCCTTACCACGCTCCGACCATCGGCGCCGTGCGCGACATCCAGGGGCTGACGGTCGAGGACCTCCGCGCCTTCTTCAACACATATTACCGGCCGCAGAACATGGTGGCGGCCATCGTCGGGAAGTTCGATCCGGCCGAGGTGAAAAAGATCCTGGAAGAGACTTTTGGAAAACTCGCCTTCGCCGCCGCCGCTCCCGAGACGCCGCCGGCCGCCGCAAACGTCCTTCAAAAGAAGGAGACCAAGGTGGCCTTGAAGCTCAAAGCCCGCCCGCGGCTGTTGATCGGCTACCACAAGCCGACGCTGCCGGACGACGACGACTACATCTTCGATCTCATCGATCAGATCCTGGGCGACGGCCGCTCTTCTCGCTTCTACCGGAGCCTCGTGTTGGAACGGAAGATCGCGGCCTCCGTCTCCACGTCCACCGGCATTCCGGGTTCGCGGCTTCCGAACCTCTTCATGATCGAGGTGAGCCCTCTGTCCGAAGGGAGCTCGGGAGACGTCCTGAAGGCCTTGGACGAGGAGATCGACAAGGTCCGCAACGGCGGGATCACGGAGAAGGATCTGGAGAAGGCGAAGAACCGCCTGCGCGTGGACATGCTCTGGCAGCTCAAGACCAACGAGGGCCTGGCCTCCCAGCTCTCCTATTTCGACTTGATCGCCGGCGACTGGCATTACTTGGCCGACTATATGGCCAAGATCGGCCGCTTCAACGTCGAGGACGTGAAGCGCGTGGCGAATAAATACCTGGTTCCGTCAAACCGGACCATCGCGGTGCTGGAGCCCTAAATGAAGAAAATCGCGATCAGCCTCCTTGTCCTGCTGTCCTTAAGCTGCGCCCGCAAACCCGCCGCTCCCGTGGGGGAGGGCGGCGACGCCCTGTTCGTCCCCTTGAAGCCCTCGCTCACGAAACTCGCCAACGGCATGGAAGTGATGGTGCTGGAAGACCACGAGTTCCCGACCCTCCAGATGCAGGTCTACGTGAAGGGCGGGGCGCTCTACGACCCGGCGGGCAAGGAGGGATTGGCCTCGGTGGCCATGCAGACCCTCCGTCTGGGCGGGGCCGAAGGACGCGACCCTTTGAAGATCGAGGAAGACCTGGAATTCGTGGGCGCCTCGCTCGAGATGGGCGCCAGCGTCGAATTCTTATCAGCGGGCTTAAGCCTGATGACGAAGGACGCGGACCTCGGATTGGACATCCTCTTCGACCTCCTGCGCAAGCCCGCCCTCGACGCCGTGCGATTCGGCATCGTGAAGGAGCGGATGAAGGACGCGATTCTCCGGGATCAGGAAGACCCGCTGTCGCTCGCCTCCCGCGAATTTCCCGGGTTCGTCTACGGTCCCGGCAGCGCCTGGGGCCGCAAGGCCACGACCGCGACGGTGACGGCCGTCACGCGGGAAGACGTTCAGAAATTCTGCGCGGACAACCTCCATCCGGACCGCCTGCTGATCGCCGTCTCCGGAGACATCTCCGAAGCGGACATCCTGGCTAAGTTGAAGGCCAGGACCGAAGGCTGGGAAAAGGCGACGGCTTCTTTGCCGGAGATCCCGCCCATTCAACCCAGTTTCCAAGCCGCGGCGGCCGTCATTCCACGCAAGGAGCTCACCCAATCCACCGTGGTCCTGGGCCATCTGGGAACGAACCGGAACAACCCGGATAAATTTCCGCTGCTCGTGATGAACTTCGTTTTGGGCGGCAGCGGCTCGCTCACCTCGCGGATGGGCGAAGAGATCCGCTCGAACGCCGGCAAGGCCTACGACGTCTGGAGCGATTTCGGCTTCGGCCGCGATCTGGGCGTCTTCCGCGCGATGGCGCAGACGGGCATCGAGAACACCGACTGGGTCGTCAAAAAGATTGCTGAGATGATCACCACGCTGGCCAAGGACGGCAACGTAACGCCGGAGGAGGCGTCCAAGGCCAAGCTCGCCATCTTAAGGTCCTTGGTCTTCGACTTCGAAACCCGTTTCGCGCAGGTGAAGGAACAGGCGCGTTTCCGTCTGTGGGGCTATCCGGACGACTACCTCGTCCGTTTCCAAAAGGGCGTCGCCGCGGTGACGCCGGCCGACGTCTCCCGCGTCGCGAAATCTTATCTCCATCCCGAGGGGCTCAAGACCCTGGTCATCACCGACGAGAAGGAAGCCCCCAAGCTCGGAATGGAAATCCGGAACGTCGAATGAAGGGGAAACTTCGCGACATTTTAACTAAGGCAGCGACGTCCGCCTATGGCGGACCGTTGCCGGCCTTCGAGATCGAGAGGCCCAAATCCAAGGCCCACGGGGAGCTGTCCACCAACCTGGCCATGGTGCTGGCCAAATCCGCCAAAAAGAACCCGGTGGAGATCGCGAAGACCATAGCCGAGAATGCGAAAAAGTCCGAGAACGACCCGGACGGCCTTTTGGAAAACGTCTCGGTCGCCGGCGGTTTCCTGAATTTCACCCTGAAAAGACAAGCATGGCTCGACTCGTTGCAAAATCTCGTCGCCTTGAACAAGACGTTCGGCTTTTCCGGCGCCCATAAAGGCCAAAAGGCAGTCGTGGAATTCGTCAGCGCCAATCCCACCGGCCCCTTGCACATCGGCAACGCCCGCGGGGCCCCGGTGGGCGACGCCATCGCCTCTCTCCTCAAGGCCGTCGGTTGGGAGGTGACGCGCGAGTACTACATGAACGACGTCGGCGGGCAGATCGACAAGCTCGGCCAAAGCATCCTGTATTGGATCCGCCACGAGGGCGACGAGAAGGCCGAGGGCCCGGAAGGCTACCAAGGCGACTACGTGAAGGAGTTGGCGCTTGCCGCTCAGGAGCGCCTGGGAAAGAAGATTCCTTCCGACGAGGACGAGGCCGTGCGTGTCTTAGGGCGCTTCGGCATCGATTACCTGTCCGAGGAAATTAAGAGGGACTGCGACGACATCGGCATCCATTTCGATTCTTGGATCCACGAAAAGGCCGTCCTGGCGACCGAGACCGAGCCGGTGCTGAAGCAATTGAAAGAGAAGGGCGTGACCCTCGAAAAAGACGGCGCCCTGTGGCTCGCGACCAACGACGAGTTCCTCCAAGACCGCGAGTGCGTGTTGGTGCGCTCGGACGGACGCCCCACGTACTTCGCCAACGACATCGCCTACCACGTCGACAAGTACCGAAGGGGCTTCGATCGTTTGATCAACGTCTGGGGTTCCAACCACCACGGCCACGTCCCGCGCGTGAAGGCGGCGGTGAAGAGTCTGGGGTACGACCCCGAGAAGATCGAGACGGTTCTTTATCAGTATGTCCGAGTGAAACGAGGCAACGACGCGGTGAAGATGTCCAAGCGGGCCGGCAACTTCGTCACCGCCCGTGAGGTCCTGGACGAAGTGGGGATGGACGCCTTCCGTTTTTTCCTTCTCATGCGCGCCCCGGAATCGCATCTTGACTTCGACCTGGCGCTGGCGACGGAGAAGTCGTCGGAGAACCCCGTCTATTACCTCCAATACGCCCACGCCCGTCTTTGTTCGATCGAAAGAAAGGCCGCCGAAGCCGGCCTCCCTTTGGACTTTGGCCTTGGGACTTTGGACTTAAATCTTTTGGAACTGCCGGAAGAGTTGGAAATGATCCGCCTGATCCACGAATACCCCGAAGAAGTCGCCCGGGCCGCCGAGGCCCTCCAACCCCACCGGATCGCGTTTTACCTCCTGGAATTGGCCAAGACCTTCCAGGCCTATTACACGAAGGCGAAGGAAGATCCCCGCTACCGGGTGATTTCGGGCCAGGTTGACACTACGAGTGCGAAATTGTATCTTTGCCGCGCTCTCAAGCTGACTTTTTCCCAAGGATTAACGTTACTTGGCGTCTCCGCGCCCGAGGTGATGATCCAAGAGAATGCCGACTCATGATGGAAGACTTTAAAAAGGACATCGACGACTACTTTTGCCGATTCACCTTCGGCCAATTCGTCACGTTGATTCTCCTTGAGGTCGTCACGCTCTTCTTCGTCTTCTATTTGGGCGCCCGCTACGGTTCCGATCTCCTGGGCACCAGCGAGGTGAAAAAGCAGGCCGTGATCCCCGGGCAGAGCCCGAAGAACGTCGACGACATCGTCGGAACGCCTTCGGTGGAGTATACCTATCCCGAGGTCCTGACCAGCCGGGACGGGCAGAAGGCTATCCGCATCAAGCCCTCCGGCGTGACGGCGGACGAGTACGACCGCCAGAAGATCGAGGACCCGGCCGCCATCATCCAGCGCGATTCGCCCCGGGAAGAAGCGCCGGTCCAGGCGCCTACCGCCGAGGTTTATAAAAAATCCGGCTCGACCCCTAGCGCCGTGCCTCCCCCGACTCCAACGACCCCGACGGTCAACCCGCCCGTTCAAGAACGTCCCGACGAAGAGCAATTGGTCCGTCAGGAAGTTCCGGTCGAGGCGCCCGTGGAGGCCCCCGTCGAGACGCCCAAACCAAAAGGCAAGTTCACCATCCAGGTGGGTTCCTATCAGTCTTCCAACGAGGCCTCCGCCGCCTTGAGAGGCTGGAAGAAGAAGGGGTATTCGGCCTACACAGCGGTGGGCACGATTCCGGATAAAGGCACGTGGTACCGGGTCCGCATCGGCGGTTTCCCGTCCCGCGAAGAGGCCCAGAAGTTCCTGGATAAGTTCAAGGCGAAGGAAAAGGCGTCCGCGCTGGTCGTCCTTTCGAACAGCTAAATAAGAAGGTTTTGTGCGCCGGAAGATCACCACCACCATCTACATCACTCCCGAGCAGAACGAGCAGTTGAAGGCCCTTCACGACCGCACCAAGGTCCCCATCGCCGAATACATCCGGCAGGGGATCGATCTGGTCTTGGAGAAGAACCAATCGGTCCTGCCCCGCCAGCTGACGCTCTATGAGGCGATCGAAGCCGCCAACGGAAAGAAATAAGCCCGAGCTAACCCCCGATGACCGAGAACATCCGCAATTTCTGCATCATCGCCCACATCGACCACGGCAAGTCGACCCTCGCGGATCGGATTCTCGAGGTCACCGGGGCGATCTCCGCCCGCGAGAAACGGGATCAGTTCTTGGACAAGATGGAACTGGAGCAGGAGAGGGGGATCACCATCAAGGCCCAAGCGGTCCGCTTGAAGTACAAGGCCAAGAACGGGAAGGAATACCTCTTCAACTTGATCGATACCCCCGGCCATGTCGATTTCAACTATGAGGTCTCGCGGAGCCTCGCCGCCTGCGAGGGCGCCTTGCTCGTGGTCGACGCCGTCCAGGGCGTCGAGGCCCAGACCGTGGCCAACGCCTATCTCGCCATCGAGAGCAATTTGGAGATCGTTCCCGTCATCAACAAGATGGACCTCCCGGCCGCCGATCCCGACCGGGTCAAGAAGCTGATCGAGGACATGGTGGGCATCCCCGCCGACGAGGCGGTCTTGGCCTCGGCCAAGAGCGGGATGGGCATCCAGGATATTTTGGAAAAAGTCGTCCAGCAGATCCCGCCGCCCAAGGGGGAAGCCACAAAACCCTTAAGGGCCTTGATGTTCGACAGCTGGTTCGACAACTACGCCGGCGTCGTCGTCTTGATCCGCGTCTTCGACGGCGTGCTTAAGAAAGGGATGAAGGTTCGCTTCGTTTCCACCGGCAAGGATTACGAGGTCCTCAAGATCGGCGCCTTCACCCCCAATGCGACGGAGCTGGACGTCTTGAAGCCCGGAGAAGTGGGGTTTTTGACCGCCGCGATCAAGAGCGTGCACGAAACGAAGATCGGCGACACCGTCACCGAATCGGACCGCCCGACCGCCGATCCCTTTCCCGGCTTCCGCGAGGTGAAGCCCATGGTCTTCGCCGGTTTCTATCCGGTGGAGTCCTCCCAATACGAGAACCTGAAGGCCGCCCTCGAAAAACTCCGCTTGAACGACGCCTCGTTCTCCTACGAACCGGAAACGTCCCAGGCCTTGGGGTTTGGCTTTCGTTCCGGCTTCCTGGGGCTCCTGCATTGCGAGGTCATCCGCGAGCGGCTGGAGCGCGAGTTCAACCTGGAATTGATCACGACGGCGCCCACGGTGGCCTTCCGCGTGAAGACGACGGCGGGGGAGTGGGTGACGGTCGACAACCCCAGCAAGTTCCCGCCGGAGAATTTGATCGAAGACATCGAAGAGCCCTTCATCCAGGCGCATATCCATCTGCCCGTCTCGCACGTCGGCAACGTCATCCAGCTCTGCGCCGGCCGCCGGGGCGTGCAGACCAAGATGGAGTATCTCTCCCAGGAACGGGTGATGCTCTCCTACGAAATGCCGTTCTCCGAGATCATGTTCGACTTTTTCGACAAACTGAAATCGCTCACGCAGGGCTACGCCTCCTTCGACTACGAGTTCATCGACTGGCGGGGTTCCGATTTGATCCGCCTGAACATCCTGGTGAACGAGGAGCCCGTCGACGCGTTGTCCGTCATCGTCCACCGCGAGAAGGCCTACGAGCGCGGGCGCGAGGTCGTGAGCAAGCTGCGCGAGGCCATCCCGCGCCAGCAGTACGAGGTGGCGATCCAGGCGGCCATCGGCGGACGGATCATCGCCCGCGAGACCGTGAAGGCCATGCGCAAGAACGTGACGGCCAAGTGCTACGGCGGCGACATCACGCGGAAACGCAAGTTGCTGGAGAAACAGAAAGAGGGTAAAAAGAGGATGAAGCAGGTGGGCAGCGTCGAAATCCCGCAGGAAGCCTTCCTTGCCGTCCTAAAGGTGGATTAATCATGGAACCGATACAGAATCAGCAACCCAAGGAAGTCATTCGCAAAAAGCATTGGTTTCGGGAATACGCCGAAGCCATCTTCACCGCTTTTTTGGTGGCCTTCGTCATCCGGTCCTTCGGCGTGGAGGCCTTCAAGATCCCGTCGGGGTCGATGATCCCGACGCTGATGATCGGCGACCACATCTTCGTGAACAAGTTCGTCTACGGCCTGCGCGTCCCCTTCACCAAGAAGAGGATGGTCACCTTCGGCCAGCCGCAGCGCGGCGAGCCCATCGTCTTCATGTACCCGTTGGAGGAGTCGAAGGACTTCATCAAGCGCGTGGTCGGACTGCCCGGGGACCGCATCGCCATTCACGGAGACGAGGTGGTCATCAACGGCGAGGCCCTGGCGCGCCAATCCATCGACGTGCAGCCGAACGACGGGACGCGCTTCCTCAAGGTGATTCCGGACGCCGTGGCCGACGACGCCAACGTGCATGAGATCCCGGCCTACCGGGGCTGGGCCAACTACGATTATTTCATCGAGCGGGTGGGGGAGGCCAAGCACGTCGCCCAGTTCGACCGGCGGCCTTCCAACGACGAGATGGATTTCACCGTCCCGGCCGATCATCTCTTCGTGATGGGGGACAACCGGGACAATTCCTCCGACTCGCGCGTGTGGGGCTTCGTGCCCATCGAGAACGTCAAAGGGCGCGCGATGTTCGTCTGGCTCTCGCTCGACTACGACGAAATCGGCCAGGGCCTGTCCCACATCGGCCGGTGGGTCCGCTGGGACCGCTTCGGCCACGTGATCCGGTGACGTATGGGCGACCTCGTACACCTCCGTAAAAATCACGTCTTCACGCTGAAAGAGGCCCGCGAGCTCCTTCCCGTGGTCAAGCGCATCACCGAGCTGGCCGCGCGTCAGGTGGAGGAGATGAAGGCGCACATCGAGAGGATCGATCCCGAGCCGGCGCATCTCCCCAAATACGAGGAAGACGTGGCGGCCGTCGTGAATCGCTGGGCGAAGAAGATCGCGAAACTCGGCTGCGAACCCAAGGGGCTTTGGCTGGTCGATTTTGACAACGGCGAAGGTTATTTCTGCTGGCACTATCCGGAAGAAGAACTGGGTTATTATCACACCTACGAAGGCGCTTTTTCCGGCCGGACGCCGATTCTCTAGTTTATTGGGAATGAGGGGGGATTAGGGTTGACAGTGTCCGCATACATGACTAAAAACGCCCACCAATCGACATGACCGCAAAAGAAAAAACGAAATCTTTAAATTCAAAAACCCCGCCCCGGCGGGGTTTTTTTTTAGCCAAATTTCCTAAGGACCTGCTGGGTCTCAAAGACTTAACCCGGGACCAGATCGTCCAAATTTTGGAAACGGCGACGCGCATGAAGGCGTGGATGGCCGCCGGCGACGAGAAGCTGGACGAGCTCAAGGGCCGGGCCGTCATCAATCTCTTCTTCGAGCCCTCCACCCGCACGCGCGCCTCCTTCGAGTTGGCGGCCCGGAAGCTGTCCGCCGATCTCATGACCATGACGCCCCAAGCCTCCTCCCTCACCAAGGGCGAGAGCCTGAAAGACATGGTGGAGAATCTGGAGGCCATGGGGCCGGCGCTCTTGGTCGTCCGCCATGCGGCGAGCGGGGTGCCGGGGCTGATCTCCCGCTACACCAAGGCCGCGGTCATCAATGCGGGCGACGGCTCCCACGAGCATCCCACGCAGGGCCTGCTCGACCTCTTCACCGTCTGCGAGTCGCTGAAGATCCACGATTGGAACCTGAAGGGCTTGAACCTGCTGATCGTCGGCGACTTAGCCTACAGCCGCGTGGCGCGCTCGAACCTGTACGGCTTCCGCAAGCTGGGGGCGCGCGTGACCTGCGTCGGCCCCGCGACGCTCTTGCCCCCGGGCCTGGAGTCTTTTGGAGCGCGGGTGGGGACCGACCTGGACCGGGAGCTGCCCGACGCCGACGTCGTCATGCTCCTCCGCATCCAGAAGGAGCGCCAGGAGAAGATGAATTTTCCCTCGCTGGTCGAATACACGCGCTTCTACGGTCTGACGCGCGAGCGCCATCACAAGATGAAGGCCTCCGCCCTGATCATGCACCCGGGTCCGATCAACCGGGGCGTGGAGATCGATCCCGACGTCGCCGATTCGAAGGCGGGGCAGGGGGCGAAGACGGTCATCTTGGACCAGGTGAACCACGGGGTCCCCGTCCGCATGGCGGTCCTCTCGCACTGGGGGCGCCCGGCATGAAACTGCTGATTAAAAACGGCCGCCTCATCGATCCGATGGAGAAGAAGGACGGCGTCTTCGACGTTCTTTGTTCGAACGGCAAGGTCGAGAAGGTGGGGAAGGGGCTTGCGGCCGGAGCGGGCGATCAGGTCGTCGACGCCAAGGGCTGGGTCGTCTCTTCCGGTTTCGTCGATCTCCACACGCACCTGCGCGAGCCGGGCTTCGAATATAAGGAAGACATCCGCTCCGGCACCGAAGCGGCCGCCGCAGGCGGTTTCACCACCGTGCTGTGCATGGCCAACACCCAGCCGGTGAATGACAACGCCGTCATCACCGAGTTCATCGTCCGCAAGGCGCGCGAGGTGGGTTTGGTCCGCGTCTCGCCCGTGGGTGCCATCTCGAAGGGGCTGGAAGGCCAGGCACTGGCGGAGATCGGACAGATGCACGAGGCGGGCATCGTCGCCATCTCCGACGACGGACGCTGCGTGATGGACAGCTACCTCATGCGGAAGGCCATGCAGTATGCGCGCGGGTTCGGCCTGCTCGTCATCTCGCACGCCGAGGACGAGACGCTTTGCGGGCACGGATCGATCAACGAGGGATCGGTGGCCACGGAGTTGGGATTGCCCGGCTCGCCGAACGCGGCCGAAGAGATCATCGTTGCCCGCGACATCGCCTTGGCGGAGCTCACGAAGGCCCGCCTCCACATCGCCCACCTTTCCACGCGCGTCAGCCTCGAGCTCGTACGCGCGGCGAAGAAGAGGGGCGTTCAGGTCACCTGCGAGGTGACCCCTCACCACCTGATGCTGACCGACGAAGCCGTGCGCGGTTACCGGACGGAAGCCTCGATGAGGCCGCCCTTGCGCTCCGCCGAAGACGTGGCCGCCCTGCGCAAGGGCTTGAAGGAAGGCGTGATCGACGCCATCGCCACCGATCACGCCCCCCACGCCTCGTTTGAGAAGGAAATCGAGTTCGTGAAGGCGGCGCACGGGCTGGTGGGCCTCGAAACGGCCTTGCCTTTGGCGCTCAAACTGGTGGAAGACAAAGTGATTCCTCTGGCGGGCGTCATCAAGCTCCTCTCGTCGCAGCCGTCCCAGATCGCCGGATTCAAAGGACGCGGTACGTTACGCGCCGGTTCGGAGGCCGACATCGCGGTCTTCGACCCTGCGGAGAAAATCAAGGTCGACGCCTCGCGCTTCAAGTCCCGCAGCCGCAACACGCCGTTCGACGGATGGGCGCTGAAGGGGAAGATGAAGCTGACGGTCGTCGGCGGAAAGATCGTGTATGACGAAAGATAAAAAAGCCGTTTTGGTCCTCGAAGACGGCAGCGTTTTTGAAGGAATTTCCTTCGGCGCCCCGGGCGAGCGCACGGGCGAGGTTGTCTTCAACACCAGCCTCTCCGGCTATCAGGAGATCCTCACCGATCCGTCTTATAAAGGTCAGATGGTCGTCATGACCTATCCGGAGATCGGCAACTACGGCGTGAATCCGGAGGACGTGGAATCCTGGAAGCCCTTCGTGGAGGGCTTCATCGTCCGGAACTACAACGGCGTGCCCTCGAACTTCCGCTCGCGGCAGACGCTCGATTCCTACCTGAAAAAGAACGGGATCGTCGCCATCGAGGGCGTGGATACGCGCGCCTTGACCCGGCACCTGCGCGATCAAGGCTCGAAGATGGGCATTCTTTCCACCAAGGACTTCGACGTGAAGAGGCTGCTGAAGAAGGTGAGGGGAGCGGAAGGGCTCGTGGGGCGGGACTTGGTCCAGTTCGTCACCACCCGGAAGCCCTATCATTGGACCGAAGGGTCTTGGGACCTGAAGACGGGTTATAAGAAAAAGCCCATCAAGAAGTCCTTTAAAGTCATCGCCTACGACTTCGGCATCAAACGGAATATTTTGAGGAATCTGGTCAATGCCGGCTGCGACGTGACCGTCGTTCCCGCCACCATGCCCTATAAAGACGTGCTGGCCAAGAAGCCGGATGGCGTCTTCCTCTCGAACGGTCCGGGCGACCCCGAGCCGGTGACCTACGCCATCGAGAACATCCGGGGCCTTTTGGGAAAAGTGCCGGTCTTCGGCATCTGCCTCGGACACCAACTTTTAGGCCTGTCGTTGGGCGGGAAGACCTACAAACTGAAGTTCGGCCACCACGGCGGCAACCAGCCGGTGATGGATTTGGATACGAACAAGGTGGAAATCACCTCCCAGAACCACGGCTTCGCCGTCGACACCGATTCGCTGAAGGGCAAGGCCGTGCTGACGCACGTGAACTTAAACGACAAGACGGTGGAAGGTTTGAAGCTGACGAAGGTGCCGGCGTTCTCCGTGCAGTACCATCCGGAGGCCTCGCCGGGGCCGCATGATGCGAATTATTTGTTCGAAAGGTTTACCAAGATGATGAAAGGATAAGACCTCCCCCGAGCCCCCTCCTTGATAAGGAGGGGGGGTGGGGGCGGTGACGCGATTATGCCGAAACGCACCGACATCAAAAAAATCATGATCATCGGCTCCGGTCCGATCGTCATCGGCCAGGCCTGCGAGTTCGATTACTCCGGCACCCAGGCCTGCCGCGCCTTGAAGGAAGAGGGCTACACCGTCATCCTGGTGAACTCCAACCCGGCGACGATCATGACGGACACCAACTTCGCCGACCGCACCTACATCGAGCCGATGTCGGTCGACATGGTGGCGAAGATCGTCGAGGCCGAGCGCCCGGACGCGCTTCTGCCCACCCTGGGCGGGCAGACGGGCCTGAACACGGCGGTGGGTTTGGCCGAGGCGGGCGTCTTAGAAAAATTCGGCGTCGAGTTGATCGGAGCGAAGCTCCCGGCGATCAAGAAGGCCGAGGACCGCAAGCTCTTCAAGCAGGCCATGCAGAAGATCGGTTTGGAGCTGCCCAAGAGCGGATTCGCCACTACATTGAAGGAGGCGATGACGATCCTGAAGTCCGTCGGATTTCCCGCCATCATCCGCCCGTCGTTCACGATGGGCGGCACCGGCGGCGGGATCGCGCGCGATAAACAGCAGTTCATCGACATCGTCAGCGCCGGTTTGGCGGCGAGCCCGACCAGCCAGGTTTTGATCGAGGAGTCCGTGCTCGGCTGGAAGGAATACGAGCTCGAGGTCATGCGCGACACGAAGGACAACGTCGTCATCATCTGCTCGATCGAGAACCTGGATCCGATGGGCGTCCATACGGGCGATTCGATCACCGTGGCGCCCCAGCAAACGTTGACCGACAAGGAATACCAGATCATGCGCGACGCGGCGATCCGGGTCATTCGCGAGATCGGCGTCGACACGGGCGGCTCGAACATCCAGTTCGGCGTCAATCCCAAGGACGGTCGCATGGTGGTGATCGAGATGAACCCGCGCGTTTCGCGCAGCTCGGCGCTCGCCTCGAAGGCCACGGGCTTTCCCATCGCCAAGATCGCCACCAAGCTTGCGGTGGGCTATACGCTCGACGAGATCGTCAACGACATCACGCGCTCCACGCCGGCGTCGTTCGAGCCCACCATCGACTACGTCGTCACCAAGATCCCGCGTTTCACCTTCGAGAAATTCCGCGGCACAGATCCCATCCTCACCACGCAAATGAAGTCGGTGGGGGAGGCGATGGCGATCGGCCGGACCTTCCAAGAGTCGTTGCAGAAGGCCATCCGTTCCCTGGAGATCGGCCGCTACGGCCTGACCATCGACCGCAAAGCGGTCCCGATGACCAAGAAGGAGCTGTTGACGCACATCGCGATCCCCCGGCCCGAACGCATCTTCTTTGTGGCCGAGGCCTTTCGAAAGAAGGCGACTGTGGCCGAGGTCTTCAGGTCCACCAAGATCGACCCGTGGTTCCTGACCCACATCCGGGAAATCGTCCTCTTCGAGGAAACCTTGAAGAAAGATAAGGAAAAGGCCCTGGAAACAGCCAAAAGAAAGGGCTTTTCCGACCGCCGGATCGCCGACCTCTGGAAAACGAATGAGGAAAATGTTCGTAAGTCTCGGAAAAAGAAGAAGATTGAGGCCGTTTATAAGATCGTCGACACCTGCGCCGCCGAATTTCAGGCCCACACGCCGTATCTTTATTCCACCTATGAGTTTCAGGACGAGTCGGCCGTCACCAAGCGCAAGAAAGTGATGATTTTGGGCGGCGGGCCGAACCGGATCGGGCAGGGGATCGAGTTCGATTACTGCTGCGTGCACGCGAGTTTCGCGCTCCGCGAGGACGGCTTCGAAACCATCATGGTGAATTGCAATCCCGAGACGGTTTCGACCGATTACGACGTCTCGGACCGCCTGTATTTCGAGCCGCTGACTTATGAGGACGTCCTGAACATCGTCGAGAAGGAAAAGCCGATGGGCGTGATCGTCCAGTTCGGCGGCCAGACCCCGCTGAAATTGGCCATTCCGCTGAAAAGGGCGGGCGTGCCGATCATCGGGACGTCGCCGAAATCCATCGACCGCGCCGAGGACCGCGAGTTGTTCGCTCAAATGATCACCAAGCTGGGTCTGCGCCAGCCTCGGAACGGCATGGCGAATTCGGTGGAAGAGGCCGTGAAGGTCGCCGACGGCATCGGTTATCCGGTGCTTGTGCGCCCGTCCTACGTGCTGGGCGGCCGCGCCATGGAGATCGTCTACGACGCGAACGGCCTGCGCGACTACATGGCGCGGGAGCAGGCGAGCCTGCCGGTGCTGGTCGATCAATTCCTGGACGGTGCCTTGGAAGTCGACGTCGACGCCCTGGCCGACGGCAAGGACGTGGTGGTGGCGGGGATTCTGGAGCACATCGAGGAGGCCGGCATCCATTCGGGCGACAGCGCCATGAGCCTGCCGCCGCGGTCGTTATCCGCCGATATCCTGGCTCAAATCGAGGATTGGTCGATCAAGATGGCCAAGGAATTGAACGTCATCGGATTGATGAACGTCCAATACGCCATCAAATCCGGGGAGCTTTATGTGCTGGAAGTGAATCCCCGGGCCTCGCGGACGGTGCCGTTCGTCTCGAAGGCGACGGGAAGCCCGTTGGCCAAGATCGCGTCGCTCCTGATGGTCGGACATAAGTTGAAGGAGTTCAGCATCCAATCGCCGCTGAAATTGCCGCATGTGGCGATCAAGGAATCCGTGTTTCCGTTCACCAAGTTCGCGGGCGTCGATACGATCCTGGGCCCGGAAATGAAATCGACGGGCGAGGTGATGGGCATCGCGGATGACTTTGGAGAAGCCTTCGCCAAATCGCAGATCGCCGCCGGGACCAATCTGCCGTCCGGCGGGACGGCCTTTATCAGCGTCAGGGACGCGGACAAGCCCGTGGTATTGGGGGCGGTCCGGAAACTCATCGACATGGGGTTCAAGGTCGTCGCGACCAAAGGCACGGCGCTTTATCTTCGGGAACACGGACTGGCTTCGGTCATGCCCGTCAATAAGAGGACGGAAGGCAGCCCCCATATCGTGGAGGACATCGACCGGGGGGCGATCGCCATGGTCATCAACACGCCGGAAGGTCGGATTTCGGCGATCGACTCGTTCAGTCTGCGCCGGACGGCCTTGATGAGGAACGTCCCGTATTTCACGACGGCGGCGGCGGCCGTGGCGGCGGTGGACGGGATCGAGACCATGAAGAAGCGTGGCTTAAGCGTGAAGGCGATGCAGGATTATCATCGGGATGTGGAAAAAGTTAGAAATTGCGGTTAAAACATCGGTTCAAGTCGGACTAAATCCAGGGAGGATCTCATGACTGATAAAGCGGAAGCTTACTGCGTAAAGTGCAAGGCCAAGCAGGCGATGGTGGAGGCCAAGGAAGTGGAAATGAAGAACGGCCGGAAGGCCATGCAGGGGAAGTGCGAAAAATGCGGGACGGGTATGTATAAGATCCTGGGCGGCAAGAAGTAGGATGGTGTAGTTTACATAATATATCTTATACGACAGTTGATGGGTCCTATAGGTCGAACGCGGCTTATAGGACCTATGCTTTTTTGGAGTCTTAGAACTGCCCGTCGGACAGATACGTGTAGTCGGCCAGCGCCTTTCGATACTCATCCAAAAGGCGCATTCCTAAGGTGGGCTTGATCCGGTCTTCCTTAATCGCGGTGTCGACCACGGCCTTGAACTTGCGGACCAGGTCGTTCGGGTCGTATTGCGTGTTGTTCAAGACCTGCTCGACGGTCGAGCCGGGAATCACCTCTTCCACGTAGAAACCGCTCTCTTCATCCTCGTCCAGGAACACGTGGACCTCATTGGTGCGCCCGAACAGATTGTGTTGATCGCCCATGATGTCCTGGTAGGCCCCGATCAGGAAGAATCCCAGGTAATAAGGCTCATTTTTGTTTCCCGGGCCGAAGGAATGCAGCGGGAGGGATTCCTTCACGTCCTGGACGTCGATGAATTCGTCGATCTTGCCTTCCGAATCGCACGTGATGTCCACCAAGGTCGCCTTGTTGTCCGGAGCCTCGTTCAAGCGATGGATCGGGATGATCGGAAACAACTGGCCGATGGCCCAATTGTCCAAAAGCGACTGGAAGATCGAAAAATTGCAGATGTACTGGTCCGACAGTGTATTCGCCAGCTCCTGGATCTCTTCCGGGACGTGGCCGTTGGCCTGGAACTTGTTCATGATCTGTTCGGCCAACTGCCAATACAGGTTCTCGACCTTGGCTTTGGTGACCAGATCCAGCAGACCCACGTCGAACAGCCGCGTGGCCTCTTCCTTGACCTGTTGGAGCGCGTGGTAGAGCTCCAAAATGTTCTTTTTGTGCGGGAGCTTGCGGCGGAGCGACAGCATGTCGCGGATGATCTTGTGCTCCTTGTCGTCCGCGTTGATGCTCATTAGCTTCGATTCGCGGCTCTTTTCCACGTTCGCGAAGGCCTCCACGACCAGGACCGTATGATGGGCCACCGTGGACCGGCCGGATTCGGAAACAATCGTCGGATGCGGGACCTTCTCCTCGTCGCAGACGTCCCGGATATTGTAGACGATCGTGCTCGCGTACTCGTCGAGCGAATAGTTCATGGACGAATGGAACGTCGTCCCCGATCCGTCGTAATCGATGGCCAAGCCGCCGCCGACGTCGATGTATTCGAGCTTGGCGCCCAGTTGATTGAATTTCGCGTAGTAGCGCGCCGCCTCGCGGGCCGCCTGCTTGAAGTGCATGATGTCCGGAACCTGGGAGCCGATGTGGAAATGGACCATCTTCAGGCTGTTTCCGTAACCGCTCTCCTGCAGGACTTCCCAGGCCTCTAAGGCTTCGGCGGCGCTCAAACCGAATTTGGCGTTGTCGC
Source organism: bacterium (assembly GCA_036274695.1). Lineage (GTDB taxonomy): Bacteria > UBA10199 > UBA10199 > JACPAL01 > DASUFF01. Next base: position 6,008 of record DASUFF010000070.1, on the reverse strand, counting down.
CGGATGAGTCGGCCCACTTCCCCGCCCCCTTGCTGTTCAAGCGGATGCGGATGCCGACCATGGGTTCCACTTCCATCTGCTTGGCGAGTTGAATCACCCTCTCCAACTCGTCCACCTTTTCCATGACGAGGATGATCTTGCGCCCGACCTTCTGGCCTAAAAGCGCCAGACGGATGAAATGGTTGTCTTTGTAACCGTTGCAAACGATCAAGCTGTCCGGATTGTCGTTGATGGCCAGGGCGGCCACCAATTCGGGCTTGGAACCGACTTCCAGTCCATGATTGAACTCGCGTCCGGCATCGAGAATCTCTTCAACAACCTCGCGCAACTGATTGACTTTGATGGGGAACACGCCCTTGTAAACGTTCTGGTATTTGTGCTCCTCCACCGCGTTCTTGAAGGCGATGTTGATGGAACGCACCCGGTGCCGGAGCAGGTCTTGAAACCGGATTTGCAACGGAAAGGTCAGCCCCGCCTCTTTCGCCACCTTGATGACGGACAGGAGCGAGATGCTCGCGCCTTCCTGCTGGATCGGACGGCACGTGACCTCGCCCGTTTCGTTGGCGGAAAAATATCCGGAGCCCCAATTGTCGATGTTGTAAAGACGGATGGAGTCTTCGACTTTCCAATTCTTCACCGATTTTGAGTTGAGGAGATCCTGAGCGCCGTTGGTAGGACCGTTGCCGTTTTGGGAAATTTCTTTGAGGCTCGTCGAAGGCATTTAATTTTTTTTCACCGCGTGCATCTTCAAATTATTACATGAGCGAGAAATTCGTCAAATCAATTCGGCAATCTTCCTGTGAATTTTCAGGAGCTTGTCTTGCCCGACGAACGCCGAATGGCGGGTTGACAAAGCGGCGACATCTGCTATCACTCGCCAACTCTGATCGCGGGGTGGAGCAGTCCGGTAGCTCGCCGGGCTCATAACCCGGAGGTCGCAGGTTCAAATCCTGCCCCCGCTACCTTGCAAAAGGCCCTGCCTCCGATAACAAGGACGGCAGGGCTTTTTTATATGCCCAGTTACTTCAACTCGCTGAACGCAGGTTATATCGAGGAACTCGAAAAGCAGTATCTCGCGGATCCTCACCGGCTGGAACCTTCCTGGCGATTCTTCTTCGACGGCCTCGCCGTCAGCCGTGCAGGCGGCTCGCCTTCCGAAATTTCGATGGAGAAGCTGGAGTTCGAGATCCGCGTGCTGGAGCTGATCCAGGCTTATCGCGAAATGGGTTACCTGATCGCGGACGTCAATCCCCTCGACCGCGGCATCAAGACCCATCCCCTCCTCGACCTCTTTAATTTCAACCTGAAGGAGCCGGACTTGGACCGTATTTGCCAGATCGGACAGGTCCTGGGGTTCGGATCGGTCACGCTCCGCCAGATCATCAAGTCCCTCCAGGCCTATTACTGCTCTCCGGTCGCTGTGGAGTACGGCCACATCGACGAGCCGGTCAGCCGCCAATGGATCCAAAAGAGGGTCGAGTCGGACGTGCTGTCGCGCGCCCTCCTCCCCGACCAAAAGGTCCGGGCCCTGCAGAAGTTGGTCGAGGCCAAGGGGTTCGAGGAATTCTTAAACCGCCGCTTCGTGGGCCAAAAACGTTTCTCCATCGAGGGCCTCGAGGTTTTGATCCCCATGCTCGACGTCCTGATCGAAGAGGCCACCGCCCTCGGGGCGGACGAGATCTTGATCGGCATGGCCCACCGCGGGCGCTTGAACGTGCTGGCCAATATTTTCCAAAAAGACCTGCGCGTGATGCTCGCCGAATTCTCCGGCCACCTGGACGCCGAGCCCGGCGACGGCGACGTGAAGTACCACATGGGTTTTTCACAGGACACCGCCTCCTCCTCCGGCCGGCCCGTCCACCTCTCGCTCATGCCGAATCCCAGCCACCTAGAGGCGGTCAATTCCGTCATCATGGGTGTGGCGCGCGCCAAGCAGCGGCTCAAATCCGACTGGCACAAGAAGAAAACGCTGGCCGTCTTGATCCATGGCGAGGCCGCGTTCTCCGGCCAGGGCGTCATCTATGAGACGCTCAACATGGCGGACCTGGACGGCTACTCCATCGGCGGCACCATCCACATCATCATGAACAACCAGATCGGCTACACGACGACGCCGGAGGAGGCCCGCTCGGCCCCGAACGCCACCGACATCGCCAAGATGCTCGAGTTCCCCATCTTCCGTGTGAACGGAGATGAGGTGGAGGCTGCGATCCGCTGCGTGAAGCTGGCCCTGGATTTCCGCTACGAATTCAAGCGCGACGTCGTTATCGACGTCATGGGTTATCGTCTCTACGGACACAACGAGGGCGACGAGCCGTCCTTCACCCAGCCCCTGATGTACCGCCAGATCGAGGCGCACACGCCCGTCCTCGACATCTACGGCCGCCAGGCGGCGCGCACCGAGGGAATCTCCTTGGAGCAGGTCGCGTCCATGAAGGAGGCCTACGACCGCCGTTTGGACGACGCGCTGAACGAGTCGAAACAGAAGCCGGTCTCCCCCAAGATGCACGCCTTTGGCGACCGCTGGGCGAAACTGGCCAAGCCGACCGAGAAGAACATTTTCCAAAAGGCCGCCACGGGCTATTCTGTCGAAAAACTCAAGGCCGTCGGCGAACAGCTTCTCACGATCCCGGAGGGTTTTCAGCCCCACCCGAAGCTGAAAAGGAATTTCGAAGAACGCCGCGGGATGGTCGAAGGCAAGCGCGACGTCGACTGGAGCATGGCCGAGGCTTGGGCCTTCGCCAGCCTTGTGGCCGACGGGTATTCCGTCCGCCTGGCCGGCCAGGACTCCGAGCGCGGGACGTTCTCCCAACGCCACGCCGTCCTCCACGACTTCGAGACGGGCAAGAAGTTCACACCGCTCAACCAATTGCGGAACGTGAAGGCGAATTTCGAGGTCATCAACAGCCCTCTCTCCGAGTACGCCGCCATGGGCTTCGAGTTCGGCCACAGCCTGGCCGATCCGAACAAGCTGACCCTGTGGGAGGCCCAGTACGGTGACTTCGTCAACGGCGCCCAGATCATGGTTGACCAGTTCGTGGTGAATTCCTCCTTCAAGTGGCAGCGGCACAGCGGGTTGGTCTTGCTCCTCCCCCACGGCTTCGAGGGCCAGGGGCCGGAGCATTCATCGGCCCGCCTGGAAAGATTCCTCCAGGCCTGCGCCCAGAACAATATCCAGGTCTGCAACTTAACCACCCCCGTCCAATATTTTCACGCTTTGCGCCGCCAAATGGCGCGGACGATCCGCATGCCGCTCATTATCATGACGCCCAAGAGCCTGCTCCGGCATCCCTTAGTCGTCTCCCCTCTCTGGCAATTCCAAGACGGCCATTTCCAGGAATTCCTCGACGAGACGGACGAAGAGATTCGGGCACGGGCCAAGCGCGTGGTGCTGTGCAGCGGGAAGGTCTATTACGACCTGATCGAGGCCCGGAAGAAGCAGAAGCAGAGCGAGACGGCGATCGTCCGCGTCGAGCAGTTCTATCCCTTCGCCAAAGACCAGTTGGCGGAGATCCTCGGAGCCTATAAAGGAATGAAGGAGCTGATCTGGTGCCAGGAAGGCCCACAAAACACGGAGGGATGGAGTTTCATCTTGCCGATGCTCTGGACGGTCCCGGGTTTGAGCCTTCCGGTCAAGTATGTGGGGCGGGCGCCGCAGGCGAGCCCCACCGACGGTTATTTGCATCTTCACATGCGCGAGCAGAAAAGGATCATTCAAACGGCCTTAGGAGAGATTTGAGATCATGAAACACGACGTCATCGTACCGAGCGCCGGGGAATCCGTCACCGAGGTTTATATCGGCGAATGGCGCAAGAAGACCGGCGACCTGGTCAAGAAGGATGAAGTTCTGGTGGAGCTAGAGACGCAGAAGGCGACCTTCGAGCTCCGCGCCGAGCGCAGCGGGCGCATCGAGGTCTTGAAGCCCGAGCGCGACGAGGTGGTGAAGCCGGGCGACGTGATCGCCGTCATCGATGACAGCGCCGCCTCCGACGCCGACCGGAAGGCCGAGGTCCCGACGGGGGAAAGGCCGAAAGCCGAGGCGAAATCGGAGCCTCTCTTGAGCCCCGCGGCCCGGAAGATCGCCGCCGAGAAGCACATCGACGCGGACGCCCTGAAGGGCACCGGCAAGGGCGGCCGCGTCACCAAGGAAGACGTCCAGCGCACGTCTCCCTCCCCTTCCACTTCCTCGTCGCCGTCGGCAGGACCGACCTCCGCCCAGGTCGCCGCCCCGATCAAATACCATGTGGACGTAGGGCGCGGCGAATGGCGCGAGCCGGCCACACGCATCCGCCGCCAGATCGCTCAAAATTTGGTCGCCGCCCAGCATACCGCCGCGATCCTCACCACCTTCAACGAGGCGGATATGAGTCAGGTGATGGCCTTCCGGAAGAAGAACAAGGAAAAGTTCAAGGAGAAGCACGGCGTTTCGCTGGGCGTCGTCGGACTGTTCGCCCTGGCCTCGGTCCGCGCGCTCAAGGAATACCCGCTGGTCAACTCCACCTTCACGGGCGACGAGGTCATCAGCCGCGATTTCGTCGACATCTCCGTCGCGGTGAGCACCGAGCGGGGCTTAGTCGTCCCCGTCATGCGCGACGTCGACCAGATGAACCTGGTCGATTTCGAAAAGAAGTTGGGCGAGCTCTCCGTGAAGGCCCAGCAGTCCAAGCTCTCGATCCCCGAGATGTCGGGCGGGACCTTCACGATCTCCAACGGCGGCGTCTTCGGCTCCCTCCTCTCGACGCCGATCTTGAACATGCCCCAATCGGCGATCTTAGGATTGCATAAGATCCAGGACCGGCCGGTCGCCGTGGAGGGCAAGGTCGAGATCCGGCCGATGATGTATCTGGCCCTCTCCTACGACCACCGCCTGATCGACGGCCGCGACGCGGTTCTTTTCTTGGTGAAAATCAAGGAAGGCATCGAGAACATTTCGTTGATCGTCAACGAGAAGGAAATCTGATTATGCCCGAAATCCAGGAATTCGATTTGATCGTCATCGGCGCCGGCCCGGCAGGTTACGTCGCCGCCATCCGTGCCGCCCAATTGGGTATGAAGGTGGCCTGCGTCGAGAAGGAAAAGACGCTGGGCGGCACGTGCCTGAACGTCGGCTGCATTCCGAGCAAAGCCCTTCTCGAGTCTTCCGAACACTATGCCTTCCTGCAGCAGAAGATGGCGGATCACGGCATCAACGTCCAGGGCGCCTCGATCGACTTCAAAAAGTTTCTGGACCGCAAGGACAGGGTCGTTGCCCAGCTGACCGGCGGCGTCGCCGTCCTCTTCAAGAAGAACAAGGTGACCCATGTGGTGGGCACGGCGCACATCAACGAGAAGACCAAGAGAGACAAGACGGTCACCGTCACCCGGGACAAGGAAGAGGTCCAGTTGAAGGCCAAGAACATTTTGATCGCCACCGGCAGCCAACCGATCAACATTCCGGGCGTCACGGTCGACGGCGTCAAGGTCGTCGACTCCACCGGTGCCCTCTCCCTGCCGCAGATCCCGAAAAAGCTCGTGATCATCGGCGGCGGCTACATCGGCCTGGAGATCGGATCCGTATACCTAAGGCTGGGCAGCGAGGTCGTCGTCTTGGAAGCGCTGGACCGGATCGTCCCCCTCATGGACGCCGACCTCTCGCGCGGCCTGCACCGCATTTTGGAAAAACAGGGCATGAAGTTCAGCCTCTCCACCAAGGTCAAACAGACCGAGGTCAAAAAGGATGGAACGGTGGTCGTGAACGTCATCGATCCCAAGGGCGGCGAGGCGACGATCAGCGCCGACGTCGTCCTCATGGCCGTGGGCCGGAAGCCCTACACGGAAGGCATGGGATTGAAGGAAGCCGGCGTGCAGGTGGACGAAAAAGGCCGGATCGTCGTCGACGCCAAGTTCCAGACCTCCATGGAAGGCGTCTACGCCATCGGCGACGTGATCGCCGGACCCATGCTCGCCCACAAAGCCATGGAGGAAGGCGTGGCGGTGGTCGAGACGATCGCGGGCCAAGCGGGCCACG
>DASUFF010000069.1:0-26443 GCA_036274695.1 bacterium | reverse complement strand
CGCCGGCATGGAGGTCGCCAACGGCTTTTCCGAGTTGAACGATCCGCTCGATCAAAAGGAGCGCTTCCTCCAGCAGGTCGAGGCCCGGAAGAAGGGCGACGAAGAGGCGATGCCCTACGACGAAGACTACATCCGCGCCCTGGAGCACGGCCTCCCGCCGACGGCGGGGGAGGGCATCGGCATCGATCGTCTCGTGATGATCCTGACCGACCAGCCGTCGATCCGGGATGTGATCCTGTTTCCGCTCATGAGGCCGACAAGCTAAACCTCTATTTTCATAATATTGACTTAGTGCGCTTTATGTGCACTAGTATGTTACTATGAAAAGTCGGGTCGGCTTCGCCGAGACGATCAAAAAAATTCAGACCTTCGCTCCGCAGTTGAACGGAGTCTTTTCCTTTGCGGATCTGTGGGTTCTGCTGGGACTTAAGACCTCCGACCGGACGGCCAAGGCTGTCGCCCGCCTGATCCGGGAAAAGGTCCTCTTCAAGATCAGGCGGAACATCTACGCGACGGACAAGCCGGACCTTTGGACGCTGGCTTCGCGCCTCAAAGAGAACGCGTACGTTTCCATGGATTCCGTTCTCGCCAAAAACGGGCTGATCGGGACCGTACCCACCTACAGCGTCTCCCTCGTCTACCCGGGACCTCCCGAAACGATCAAAACGCCCTTCGGTCTTCTTCGATTTTTCAAAATCAAAAAAGACCTGCTCTTCGGCTTTCAAAGAGAGGCTCAGGGGATTCGAATCGCGGATAGCGAAAAGGCTTATCTCGACATTCTGTACTATCGCTCGAAAGGGGCGACGTTCGTCGTGGACCCGATTTCCGACATCGATACCCAAAAGCTGGATCTGAAGAAGCTTCGAAAATATCTTCGTGCCTACAAAAATCCTAAATTCGTCGCTTTCGTGAAAGGACAAATCCGTGAAGAAGCGTGAAGAGCTTTTGGCCAGGCTCATGAATTTTCTAGCTGAGAAATATAAAAACCAACTCGTTCTAAAAGGCGGGATGCTTCTTCGTCTCTTAAATAGCCCTCGCGAGACACAGGACTTGGATTACGTATGGGTTCGTACGAAGAAGCGAACTCTCTTTGCGGAGGAACTGAAGACTTCTTTGGAAGATTTGGACAGCGTGGAGGTCGAGGATGCTTTATCGAATTCTCGAGGGATTTTCATCCAAGTGAAGGACCAAAACTCAAATGAGAAGGCGAAACTGGAGATCAATGTCGTCGAATTGCTGAATAAACCTCCTCAGCCCATGACGACGACGGTGCTTTCCCAGGCCTACGCCTTGAAACCCCAGGTAGTGGCGACGATGGATCTTTCGGAGGCGCTTTCCCACAAAATCGCCGCGGCTCTGGAGAGAGACCTTCTGCGAGATCTGTACGACCTGATGCTCATGGAGCCCCTGACTCCATTCGATGAAAAAACGCTGAGGCAGCGCCTTGCGCGATTGGAGATCGGTCGATCCAAGCCCAAAGTTGTGAGCCCGCAAGAGGCGGCCGCTTTCTTGAAGCGCAAGCTGGACGGGCTGACGCCTAAGCGCATGAAAGAGGAGTTGGGGGCCTTGCTGCCCGACATACCCTTGCAAGGCATGGAGACGATCATTAAGGCATCGGTCGGTCGGCTCATCCTGAGGATAGAAATCTTGGAATAGAGTCTGTTTTCTCTCCTTGAATTGACCCCTCATCCCCGGTACGCCTTCGACCGTGTTCGAATCTCTCGTCGCACGCCGCTACCTCTCCACGCGCCGGAAGCCGCCTTTTGTTTCGCTCATCCTGACGATCTCCCTTTTGTCGGTCGCCGTCGGCGTCTTCGCCCTCATCTTCGTGCTCTCCGTCATGAACGGTTTCGAGAAGGACTTTCGCAAGCGCATCCTGCGTTTCAAGGCGCCGGTGACGGTGGCGAGCGCCGACGGCGAGGATCTTTCCTCCCAGGTCGAGGATTGGAAAAAGGCCGACCCCCGCATCCGCCGCGTCGTCCCCTTCGCCGAAGGCGAAGCCGTGGCCCAGACCAAGGACGGCGGCGTGCTGGGACTCCGCGTGCGCGGGATCGCCGAGCCGCCGGAAGAGTCGCGGCTCGGGCGGTATTACGAGAGCGAGCCGTTTTCGGACCAGAGCATCGTGATGGGCGACGGGCTCTCCGATTCGCTTCACGTCCACCCGGATTTCGAGGAAGACGTTCGTTTGATCTTTCCTCTGGGGGACGTCGGCCCCTCGGGCGACGTGCTCCCGCGCGTGAAATCGTTCAAGCCCACCGGTATTTTCCATTCGGGGTTCTACGAGTTCGACAGCAAGTACGCCGTCATTCCGTATGCGCAGGCCTTGGGTCTCTTCGGGGATCAGGCGCGCACCGGACTCGAGGTTTGGCTCGATGCTCCGGAAGAGGCGGAAGGGGTTAAAAAAGTATTGGAGTCCAAGGTCCAAGGTCCAAAGTCCAAAGATTTGAAGATTGAGACGTGGCGGGATGCGAATCCGAAACTTTTTGCCGCCATGAAGTTGGAGAAGATCGGGATGTTTCTTCTTCTCGGGATGCTGCTGCTGATCGCCGGATTCAATATCTTCGGGCTCATTTCGCTCACCGTTCTGGACAAGCTGTCCGACATGGCGGCCCTGCGCGCGATGGGATTGAAGAAGGGCGGCGTCCGCCGGATCTTCCTCCTGCAATCCGCGGCCATCGGCGTGACCGGATCGGTCGTGGGCGGCGGGTTGGGGCTGCTGGCCTCCTGGATCCTGACCAAATATCCGGCCCCCTTGCCGGCGAGTTATTACCTGGAGCATCTGCCCGTCGCGGTGGAGGCGGGGGATGCGGCCCTGATCCTGTGCCTGGTCCCCGTCGTCACCGTCCTGGCGGCGATCTATCCGGCTTATCAAGCCGCAAAGGTTTCGCTCGTCCAGGCCCTGAGGTACGAATAAATGTCGTCCCTCGAACTCTCTCTCGCCCGTCGGTTTTTGTTCTCTAAAAAGCGCGGGCGTTTCCTGTCCGCGGCCGCCCTCATCGCCGTGACGGGCCTGGCCTTCGCCGTCGGCGCCCTCTGGGTGGCCTTTTCCGTGATCGCGGGATTCCAGAAGGAGTACCGGCAGGCGATCTTGGGCATCAACGCCCACGTCATCCTCACCAAGGCCGACGAGATCAGCGACGCGGCGACGCTGGCGGCGGATCTCAAGGGCTATGAAAAACTGGGCCGCAGCGACGGCGTCACGCCCTTCATCTATCGCGAAGGCATGGCTGTCTCCGGCGCCCAGGTGAAGGGCATCGTCTTGAAGGGCGTGGATTTCGACAAATATCAAAAGGTCTCGCGCTTGAGCCTTCAACGCACGCCGCCCGCCCCCGGAGAAAACCCGGAAAAGTTGCCGGAGATCGTGCTTGGGAAAACCTTGGCCGAGAACCTAAGCCTCAAACGGGGCGTCTTGAGGGTCTTGTTCCCACAAGGGATGAAACCGGAAGACATGGGCGTGAAGAACGTTAAGAAATTTTTCATCGTCGGCACCTTCGAGTCGGGACTCTTCGAGTACGATTCCACCTTCGCGTTCTTAAGCCTGGAGACGGCCCAGTCCTTTTTCCAGACCGGCGACAAGGTCTCGGGCCTGGAGATCTGGCTCTCCGACCCCGACCGTGCCGACGCCTGGGCCTCCGCGCTCCGGAATCGCTACGATTATCCCTATGGGATCATGACCTGGAGGGAGCTGAACGAAAACGTTTTCCGGGCCCTGGACGTGGAGAAGGGAGTCTTTGCGGTGATTTTGGGGGTTTTGGTCGCCGTTTCGGCTTTGAACATCGTGGGAACGCTGGCCATGCTCTTCTTGGAACGCAGGGGCGAGGTCGCCATTCTCCGCGCGATGGGCCTAGGTTGGCGAAGTATACGAAATGTCTTTCTTTTCGACGGTCTTTTGATAGGGTCCGCGGGCATCGCCGCCGGGCTCGCGCTCGGGACGGCCGTTCTTTTGTTTCTGGACCGATGGAAACCGCTGTCTCTGGCTCCGGAAATTTATTTCGTGCGGAGCGTTCCCGTCGCCTGGTCGTGGCAGACTTTGGCGGGAGTCGCGGCCGCCGCCCTCGCGATCGTGTTCGCGGCTTGCGTCTGGACGCTCCGACGCGTTTCGCGGTTGAACGTCGCCAGGGCCTTATTGGAAGCCTAAGAATGCCTTCTTTGATCCGCGCCCTTAACGTCCGAAAGTCGTACTGGATAGAGGACACCGAAACGCCCGTGTTGAAGGGCGTGGACCTGGACATCGAATCCCGGTCGTTGACCGCCATCGTCGGATCCTCAGGCGCGGGCAAGAGCACGCTCCTTCACGTCTTAAGCTCCCTGGACGCGCCGTCCGACGGCGAGGTCCTCTTCGAAGGGCAGCCGCTTTACGGACGGAGCGACGAAGATCTTTCCCGGTTTCGAAACCGGACGATGGGCTTCGTCTTCCAGTTCCACCATCTCCTGCCGGAGTTCACGGCCAGGGAGAACGCGATGATGCCCCTGCTGGTCCGGGGCGAATCGAAATCTCGGGCGGGGGAGAAGGCGGACGTTTTGTTGAAGCGTTTGGGCTTGGAGGCGCGGTCCGGGCATCGGCCCGCCGAGCTCTCCGGTGGTGAGCAGCAGAGGGTGGCGGTGGCGCGGGCGCTGATTGGCGAGCCGCGCGTCGTCTTCGCCGACGAGCCGACCGGAAACTTGGACGAGGAGAACGGAAAGAAGTTGATCGACCTCTTGTTGGAGCTGCACCGCGAGCGCGAGATGGCGCTTGTGATGGTCACCCACAACCCGGCGGCCGCGTCGCGGTTCCCGGAGCGGATCCTCTTGGAGGACGGGAAAGTGGGCAAAGGGAATTAAGTGATGAAGAGGATTCTGGCGTCGGTTTTTCTGGTCCTGGCGTTTCTGGCGCCTTCGCTCGCGAGGGCGGACGGCGTCATCCGCGAGATCCGCGCCCAAGGCAACCGGCGCGTCGAGGAGGCGACCATCCTCGCCACCATCGAAAGCCGGGTCGGCCAGGCCTACTCCGCCGACAAGGTGAGGCGGGACCTCCAGGCCCTCTACAAGCTCGGCGCCTTCGACAACGTTCAGGTGGAGAAGGGGACGGCGGGCGGCGGGGTCAAGCTCACCTACATCGTCTCCGAACGCAGCCAGATCTCCAAGATCACCTTCCTCGGCAACAAGAAGATCAAGGACGAGAAGCTGCGCGAGGTCATCGACGTCAAGCCTTTCGGCTCCGCGGACGCCGCGCGCCTGGACAGCTCCATCCGCAAAATTCAGGAGAAGTACGTCGCCGAGGGCTACCACCTGGCCGAGGTGACGCCGGAGTTCAAGGACATCCCGAACGGGACCGGCCAGGAGCTCGTTTTCAACATCCGCGAAGGAGCTCCGGTCCGGATCAAGCGCATCAATTTTATCGGCAACAAGACCTTCTCCGACAAGGAGCTCCGCGGCAAGGTCAAGAGCAAGGAGAAGGGCTACATTTCCTGGCTCACCTCCAGCGGCAAGTATCAGGACGAGCAGATCAAGCGCGACGTGGCCTTCCTGGCCTATCACTACCAGAACAACGGCTTCCTGAAGGTGAAGGTGAGCCCGCCGCAGGTCTACCTGTCGAAGGACCGCAAGTGGATCACGGTGACCTTCCACGTTGTCGAGGGCGAGAAGTACAAGGTGAAGAACGTCGGCCTCGAAGGCGACGTGCTGACCACCAAGGAAGAGCTCCGGAGCCGGTTCAAGCTCAAGTCCGGCCAGCTCTACGCGCGCAAGTCGGTGGAAGAGGACCTGATGACCCTCGCCACGATCTACGGCGACCAGGGTTACGCCTTCGCCAACATCAACCCCAACATCCAGCCCCATGACGAAGACCTGACCGCCGACGTGACCTACGTGATCCAGAAGGGGCCGCGCGTCTACATCGACCGCATCAACATCTCCGGCAATACCATCACGCGCGACAAGGTCCTCCGGCGCGAAATGATGCTGAAGGAGAACAGCCTCTACAACGAATCGCGGCTTAAATTGTCCCAGCAGCGCCTGCAGGCTCTGGGTTATTTCGAGGAAGTCAACTTCGCCACGCCGCGCGGCTCTTCGGACGACCGGATCGACATCAACATCACCGTGAAGGAAAAGCCCACCGGCAACTTCTCCATCGGCGCCGGATTCTCCTCGGCGGAAAACTTCATCTTCACGGCGTCCATCGCGAAGCAGAACTTCTTAGGCTACGGCATCAGCGGTCAGTTCTCCACGGAACTGTCCTCCAAGCGGCAGTTGTTCATCTTATCGTTCGACGACGCGCATTTCCTGGACTCGGACTGGTTGCTGGGCGTCTCCGGTTTCCGCACGGTCAACGTCTTCACCGACTTCGAGCGCCGTTCCTTCGGCGGATCGGTGAGCCTGGGTCACCAGCTTTTCGATTGGTCCAGCATCCGGATGGGTTACCAGATCGAGGACGTCAACGTCGGCGATTTCCAGACGACGGTGCCGGCGGCGTTCAACCAGAACCTGTCGGGCTTGACCTCCAGCGCGTCGCTGACGCTCGCCCGCGACACCCGCAACAACCGGCTTTTCCCGACCCGCGGCATGTTCACGAGCGGTTCGGTGGAGTACGCGGGGCTCGGGGGCGACAACGAGTTCCTCCGCCTGACCGGCAATTTCCGCTACTACCAGCCCGTCTGGAAGAGCGTCGTGGTCAAGTTCAACGCGACGATCGGCCAGATCTCGAGCTTGAACAGCCTCCCGGTGCCGCTGTTCGAGCGGTTCTTCATGGGCGGCGTCAACTCCCTGCGCGGCTACACGCTGCGGTCGGTCGGCCCCTCGGTCTTCGTGCCGAATACGGTGGCGGGAGGGGACAACCGCTTCGTCTACGGCGGTAACAAGATGCTCCAGTTCAACTTGGAGCTCGAATTCCCCGTCTACGATCCCGCCGGGCTTAAGTTCGTCACTTTCCTCGACGCCGGCAACGCCTTCGACGAGACCCAGAACTTCGCCTTGAACCGCCTGCGCTTCGACGGCGGCGCGGGCCTGCGCTGGAACTCGCCGCTCGGGCCCTTGCGGTTCGAATGGGGCTTCCCGTTCAGCCGGAACCCCGGTGAGAATCGATCCGTCTTCAACTTCACCATTGGAAGCTTTTTCTAGTCTTGCGTTCGCTCTTTCCCCCGTATAAAACACGCGAAATCTAAGGAGGATGTGTCCCATGAAAAAGATTCTTGTGATCGCGATGGCCGTTTCCCTTTCGATCGGTCTCTCCCGCGCCGTGCGCGCGGACGACGTCAAGATCGGTGGCGTTAATTTCCAGCAGGCCTTGAACGAGGTCGAGCAGGGCAAGCGGGCCAAGGCTTCCCTGAAGGCGGAGTTCGACGCCAAGCAGAAGAAGCTCCAGCTCCAGCAAGACGAACTGAAGAGGATGCAGGAAGAGGCCCAGAAACAGGGCGCCGTTCTCTCCCAGGACGCGATGGCCGCCAAGCAGAAGGCCTTCAACGACAAGCTTGTCGCCCTTCAGAAGGACATGGCGACCTACCGCGACGACCTCGTGGCCAAGGAAGCCCGGATGACCGGTCAGATCCTTCAGAACTTGAAGACCATCACGGCGGAGGTGGGCTCGAAGGAAGGCTATACGATGATCGTCGAAACCTCCCAGGACGCCGTCCTCTATGCCAAGACCAAGGACGACCTGACCAAGCGCCTGATTGGCATGTATAATCAACGCTTTACCGGCGCGCTCAAGATGGAGTAAAAGTCTCTTGGATGCCCGCTCGTCGCCTCGACAACGATCTTCTGTCGATTATGGCCTGCCCCAAGTGCAAGGGGGATCTGACGCTTGCCGGCGACGAGAAGGGTTTGATCTGCGAGTCCTGCCGCATCGTTTATCCCGTCCGGGAAGGCGTTCCCGTCATGCTCATCGAGGAGGCGTTTCCTATGAGAGCCGAAAAGAGTGCCCAAAAGGGTGAAGGCGACCCGCAGCGGGTTTCGTCCGGGGAAAAGGCGGTCTTCCTGATCGTCGAAGGCAAGAACAAGGGCGAGCGGATCGAGCTGGAAAAGGGCACCTGCCGGGCCCTGGGAAGGACGCTGGACGACGCGGAGCGCACCAAGATCTTCGCGGTCGACGCGGCCGTCTCCCTGGACGACAATTCCAAAAAAGTCGTGATGCAGTACTTAAGCCGCCAGTTCCATAAAGGAGAAGGGGCGAAGACCGCCCGCCCGAAAGGCGGCGGCGAGGAACTGGGCGGATTCGTCCGCGAGAGCGACGTGCCCCTCAAGGACAGCGCCATCTCCCGGCTTCACGCCATGCTTTTCTTCGACGACTCGGGCTTGGTCGGCATCCTGGACCTGGTGAGCAAGAACGGCACTTACGTCAACGGCGCCGAGGTCGAATCCAAGATCCTGAAGAAGGGCGATTTGATCACCGTGGGCGGAACGAAGATCCGTTTCGAGTCTTGAGAGTTGGGGGAGATACCGCTCTCCCCCAAGCCCCCATCTGAGGGCTGTTGATGATCGTTCACTGCGGAGGATAAACCTCCTTCGCTCACTATATGAATTCAATGACCGGTTTCGGGGTGGCTCAGGGCAAGGTGGGGCGCTTTCGCCTCGTCGTCGAGGCCCGCTCGGTGAACCACCGCTTTTGCGAGGTGAGTTTTCGCTCGCCGGGGCGCTTCGCCATCCTCGAGCCGGAGGTGGTGCGGCACGTTCGGGAGCGGTTCTCACGCGGCAAGTTCGAACTCTTTCTGCGGGAGGAAAGCATCGATCGGGAGCAGGCCGAGATCGCGCTCGCCCGCCGCTCGTTCAACGTCCTGAAGCGCATCCAAAAGGAACTGAAGCTTCCGGGCGCCGTCACGATCTCCGACATCCTGACCAGTCGCGAGATCTTCTTCTCCCATTCCGGCCACGAGGACGTGACCGTCCTTCAAAAGCCCTTGATCGATCTCGTCGATCGCGCGTTGCAGAGCCTGGGCGTGATGCGGTCGCGGGAAGGCGAGCGGCTGCAGAAATGGTTTGACGGCCGCGCGAAGCACCTCCTGCGCCTCTTACTGGTCATCGAGAAGGAAGCGCTCAAGCGCGGGGACAATTACCGGAAGAAGCTCGAGGACAAGTGGAAGGGCGTGGGCACGATGGAGGAGGGCCGCGTCTTGCAGGAGGCCGCCATGATGGCCGAGCGCGCGGACGTCACCGAAGAGATCGTCCGGTTGCGCAGCCACCTCCACGAGTTCGAGAAATTCGCGCGCGCGAAGGAGCCCATCGGCCGCAAGTTCGACTTCCTCGCCCAGGAGATGGGCCGTGAGATCAACACCATCGGCTCCAAGTCGCAGGGCGTGAAGCTCGCGCACCAGGTGATCGAGTTCAAGAGCGAGCTCGAACGGATTCGGGAACAAATTCAGAATGTCGAGTAAGACCGGACGCATTTTCGTCGTTTCCGCCCCCTCGGGGGCCGGAAAGACCACCCTCTTGAACCGCCTCCTGGCCGATTTCCCGGACATCGCGCGCTCGGTGTCCTGCACGACCCGCCCGCCCCGGGCCGGCGAGAAGGAAGGGGTCGATTACTATTACGTCGACGAAAAGACCTTCCGCGACATGGCCCAAAAGGACGCCTTCTTCGAGTGGGAGGAGGTCCATTCCTTCTTCTACGGAACGCCCAAGCCCCCGTTGGTCGACCGGCGGAAGAAGGGACTCGACACCGTCCTGGACATCGACACCCGCGGCGCCATGAGCGTCCGCCGGGCCTTCCCCGACGCCGTCCTCATCTTCCTCATGCCCCCCTCGATCGAGGCCCTGGAGGCCCGCCTGAAAGGCCGCCAGACCGAGGCCCCCGAGGCCCTGAAAAAGCGCCTCGAAAACGCCCGCGCCGAGATGGCCGAGCAGGATAAGTTTGATTATGTTATCATTAACGATGACGTCGATCGGGCTTACTCCGAACTCAAAACCATCATCAGCGGGCGAAGAAAGTGATTAGACTCGAGGATATTCTAGAAGAGGTTCACCGCTATAACCCCGACTCCGACCTGGACCTGATCAAAAAGGCCTACGTCTTCTCGGCCAAGGTCCACCAGGGACAGACACGCCGTTCGGGAGAGCCGTACCTGGTTCATCCCCTCGAGGTCTCGCACATCCTGGCGCAGATGCGCCTGGACGCCCCGTCCATCGCCACAGGCCTCCTCCACGACACGGTCGAGGACACGCTGACCACCGTCGACGAGGTCCAGCAGATATTCGGAAAACCCATCGCCCGGCTGGTGGACGGCGTCACGAAGCTCTCCAAGATCAGTTTCACCTCCAAGGAGCAGCGCCAGGCCGAGAATTTCCGGAAAATGTTCATGGCGATGGCCGAGGACATCCGGGTCATCCTGGTGAAACTGGCCGACCGTCTCCACAACATGAGGACGCTCCAGCATCTCTCCGAAGAGAAGCAGGTGAGGATCGCCCAGGAGACGCTGGATATCTACGCCCCCATCGCCGGGCGCCTCGGCATGCAGGAGGTGAGGATCGAGCTGGAGAACCTCTGCCTGAAATACCTGAAGCCCGAAGTCTACCGGAAGCTCTCCGAAAAGGTGGAGGAGATGGAGAAGAAGAGCGGCCGGTTCATGGACGACATCCGCGAGAGTTTGGCCAAGAAGATGGGGGAATACGGCCTGAAGGCGGAGATCCAGGCCCGCACCAAGCACCTCTACAGCATCTACAAGAAGATGGAGGACCAGAAGATCGAGTTCGAGCAGATCTACGACTTGATCGCCTTCCGGGTCATCGTGCAGACCCTCCCCCAATGCTACGAGACGCTCGGCTTCATCCATTCGCTGTGGAAGCCCGTGCCCGGGCGCTTCAAGGACTACATCGGCATGCCCAAGGTGAACAATTACCAGTCGCTCCACACGACGGTCATCGTGCCGCGCGGCCAGCGGGTCGAGTTCCAGATCCGCACGAAGGACATGCACCAGATCGCGGAGTGGGGCATCGCCTCGCACTGGCGTTACAAGGAGAGCGGCGAGATCGACATGAAGGACGAGGCGAAGTTCCGCTGGGTGCGCCAGTTCCTGGAATGGCAGAAGGAGCTCTCGGATCCGGCTGAATACCTGGACACCGTCAAGCTCGACCTCTTCGCCACCGACGTCTACGTTTTCACGCCGAAGGGCGACATCCGCGAGTTGCCGACCGGCTCGACGCCGATCGACTTCGCCTACGCCATCCACACCGAGGTCGGCCACCACTGCGTGGGCGCGCGCGTGAACGGCAAGATGGTGCCGCTGCGCTATCAGCTGAAGAGCGGCGACACCGTGGAGGTCATGACCAACGCCGAGCACCGGCCGTCGAAGGACTGGCTCAAGCACGTCCAGACCTCGCGCGCCAAGGCGAAGATCCGCCAGTTCATTCGGGAGGAGCAGCGGGAGAAGGCCGTCTCCTTGGGCAAGGAGCTCGTGGAGCGGGAGCTGGAAAAATACGGGCTGAAGGAATCGAAGATTCTCGCCGGAGACGCCTACGAGGCCTTTCTGCAGGATAAGGGCGTCAAGAACCAGGAGCACCTCTTCGCCATGATGGGTTACGGCCGCATCTCGGCGCAGCAGCTCTTAACCGCCGTCCTGCCCAAGGAGAAGCTCGAGGAACTGGCGAACGCCCAGCCCAAGGCCACCTCCGCCATCGGCCGCATCTTCCAAAAGGCCTTCGATAAATCGGCCGGGGTCGTGAAGGTGGGCGGTTATGATGATATGCTGGTGAGTTTGGCCAAATGCTGCAATCCCATTCCCGGCGATTCGATCATCGGTTTCATCACCCGAGGGCGCGGAGTGACGATCCACTCCAGCAACTGCAGCAAGGTTTTAGCCTCCGACCAGGCGCGCCGAGTCGAGGCGAGTTGGAACCTGAAAACGAAGATGCCGACGGCCACGAAGATCCGCGTCGTCTGTGTGGACAAGCCCGGTCTCTTGGCCGACATCAGCCAGTCGATCTCCGCGGAAGGCGTCAACATCAGCGAGGCCACCTGCCGCGCCATCGGCGATCAAAAGTCGATGAACACCTTCGAAGTGGGGATCAAGGACTTAAAGCACCTGCATCAATTGATGAAGTCGCTGGAGAAGGTGAAGGGGGTTATCTCGGTGGAGCGGGTGAGGGATTAGTATCCATTCTGAAAATAACCCGCACTTGGCCATCGGGAGGGACCTGCTAATCGCAACAAAGCCGGCATTTGGCCGATAACGCCGGCGTGTTTCATTTCCGGGCCATTCCTTTAGCCCCTCTCCAGGCGACCATTGATGTGCTGCGCACGTCCCGGATCAGTCTGTTCGGAACCTGCCACGAAAATACCGAAAAAGAATTGGAAGCCGCTTTTCAAAGGAGGTTTCCATCGCCCGACAGAATTCCAAGGCACATCGCCATTGAGTTGGATACGGAAAGGTTTAAATCCTTGGCAAAAGTGCATGACTTGGAAGGTTCCGAAAAACGACCCGTCTATTTTGCAAAGGAGCCAGATTCGGCGGAAACGTCCAAATGGGGATTGTTTGCCAGGGCCTTGGTGCGTGCCGAGCTGGGATTGACGTCATTGGGGATCAGGCGAAAAACCGGCCACGACATGGCTTTCGGGGCTAAGTTGGGTCTGTCGGACGAAAAGACCCTCTATTTGGTGGACAGAGATTTCAGTGCGTTACGCGATGAATTCAACCGAGAAATGCAGCATCGTATGTCTCGCCTTGGTCAAAGCGAGTTCATGGAGTGGTCTTCGTTTGTCCGTCAGGCGCAACAGGTCTTCGAAGGTCTGGCCACGCTTTATAGACCCCTCCCCATATCCGATCCTCAAATAAGTCCGAGACATACAATCCGTTCAGGGGCGAGATGCTTTTACAGGGCCGAGGATGCCGAAACGTGCAACGTCTTGGCGGCGATCAATGACGAATGGTTACAGAAGACCAAAAGTATCGGAATGGAGTCGGTCTATGATCTTCTCATGACCAAAAGAAACCGTTTCATCGCCCGGCATCTCGTTCAAATTATGAGGAACCATCCGGGTCAGGATGTTGTGTTTGTAACAGGCGCCTTGCATACCGTTGGCCTTTTGGAAATTTTGTCCCGACGATCGGACATGGAGGTGGATGTCACTTATACAGACTTAAGTCGTATCTTTAAGAAAGAATATCCCTGATTTGGCGTACAAAAGGCTCGAACGCCATTCGCATGATTCTCGAAAACAACACTCCACCGTCCGACTTCTGAACCCTTTCTCTGCATAGGGGCTCATTTCTCTTCACATCGGCATTGACGAAACATATATAATATGTATAATGAGCATACAAAGAGGGCGCCCGTATCCGGATTATAGGCGCCGCAGAATTACGGAAGTGGAGGAAGGAATATGAAAAAGGAAAGACTGCCGGACCCATCGAAACTGACAAGGGTCAAAGGACCAAAGGTGAGGCCTGAGGACATCAACCCAGCGAACGTCAAGGTAAGGATCACGACCTACATTTCGGAAGATATCTATCGGTGGCTTAAGAGCGAAGCGGATCGGACGGGGACGCCTTACCAGATATTGCTGAATCAGACTCTGAGAATTGCTTTTGATCGGGACAATCCAAAGGCCTTGGAGGCTCGGGTCAAAAAGCTCGAAGAGGAATTGAAGAAGCTGAAAGCAGCCTAAGCCGCCTTATGGACCACGCCCGACCGGATGCAGCGCGTGCAGGCATTGACCCGCTGGATCGAACCCTTCACGACGACGCGCACGCTCTGGAGATTGGGGAAAGACTTCGTCTTGGTTTTATTGTTCGAATGGCTGACCACGTTTCCGACCAGCCGTTTCTTGGTGCAGTAAAAGCAACTTCTCGCCATAAAACCTCCGAAAACCTCTAAAGAAGTCGCGTTGCTAGCAGGAGAATCCCAGGGATGCAAGCAGATTTCCCCATCGATGATAAGGCTTTAGGACGCGATGGCGAAGCCCTGGCCGCCTCGTTCCTTCGCCATTTGGGTTATCGAATCCTTGAAAAGAACTATCGCTGCCGGCAAGGGGAGGTGGATTTGATCGTCGAGAAATCGAAGACGATCACCTTCGTGGAGGTCAAGACCCGCCGCTCGGTCGACGCCGTCTCTCCCCGCGAGCTCGTTACGCTTCCCAAGCAAAGGCACATCTCCAAGGCCGCGCAGCACTTCCTGTCCTCGCGCCGGTGGAAGGACGCCAACGCCGACTTCGGCGTCCTGATCATTGATCAATCCCGCCCACGGACCTCCTTTGAATGGATCCCTCAGGCCTTTGACTTGGCCTGGGGGTATTAAAAGGGCGTAAAGGCCGCTGGACAAGTCCTTGAAAGGATTATATATTCTCGCCTTCAAATGACGAATTTGCCCCTTTGCTTTCGCACCAGCGTCGAGCGATGGCGTCATCGCCCCTGTCTTCGATTCTTTGAGGGAGGCCGGTGGAAGTCCCTGACGTGGTTGGAGCTTTGGGATCGCGTCCGGGAACTGGCCCTGGGCCTTCAGGTGCTGGGGATTCGTTCCGGGGATCGCGTCGCCATCCTCTCGGCCACCCGTTACGAATGGACGTTGGCGGATCTGGCCATCCTGTCCTTAGGAGCGGTCACCGTTCCCATCTACCCCTCCTCGACGCCGGACCAGGTCGCCTACATCCTCGAAAATTCGGGGTCCAAGGCCGTCTTCCTGGAGGATCGCCTCCAACTGAAAAAAATCAGCGGCCCTCGCCTCCGGTCGCTTCAATGCCGCATCCTCATTTCCGGGAACGGAGGACGGGGAGCGCTGGGATGGGATGACCTTCGCGCCTTGGCCGCGAACGGCGATGAAGGCGCCTGGGAGAGGGGATGGAAGGACATCCAGCCGGAGCAGACGGCCACCATTGTTTATACGTCGGGAACGACCGGTCCCCCGAAGGGCGTCGTCCTCTCGCACGGCAATTTCCTGGAGGAGGGGAAGGTCTTCACGAAAGTTTTCGACCTCTGCGAGAAACATACCGCGCTTCTGTTTCTCCCGCTGGCCCACATCTTCGCTCGTACGGTCCAGTTTTGGCAGCTGAAGGACGGTTTTGTTCACGTCTATGCGCGTTCCTTGGAGACCGTGCTTGAGGACATGGGACGCGTTCGGCCGCATTTCATCGCCTCGGTCCCTCGCATCTTCGAGAAAATCCATGAAAACGTGGAGGCCAAGGCCCGACAGGCCGGGAGCCGCAAAAAACTCCTGCTCAAGGTCCTGCCCTTCCTCCTGTCCCGCAAGATCCGAATGATCTTCGGCGGACGGCTCCGGTTCGCCATCTCCGGAGGGGCCCCCCTGGCGGCGGAGGTTGGCCATTATTTTTACGGTCATGGAGTGAAGATCGTCGAAGGGTACGGGCTGACGGAGACCACCGCCGGCATCTTCATTAATACGGCCAAGCATGTCCGTTTCGGCACCGTCGGCCGGAAGGTCCCGGGCGTACAGGCCAAACTCGCCAAGGACGGGGAGATCTTGATCAAAGGACCGACCGTCTTTCAGGGCTATTACAAGGATACGTCCGCCACCCGAGCCGCCTTCACGAGAGACGGCTGGTTCAAGACGGGGGACATTGGAAAGATCGACCGTGACGGGTTCCTCAAGATCACCGACCGCAAGAAGGACCTCATCGTGACGGCGGCCGGAAAAAACATCGCGCCGCAGAACATCGAGAGTCTCCTGAAGGCGTCTCCCTACATCAGCCACGCGGTGGTGCACGGCGACCGGAGGAAGTATCTCACCGCCCTGGTCACCTTGAACGCGGAATCGGTCTCGCGCTGGATGCGGGGGAGGGGCATGCGGTTGAACGGTTACAAAAACATGGGCGAGCACCCGGAGATCCGCCGGCTGATCCGGATGACGATCGAGGACAAGAACAAGAAGCTCGCCTCTTACGAGACGATCAAGCGTTTCGCCATCCTGGAGAAGGATTTTTCCCAGGAAGGGGGCGAGCTGACGCCGACTCTGAAGCTCAAACGGAAAATGGTGGTTGAAAAGTATCGGGACGTGCTAGACAGTCTGTACTCAAACGACGTCAAAAACCCATAAGGAGGGGAATTCTATGGCTCAGACAGGATCCGGAGGAGGATCGGGACTCGCGCCCAACATCGCGAGCATGCTGTGTTACGTATGCATGCCGATCACCAGCATCGTCTTCATGTTGATGGAGAAGGAAAACAAGGACGTCCAATTCCATGCGTGGCAGGGAACGACCTTCGGCGTGGGCTGGATCGTCGTCGTCGTGGCCTTGAACATCCTCTCGATGATCTTGGTCCGCATCGCGGGCGTCTTCGGGATCATCATGAGCATCTTGATCCCGGTCCTTGGGTTGGGGGTGTTCATCCTGTGGATCATCTGCCTCGTGAAGGCCTATCAAGGCGAGCGCTGGAAGATCCCCTACATCGGCGACTTCGCGGAGAAGAAGGCGGGATTGGCGTAAGACCTCTTCCCAACCCTCTCCTTAATAAGGAGAGGGTGGCCGAAGGCCGGGTGAGGTTCCATGTGTGCCGTTAAATTGTTTTTAGGCATCCCCTGTCCGGGATGCGGACTGTTGCATGCGTTTTGGGCCCTCCTCCACGGCGACGTGGGGAGGGCCTTTTTCTTCTTCCCGATCTGGCCCGCCTTCCTCCTTTTCTTCATCTTCCGCCGCCGCCGCTACGCAGGAGAAGTCTTCCTCGTCCTCCTCTTCGGACAGTGGATCATCCGCCTATTTTTCATTGACTTGTAGCGGTCCCCGTCTAAATTCCGGGCTTCGAATTCACTTTTTTTAAGGAGGATCCATGACCCCCAAGGATTATTTCGCCAAGCTTCCCGAGAGCCTTCAGGGCAAGGCCGACAAGATCGCCGCCATCAATGCGATCTATCAGTTCGACATCAAGGGCCCGACGGGCGGCACTTGGACGGTCGACCTCACCCAGCCGGGCGGCAAAGTGACCGAAGGCGCCGGCCCGAACCCGAATTGCACGGTGACGATGGAAGACGAGAACTTCGTAAAGCTCGTCTCCGGCCAGTTGAACCCTCAGATGGCCTTCATGACCGGCAAGCTGAAGGTCGCCGGCAACATGGGGCTCGCGCTCAAGTTGGCGACGATCATTTAATCCATTTCCCGCTTCCCGCGGGACAGCGCTCGCTACGGCTCGTAAAGGAAGCTAGTGAAACCGCTCAAAGGTGTCACGGTTCTTGACCTCTCCCGCTTACTACCGGGAGGGTATGCCTCGCTTTTGTTGGTCGAGCTCGGCGCGCGTGTCATCAAGGTCGAACAGCCCGGCGTCGGCGATTATTATCGCGCGGTTCCCGGTTCTCCCGCGCTTCTGGGCGACCAAGTTTCCGTCATCAACCAAGGCAAGGAAAGTTTGGGGCTCGACCTGAAGTCCGCGGACGGCCGCGCGGTTTTCGAAAAACTCCTCCGCAAGGCTGACGTCGTTTTGGAAAGCTTCCGTCCCGGCGTCCTGGCCAAGCTGGGATTGGGCTACGCGCGGCTTAAAAAAATCCGGCCTTCGATCGTTCTCTGTTCCGTCACCGGTTTCGGTCAAAAGGGTTCCAAAGCGCATTTGGCCGGGCATGACTTGAATTTTCTGGGGCTCTCGGGCCTGGCCGCCCGTATCCGCGGCCGTTCGGGCGCGCCGCGCATCCCCGATTTTCAAATCGCCGACCTGGCCGCCGGCTACGAGGCCGCGCTGCAAATCGCCGCCGCCCTGGCCGGACGCGGAAAGACCCGGAAGGGCGTTCATTTGGACGTCACGATGGACGGCGCGGCGTCTTCGATGTCCCGCCTGTACGCCGGACCGACGCCTTTGTCGGGAGACCTGGCGAGATACGGAATCTATGAAACGGCCGACGGCGGGCTCATGACGCTCGGCGCCCTGGAGCCCAAATTCTGGTCGAAGTTCTGCCGTCTCGTCGGGGCGCCGGAATCCGCTTCGCGGGAGGAGTTGGAAAGAATTTTTCGCTCGAAACCCTCCGCGGAATGGACCGGTTTGGGCGAGCGCGAGGACATCTGTCTTTTTCCGGTTCGGGATCGCTCGCCGCGCCCGGCGCCCAAAAAGACGTTCCCGCCGCTGGGAACGCACACGGTGTCCCTCCTTAGGAAATTGGGGTATACCTCGAGTCAGATCCGTTCCCTGAAGGAGAGGGGCGTCGTGGCGTGAAAATCGCATTGGCTCAGATCAATACGCTCATCGCGGACTTCGAAGGCACCGTCCGCAAGGTGGGGGAGTACGTTCAGAAGGCCAAGGCTCAAAAGGCCGACCTGATCGCCTTTCCGGAGCTCGCGCTGACCGGCTACCCTCCGCGCGATCTGGTGGAGGTGGCCGGTTTCGTCGAGCGCAATTTGAAGGCGTTGGAGGAGGTCGCAAGGCTCGCCTCCGGCATCCAAATCGTCGTCGGCTACGTGGATCGCAATCCCGTTCCCGGCGGCAAACCGCTTTTCAATGCGGCCGCCCTCTGCCGGGACGGAAAGGTCGCCGCGCGGTACTTCAAAAATCTCCTGCCGACCTACGACGTCTTCGACGAGGGCCGCTACTTTCAGCCGGGCACCGAGGCGGGGTTGTGGAAGGATGTGGGGATTTCCATCTGCGAGGACTGCTGGAACGACAAACTCTTTTGGGAAAAGCGCCTGTATCCGCGCGACCCCATCGAGGAGCAGGTGGGGAAGGGCGCCAAATTCCTCTTAAACATCTCCGCGTCGCCCTACACCCTGGGCAAGCCCGAGTTCCGAAGGAACATGTTATCGGCGATCGCGATCAAGCATGGGGTTCCGATCTTTTACGTGAACCTCGCGGGCGCCAACGACGAGCTGGTCTTCGACGGCCGGAGCCTGGTCGTCAACGCTAAGGGCGAAATCGTCGCCGAGGCCAAGGCCTATGACGAAGACCTCCTGGTCGTCGATACGGAGCATCTCAAGCCCGCGGCGTCGGTGCCCGCCATCAACGACCTGGAAACCGTGTACCGAACCCTCGTGACGGGCGTGAGGGACTACGTCCGCAAATGCGGTTTCGAGAAAGTCGTCTTGGGATTGTCGGGCGGGATCGATTCGGCCCTGACCGCCGTCCTGGCGGCGGAGGCTCTGGGACCGCAGAACGTCGTCGGCGTCGCCATGCCTTCCCCTTATTCGAGCGAGGCGAGCCTCAAAGACGCGCGCCTGCTCGCCAAGAATCTGGGGATCCGCATCGAGGAATATCCGATCGCTGGCGTCTACGACGCCTACCGCGGTCTTTTCGGAAAAAAATCGGGCGAGGCTCCCGATCTCGCCGACGAAAATATCCAGGCGCGCATCCGCGGCAACATCCTCATGGCCTTGTCCAACCGCCACCGCTATCTCGTGCTTTCCACCGGCAACAAATCCGAGATCGCCGTCGGCTATTGCACCCTCTACGGCGACATGAGCGGCGGTTTGGCGGTCATCGCCGACGTCCCGAAGACGATGGTGTACGAGGTGGCGCGCTACGCCCAATCGCTCAAAGCCGTCATTCCGGAAGCGATCTTCACCAAGCCGCCCTCGGCGGAATTGAAACCCAATCAGACCGATCAGGACACCCTCCCTCCCTACGATGTTCTGGACGGCATTTTAAAAGCGGCCATCGAGGATAACCTCACCGAAGACGAAATCGTCGCCTTGGGATTCGAGGCGGCCTTGGTCGCCAAGGTCATGCGTTGGATCAAGCAGAACGAATACAAACGCCGCCAGGCCGCTCCGGGCATCAAGGTGACCTCGAAGGCCTTCGGAATCGGGCGGCGGTATCCGATAGCCCGAAAGATCTAATGCCGGGAACCCTGTACATCGTCGCGACCCCCATCGGGAACCTGGAAGACATCACCTTCCGCGCCGTCCGTATTTTGAAAGAATGCGATCTCATCGCCTGCGAAGATACGCGCCACACGCGCAAGCTCCTGAACCATTTCGGCATCGAAACGCCGACCACCAGCTATTTCGAGCACAACAAATTCTCCAAAGGCGACCACTTGATCCGCCAGCTTCAGGAGGGAAAGAGCGTCGCCTTGGTCTCCGACGCCGGCACGCCAGGCGTCTCCGATCCCGGTTACAACCTGGTGGTCGGAGCGGTGGAGAAGGGCATTCCTGTGGTGCCCGTTCCCGGCCCGTCGGCGGCGATTTCGGCTCTTTGCGCGTCCGGCCTTCCCACCGACCGTTTTCTCTTCATCGGCTTTCTTCCCCAGAAGGACGGCAAGAAGCGAAAGGTCCTGGAATCTCTCGTCGATCAGTCCTCAACCCTCATCTTTTACGAATCCCCGTTTCGTGTTAAAAAGACGCTGATCCTGATCAAAGAAGTCTTCGGAGAAGATCGGCGCGTGGTCCTGGCGCACGAACTGACCAAGGTCCATGAAGGTTTCTTTCGAGGTACGGTCGGAGAATTGATCGGAGCGGAGCTGATCGACAAAGGGGAGTGGATCCTCTTGGTCGAGGGGTCCCGCGAATCGTAACAACACGGAGGCCGCATGGAACCTCAAAATCCGCAGGTCACTCAGACCCAGACGACCGTCCAAAAGAAAAAGATCCCCGGCTGGGCCAAGGTTCTGATTGTCCTCGCCATCCTGGGTGTCTTGGGGATGACGATCGTCGGCATCGGAATCAATCTCGTGGCGGGTTGGCTGACCTCCAAGGCGGGGGAATACGCCACCGAAGACGGCATCAAGCGCGGCATCGAAAAGGTCATGGAGACGGGCATGAAGCAGGCCGGAATGGGCGAACAGCCGAAGGTCAAAATTACGGACAACGGGCTGGTCCTCAAGGATGAAAAGACCGGTCAGCAAATCGCCATCCAGGCCGATCAAAAATTGCCGAACGGTTTCCCGGCCGATATCCCGGTCTTCACGCCCTCTCAGGTTCAAGGCTCGATGGTGATGGGGGCGATGACGATGGTGACGCTGGATACGGCATCCAGCGTCATGGACGTCTACAATTTCTATCAGAAGGAGCTGCTCACGAGCGGATGGCAGTCGGTCTACGGAAGTCCGGCGGCGGATACCTCGTATACCGGTCTTTTTCGGAAGGGAAACACCGCCTTGACGATCTCGGCGAACCGGAACGACGACAAGACCTCCCTGGTCTTGTCTTACGGATCGGAGCCGCAGCAGCCTGCGCCGTAGGGGCGACCCGGCGGGTCGCCCTTACCCATAGAATTCCTTCAATTTCTCTTCAAACTGATGCAGCCGGCGGCTGTCGATGACCTTGCCTCGGCGCAGGGCCAGGCGGTCGTCGCAGAAGAGCTTCACCGCGCGCGCGAGCGTTTTGGCTTCGATCTGTTTTCCCCGCTCGACGATCTTCTCCAGCGGGTCCTTGTGCTTGTCCACCTTGAAGGCGTCCTGGCAGATGATGGGCCCCTGATCCAAATCCGTCGTGACGAAGTGAGCGGTGACGCCCACCACCTCGACCCCCTTGTCGAAGGCCTGCGAATACGGCCTCGCCCCGGGAAAGGAGGGGAGGAGGGACGGGTGAATATTGATGATCTTGCCCTCGTAGCGGAAGCAGAACTCCGGCGAGAGGATCTGCATGTAGCGGGCCAAGACGATCAGATCGACGTCGTACTCCGCCAGCTTGTCCAGGACGAACCGCTCGTGCTCTTTTTTCTTATCCGAAGGATAGTGAAAGAAAGGCGCCCCGTGCTTCTCCGCCAGGTTTTGAAGATCGGGCCGGTTGGCCAGCACCACCACCGGTTTGCCCCGGATCGTCCCTGACTTGATGTCTTTCAGGAGGGTTTGCAGGCAGTGGGGTTCGCGGGTGACCAAGAGGGCCAGGTGCTTCACCTTACGCGCCGCTTCGGGCGTCAGCGTGATATCCATGCCGATCTTCTTGCCGACCGCCTTGAGGCTTTCCTTCAAAGCCGGCACCGAAGTTTTAGCGCCTTGGAGGTCCACGACCATGTTCATGACCAGGTAGCCCTCCAAGAGGCGCTGGTCGATATCCTCGATATTCAGCCCGCTCTTGAAGAGGTGCATGGTGACGGTGGCGATGATGCCCTTGTGATCGGGTCCCGCCACCCGAACCTTGGCCAGCTTTTTGCCGTGGGAAGATGTCATGGTTTCCGCCTATGGCTCCAACCATTCCCTCGTCCACCCGCCCAAGGCGGGTACCTGGACTCGGTCATAGTTCGGGCCAAAGTATCATAGATTTCGGGTACTTGCACAACAAAAACCGTAAAAAAGACACCGGCGCTGCTTAACGCCCGGGAGCGAACCCGTGCTTGACAGTTCCGGGCGCGGCTACATAACATGGTTTTAGAACTTCGCTTAGGCGCCGCTGCCCCGTGGATGTGGCCGTTGGACGTAAGCGACAACGGAAGAGAAAGAGGATATGGAAACAAAGATCAGGCTCGCCCGCTTCGGTGCCAAGAAAAAACCCTTTTACAGAATCGTCGTTGCCACGATGACGCGCTCGCGCGATGGGCGTTTCCTCGAGGTGGTCGGCCATTACGATCCCGCCAAGGGCATCGAAAAGGCGACGATCGACAAGACCAAGGTCGAGCAGTGGATGAAGAAGGGCGCCAAGCCCACCGATACGGTGCGCCACATTTTGAAAAACGTGCCGGCTCAGAGCTGATAGCGGGCCTCAAAGGTCCGCAAGGAGGTTGTTGTGTCAGCGACTCCTTTGAAGGACTTGGTGGAGTACATGGCCAAGGCCCTGGTGGACAGCCCGGACCAGGTGGAAGTGCACGAAGTGGACGGCGAGCAAACCACGGTGATCGAGCTGAAAGTGGCCAAGGAAGACTTGGGCAAGGTCATCGGCAAGCAGGGGCGCACCGCACAGTCCATGAGAACCATCTTAGGCGCGGTGTCCACGAAACTCCGTAAACGTTCGGTTCTTGAGATCCTCGAATAGGTTGGCCGTCTGTCACTCCAATTCGACATCCTGACGATCTTTCCGAATCTTTTCGATTCGCCGTTTTCCCATTCCATCCTGAAGCGCGCGCAGGAAGCGGGTTTGATCGCGATCCGTTTCCACGACATTCGGAACTTCACCGAAGACAAGCACCGAAAGACCGACGACATCCCCTACGGGGGAGGGCCCGGGATGGTGATGAAGCCGGAGCCGATCGTCGCGGCGGTCGAGTCAGCGGTCGTTCCGGACAAAAAGATCAGGCGCATTTATTTCTCGCCCCAGGGGCGTCCGCTCAAACAGGAGCATCTCGCCGGATACCTGGCTTATGATCAGATCGTCCTTTTGTGCGGGCGCTACGAGGGCGTCGACGAACGGGCGATCGAGCTTGCGATCGATGAGGAGGTTTCGATCGGCGATTACGTCCTGACCGGCGGCGAGTTCGCGGCGATGGTCTTCGTGGATGCCGTCTCGCGCCTGATTCCCGGAGTTTTAGGCGAGGAAGACTCGCTCAAAAGCGAATCTTTTTCCGCGTCTTTATTGGAATACCCTCAATACACCCGTCCTCCCGAGTTTCGCGGTAAAAAGGTTCCTGAAATTCTTCTCTCCGGCGATCATCAAAAAATCGAACAATGGCGCCGCGAACGGGCCCTCGAAAGGACGCGGAGCCGGAGGCCCGACCTCCTGAAAAAAGGCTGAGATATCCTTCCCGGCTTGCGATAGAATTCCTCTCAGGGGGTGGGGTATGAGGTTTCTTTTCGCCTCCTTGGCAATCGTCCTCTCCATGACAGGTTTCCCGGCCTTTGCCGGCGAGACCCGGACGCTTTCCGACAAGAATGCGGAGTACGCCCAATCCCTCTTCAAAGACAAATGGCGGGAACACCTCCCGGAGATCTCCCAGAATTGGAAAAAGTACGTCGGGGGATTGGACATCTCGAAGGCCGATAACCCTAAAGAATTAGAGGGCTTCTTCTCCTTCGTCATCAATACGGATCCCGCCTTCGCCCCTGCGTTTGAAAGGGCAAAGCGGTCCTTAGAAAGGGCGGAGAGCCATTTCGGCGCCATGGAGCAAGAGGCGGACGACGGGGATCACGAAAGATTCCGTCACGATCTTGTCATGGGCACGGCCCGGACCCAGGAGTTGACGGACACGGTTCTTCATCTTCAAGCGAAGATGTTGGACGCCGTTGCGATCTATGGAGCGCCTTTAAAAAAGATCGCCTATCCGCCGCCTCGCGGCGGTCTCTTCGGGAGGCTTCAAAATCAGTTCGCCGATCGCGTGACCGAGAAAATCGGGCAAACGGTGGAGGTCTCCTTGGGACGGGGGACTCGGAGCGAGCTGGGTCCGCTGAACGGGGTCTTGAGAGAGCTCTTCGACGCCGCAACCTTCGGCTACATCGGCAAGGACGGGCAAAAGGATTTCATTTCGTTTGTCAATTTCGGAGGCGATTCGCCCCGCGCCACGCCCGCCCCGTACGTTCAGTTCCTTTGGTTCTAGCTACCTCATAGAGGCCCGGGACCCTGCCGCGCCGCGTCGAATTTCCCCTTTACAAGCTGTCTTATACCGTGCTGCAGATGAGGAAATTTTCACCTTCGGAGGGCGACCTTGGGCATAACGATCATCCAAAAGAGCGATCTGTCCCGCAAGAAACCCAACGCCAAAGTCGCCCTCGTTCTCGCGGGCGGGGCGATCACCGGAGGTACCTTCAAGATCGGCGGATTGAAGGCCCTGAACGACTTCCTGGTCAACCGCAAGGTCAACGATTTTGACATGTTCGTCGGTGTCTCCGCCGGCGCCTTTATCAATTCCCATCTCGCCGCGGGCGTCACTCCCGAGGAAATCTTCAAGATCCTGGACGGTACCTCCGAGCACTTCGAGCAACTCTCGCCGTTCCATGTTTATTGGCCCAATTTTTACGAATTTTTCGAACGCCCGCTCTCGTACCTGTACCGCCGCATGACCTACGCGCCGGGCATTCTCTGGGACTCGATGGTCGCCTTGCCCCGCCTCTGGCAGCCGCTCAAGGAGGGGTTCCTGCGCTTCTGTTCCGAGCCGAACTACTCCAACTTCGAGAATTTCGTCAGCCCCATGGCGAAGATCGTTTATTCGTCGCGGTCGCTGCCCTCGATCGTGGAGGCCATGCCCACCGGCATCTTTAACGGCGCGAACATGGAGAAATACATCCGGAAGAATTTCGAAAAGAATCACCTCACCAACAACTTCAAGGTCTTAAAACGCGTCCGCAACAAGTCGCTCTACATCATCACCACCGACCTGGACACCGCCGAGCGCGTCGTCATGGGGCCGGACGAGAAGAACGACGTGACGATCTCCCAGGCCGTGCAGGCCTCTTCCGCGCTTCCGATGCTCTACAAACCGGCGCGGATCAAGGGCATCGACTACATCGACGGTGCCGTCAAGCGCACCACCAACATGGACCTGGCCATCCGCAAGGGAGCGGAGCTGGTGATCTGTTACAACCCGTTCCGGCCTTACTCGAACAAACTGATCTTCGAATACCTGCGCGAGGAAGACCAGTACGTCACCAAGAACCGCCGCATCTCGGATTCCGGCCTGCTGATGATCTTCAACCAGGTCTTCCGGACGATCTTCCACACGCGCATTCGCTACTTCATCGACCAGATGAAGGTGGACCGCAGCTTCAAGGGCGACATCATCCTCATCGAGCCGAAGGAAGACGATTCGACCTTCTTCGAGATGAACCCGTTCTCCTTCTGGAATCGCGCCCGCGCCGCGCGCCACGGGTTCGCGTCGGTCAAGAACACCATCGAAGGGCGCTTCGACGAGATTTCGCGGATCCTCGCCAGTTACGGCATCCAGATGACCCGCGACGTCGTGGACCGCGACTTCAACCAGATGACCAAATCCTCCGACGACGCCACCATCATGGGCGTGCTCCAAAAGCCGCAAGCCAAGCGCCGCCTCCGCCTGGTGGCCTAAAGCCTGAAGATGAAAATTTATTCGATCTCCGAAATCACCCGGCAGATCAAAGGACAGCTCGAGGACAATTTCTCGGAGGTCTGGATCGAGGGTGAGATCTCCAACTTCAAGCCCGCCACCTCCGGTCATTTCTACATGAGCCTGAAGGACGACCAGGCCCAGATCCGCGCCGTGATGTTTCGGGGCAGCAACTCCGGGCTTAAATTCCGTCCGGAGAACGGCTTGCAGGTGCTCGCCTACGGGCGGGTGACGGTCTACGAGCCGCGCGGCGAGTATCAGATCATCGTCGAACACTTGGAGCCGAAGGGTGCGGGGGCGCTGCAGCTCGCCTTCGAGCAATTGAAGAAAAAATTGGAGGCCGAAGGGCTCTTCGCCGCGGAACGAAAGCGGCCGATTCCCTATCTGCCCCGCAGGATCGGCATCGTCACTTCGCCGACCGGCGCGGTGATCCGCGACATGATCCACGTCTTGAGCCGGCGCTATCCCAACGTGCAGATCCTCATTCATCCCGTGGCGGTGCAGGGGACGGGGGCGGCCGCCGAGATCGCGGCGGCCGTTCGCGCGATGTCCGTCCGCGGCGATTTGGACGTGCTGATCGTCGCCCGGGGCGGCGGTTCCATGGAGGACCTCTGGGCCTTCAACGAGGAGGTCGTCGCCCGGGCCATCGCCGAATCGCTCCTCCCGGTCATCTCGGCCGTCGGCCACGAGACGGATTTCACCATCGCCGACTTCGTCGCCGACCTCCGCGC
>DASUFF010000068.1:0-5892 GCA_036274695.1 bacterium | reverse complement strand
CCGACGCCCCAAAAGATGCTCGCCCTCACGGCCCGCGAGATCGAGACGCTGATTTATCCGGTCTGCTTCTACCGCAACAAGGCCGCGAGCCTGCTGAAGACCTGCCGGATCTTGATCGACCGGCACGGCGGCAAGGTCCCGCGCACGATGGAGGAGCTGCTGGCTCTGCCCGGCGTCGGGCGGAAGACGGCGAATCTGGTGCTGACGCTCGGCTTCGGAGACTACGGCATTTGCGTGGACACGCACGTGCACCGGATCACGAACCTCTTCGGTTACGTAAAAACGAAAACGCCGGACGACACGGAATTCGCGCTCAGGAAGAAACTGCCCAAGAAACATTGGAAGACCTACAACGACATCTTAGTCACCTTCGGCCAGAACCTCTGCGTGCCGGTGTCGCCGTGGTGCTCGAAGTGTCCGGTGGAAAGTTATTGTCCGAAGCTGGGATTGAAGAGGCATCGCTGACGGGCGGTTAGCGATACGGTCCAAGTCGGTGCGTCGATCCCTGCTTCAAGAGGAGAGCCGCCGTCAGCCGCGCGAAGGCTTCGGCGGCGTGTTTCGCGTCCCACGAAAATCCGCTCTTGAGACGCCTTGTTGGTCTCGTTATTTGCGCGGAGACCTTCCGCGCGGCCGCGTGGAACTCTTCCGGAGAGATCAAATCGGCGTGATGTATGAGGATGTCTACGACCCGGTCTTTCTGGGCCCCGCTTCGGGAAGACAATTGGTCGATGAGTTTTGAAACCGCCTTTCGACGCGGTTTTTCCTGCAGGGACGGCAGAAGTGCCCCCAGGATTTTCGTCGCCATGCCGATCTGCAGGGAATTTTTGAACGGCCGGGTAAAACGATTTCCGAATCGTCCCGCCGCCCGCTTGGCCAGCCGATGGACGTTTTTCGGTTCCAGTACGGAGGTAAAATGCCGAAAGACCAGGTTGGGGTTGAGATAAGCCAGGTCGATATGGTTTTGAAATTTTTCCTCGAACAAAAACGCCATCGCCAAAAGGTCGCGCTGCCCAGCCTGTGAGGTGAGCGCCTTCAACTCGGCCATCGCTTCTTCTTGTTGAACATGCGTTTTCGAGGACGCCGTAACGTTCTTCCACAGTACCTTTTGAATTTCCCGGTCTTCCCGATCGATGCTTCGAGGGTCCTTTTGAAGCGCCGCCTGCCCGGCGACTTGAAGAAAGCGCCCCGTTTCGGGCGGAAGGGGAGGGTCGCCTTTGGCCAAAGGGGCGAGGGAGACGAGGCGGATGAAGGAGAGGCCGAAGCCGATGAGCGGAGGCGTCATCCGTTAGGTCCCGTACCCCCTTTGCGGGTCTTCCTTGCCGGCGCCTCAACGTGCACGCCCAATCCCGCCCACAGGAAGTTGGCGACCAACTGAAAGGCCTCCGAACCGCCGGTCAAATCCTCCGCAGCGTAGAATTCGCCGTCGCGACCCGCCACCGGAAGCAGGGCGTTCGCCTGAAGGTAAAGGCGGGTGCTCACCGTCTGGCATTCCCCCGGTTCGTGAACGGCGACCACCAAGGGCATGACCTTGAGCCATTTCTTTTCGTCTTTGTTGGTCAGCTCGAAGTTGGGCCCGACGGCGTCGTCCTTCTTGACGATCATCCGCGCGAACCCGGCCGGATCGGATTTGTAGGAAAAGAGATAGCTCATCTCCCCCAAGATCCGTGTGGCCAGGGCGGATCGGGCCAAGGGAGGGCCGCCGGCCAGAGCTTCGTTGGCGGACTTGAACCCCTCGCGCCATTCCGGGGACCTCCTCATCCCCCACGACAGCGGTGTGAGCAAGGTCTGGATGGCGGTGACCTGGGCCAGGGACGGGGTCAGGAAGGGAATCGTCGGCATAAGATCTCCATATCGGAGACCCTATCGGCGAAAGCGACAAAGAGTTTCGATAAATAAACGTAATAAAACGTTAAGTTTTGGAATGAGTCCGGCGGCTCTTAGGCGCCGGCTTCTCTTCGGGAACCGGAAGGGAGGCGAGCGTCGCCGTCGCGCCGAGCAGCGCCATGAGCGCCTGATGCGGAATGTTGTCGGCCGTGATCTCCTGCACCTCGCCGTAAGCGTCGGGCGTCACGTGGCCGAAGAGGGCCGACAGGCGCAGGAAATAGCCGGTGAGGGGCCGGTCGAAATCGGGGAGCGTCTTGTAAAGGGCGACGACCAGGGGCGTCTTGTAGCCGTTGACCGGCTTGATCTCCAGCGCGGAGGAGGCGCGGTGGGGCGGAACGATCAGGCGGGAGAACTGCTCCGGATCGCCGGGGAAGCGGAAGAGATAGGCGTGGGTGGCGCGATCGATCGAGGCCAGCGTCGCCTGGGAGGGTTTGAGCGCTCCCCCTTCGACGAGGACGGTTTCGGCGCGCGTGAGGAACTCGCTATGAAGATTCGGCGGGACCGTCAGGCGAGGGCCGCCGGTGTTCACGGATTTCAGAAGGCGCTCGAGGCCGTTGATGGTTCCTAAGCTCAGGGCGACGGAAAGCGGGTTGATCGGGTCCATGGCGTCTTCCTACCGGGGCGCGCGCCACTGGGGGACCGGCGAGCCCGGAACGAGTCTTAAGTTTCGAAGGATCGATTGGATCGTGCTCCAATACGTCGATCCGAGCGCGGCCTGAAGCTCCTCCGGTGTCTTGCGGACGAGCTCGCCGACATAGTGCACGTCGATCTTCTTCAAGCGGTCGACGATCGCGAGTTTTTTGCCCTTGGGATACTGGTCGAGGGCGGCCACCGGCGTGTTGAGGGTGAATAAAAGCCGGGAAACGTCCTCGAGAAAGCGGGTCTTTCTCTTGAGCTTGGAATATTCGAAGCCGGGGGTATCGTGAACCTCTAAGCCCCCCGCGAGTAGGTAATAGGCGGTGGCCGCGCGCCGGTGGGTGCCATGCACGTAATGGAGGCCTAGAAGCGTGGGGCGCAGCTCGGTTTTCCGCAATTCCAGGTGCAGGGCCTTGGGCGCTTCCTGGTTGTCTGGCAGGGTGAGGTGAACTCGGAACTCCGGATCGTGTTTGTAACGGAAGAGCAGTCCGCGGACCGCCGGCGTTTCCGCCGCGCACACCGGCAAAAGGCGTGCGCGGTCGAGTTCCCGGCCCTCGAGCGTCAGGGTGTCGATTAAGGTTTGAGAGACGGCGGGCCTCTGGACAGCCGCGGTCGAACCGAGGGCCGTCATGGCCCCTTGAAGGCCGCGGATCTGGGCGATGGAAAACATGAACACCTCGCGTTTCCCTTTTACTCGCCGCTTCGGGAAAGAGGTTGTGCGCAAAGTGACCGGGCGAACTCCGCTTCGTCGTGGCGGCCGCGCGACTCCAAGATCCCGCCGATGATGTCGAAGCAAACCGCGAAGCGCGCGTAAAGCTCCGGGCCGGCCCGGTCGGTCTGCTCGAAGGCGGACAGGGCTGCCCGGAATTCCTCGATGGCCTCGCCGAAGGCGTCCTTCGCCTCCGAAAAGCTCGTCACCAGAAGGGCCATTCCCGCCAGGTAGTGAAGCTGGCCCTCGAATCCCAAATCGTTGTGGACGCTCCGGAGGGCCATCGCCTCGCGCGCGACGTCCCTCAGCGTGTCGGCGGCGGTTCCGAAGTTCAGCATCTTCCATTCCATCCGCGCCGTGGCGAGCTTGAGGATCAGGATGGGAATCTTCCATTCGGAGGGAAGATAGGCGATCGTCCTCAAGCTCCACGTGACCAGATCCATGGGGCTTCCGGCGTTCACGATGTCGGTGAACGCCGACAATTGATGGAGCAGCGGGGCGGCCTTCGGCTTCGGTTTGGCGTACCGCGCTTCGTTGTGGGCCTGGGCCACGGCTTCCTCGAAGGCGATGCAGGCGGCGTCGTATTCGGCGGGATCGTGGTCGGCCACGGGCACGCTGCCGGTGGCGAGGATGGTCATCGCGTCCTCCAAATCCTGCTGGAGGCCGTCGCAGAGGATGTCCATCAAGGCGATGAAGCCTTCGATCGCGCGCTCGTTGGCCGTCGTTTTGGCGGAAGAGGTCGGCGGGGCGCCGGGGCCGAAAACGCGCGGAAGCGCCGGCAGCTTGACGCCGCAAATTTTCTGAAACGCCGGATGCGACCAGGCTTCCTCCATCGTGACGACAGGATTCGGCTCCAAAAAAAATCGCTCGACTTCGGCGCAGCCGGAAATTTGTGTGGCGCCCACCCGGAATCCGAATGTCAGCGCGTGGTTCAGGAACCCCGGCAAGAGAAGGGCGTTCGCCATCGGTTATCCCTTCCCCAAAAGCGAACGCAGGGCCGCCTTCCAACCCTTGTTCGACCGGCGCGGTAAAACGCGCGCCTCCGGAATCCCGGCCGAGCTCTTGCGACCTTTGATCTCGCGGGCCTGGCCGAAGTGATAGGCGGCGGCGCGCATGTTTCCCCCGCGGTGGTGGGCGTGCCCCATCAGATCGTGGGTCTCCGACAAGCGCTTGTGAAGGATGGCGGGAAACGCCCCGCGGGCGCGCCGGAAACAGGCGATCGACTCCCCCAATTCCTCCATGGCGGCATACAAGGAATCCAGGTCCCCGTCGTCGTTGATCAGGAGGGCCAAACTCCACGCGTAGCGGACGAAACCTTCCTCCCGCGACATTTCGCGGGATTGCGGGGTGTCGTCGGACATTCTCTCGCCGGTCGTTCTCAGCGCCTGGGCCGCAGCGGCAAGATACATGGCGGCGCCGTGGACGATCCGCGCCTTCCAAAGCAGATGCGCTCCCAAGACGGCCAGGCCCGCCTGACGATGGGTGACAGCGGCCGCGCGTTCGGGCAGGAAGTGTTGAAACGCCAGCGACGTCCACCCGCTTAAGCCCGAAAACGTTCCGACCGCGTCCGGAAACATTCGTACCAACGCCAAAACCTCCGCCAGATCCTGGTCGACTTCATCGAGCTCTTGGGCATCGCGCGCCGCCAATTGAAAGGCCGTCGCCGCACGGTCATAATCGTCCGCCCTATAATCGAGTTCCTGCGGGGCCGATTTTCCCCGGTCGATCCAGGCGTTTTGGAGGTCTTCCACTAGGTCGAACAGCGTGGTATCAAAGAGGACGTCGAACGCGATACCGATCCGGTTCTCGACGCGGAGACGGCGCGAGAAGGCGGCGTTTTTCAAGTCACCCAAGGCCATGAAATAGCGCTCGGCCGCCAGGGGGTAGAGGATGGCCGTCTCGGGGGACACGGGGTTTTGCGCGTAATGCATCATCACATCCGGCGAAATCGCCTGCGCCAACCCCGCCGTATCGAGCGCGATCGTCGCCGGTACCGCCGACATGAGGGGATTGACGTTCAGGATCGCCATGCGACGTCCGTTATCGACGCGAAATTGAAATTGTTTCTATTAATTATCGTCACATAGTGTTAATTTAATAACAACAATTTCCCGAACGGCGCGATAGTCGCCGTCACACCATGGCGGACTCCGTTACCATCACCGAACGCCTGTTCATCGCCGCCCCTCCGGAGGACGTCTGGCGGTTCACCCAGAACGAACTCAATCGCCCTCTCTGGAATGATTACTGCTCTTCGCCGAAAATCGTCGAAAGCCAACCGTGCTGTATCGTCCGGTTCGAAGGATGCGGGCTCTTGAGCGGATGCTGGACGTACGAAACGAAAGGCAACGGGACCGTCTGGTCTCAGACCAATACCCTCCTGTTGGCGAAACCCTTTCACCGCCTCTTCGCCCCGCTCCTGCGCCTCCGGCTGCGCCGCTCGACGCGGGCGTCCATGCGGAAGGTGAAGGAGGCCCTGGAATTCTCCGAAGACCTCTCCGGATCGCTGCACGAGGATTTTTTCTGAATTTTCTCTCCGCGAACTTCTTATAAGGCTTTGCGGATGCAATCGGCCAGAAGGGCGAAGTACAGGCTGATGCCGGCCAGCGACGGATCCCGTTGGAAATCATCGTAGACCTTCGTCAGATCGGCCGGCATTTTCT
>DASUFF010000067.1:0-20297 GCA_036274695.1 bacterium | reverse complement strand
TCCACTCCAGGAAGGTGACGGTTCCGTATCCGGCCTCCTGCAGGATGCCGATGGCCAGCGGAACGCGGCCGCCGCCGAGCATCGTGGCGATGCCGCCCACCACGCAGCCCCAGGCCATGGCCAAAAAGAGGATGCGCCCGTAAGACCCGCCTTGAGGCTGGAATCGCAGGGCCTGCGTGATGATGACGACCAGCGGGAACATCATCGCCGCCACCGCGTGCTCGCTCATGATGAAGGAAAGCAGGGCGGAGGCGAACATGATCTGAAGGATCAGCCGTTTCGGCGATTTGGCGGAGCTCCGGAGGAGCCTTAGCGCCAGGCGCGTGGAGAGCCCCGATTTCAGGAGGGCCGCCGCCAGGATGAAGACGCCCAGGATGAAAAAGACGGGTTCCGAGCCGAAGAACGTCAGCGCCTGCTTGGCGGACATCACGCCCATCAGCGGCGGGGCGATCAAGGCGAAGAGGCCGGTGATCGGCAAGGGCAGGAGATGGAAAACCCAGAGGACCAAACAGGTCAGAAAGACCATCAGCGCGCGAAAACCTTCCACCGACAAGCCTTCGGGCGGCGTCCAGCCGTAGGAGCGGTAGAGAAAACAGCCGAGCAGAATATAAACGGGAAAACGCCACCAGCGGGATAAGAGAACGATCCACAAGGGCCGTGTGTCGATTTTAATCCGAGGGAGATACCGCTCTCCCTCGGGCTCCCATCTGGTTGCCGGGGATGTACCGCTCTTTTCGGAGGGGGACCCTCCTTCATTCGCTTTTGGTTTCATCCCCTTGGCACCTCGCGGACGCGCAGGTGGCGGCGAAGGCTCGCCAACCCCAGGCGGACGGCGCGTCCGAGCGACGTCCGCTGAAAATTCTTAAGCTTCAAATGGGAGCCCGCCGGCTGGTCGGAGAAGAAACGGCCCTCCAGGGGCGTCAGGACGACGTCGTATTGCTGCACCCATTGGGGGTTGATCCGCTTTTTTACCAAGCGCTCGTAAAGGTGGCGGTAAAGCTCCTGGGCCTTTTCCGGCGTCGCGGACCATTGAGCCCTCAGCTTCGAGCCGCCGTAGGGAGGGAAATAGGCCAAAACGGGGACGACGCCGCGGTCGATCAGCAGGTCGATGCTTTTGAGTGTCTCCTCCATCGGCTCCAATCCCACCACCAGGTGCGAAAGGACGGCGCCCTTGGGAAAGATTTTGGCGGCGTATTCCAGCGCTTCGAGCTGCCGCATCCTGTGCTTTTGGAACTCCTTTTTGGGCTCGTCGTTCGGGTTGAAGAAGTCCGTGTCGTAGTACAGCGCGTCGACGCCGATGGCGTACGTTTGGTCGATCCAATCGTCGGTGGCCGGCGGGACCAGATCGAGCGAGATCAGCACGTTCAGATGCTTGCGGATCTCGGCTACCCACTTGGCGAGTTTGGCGACGCCGCCGTCCTCCGTGTCCACGCGGCCCGAGGAAAGCGCCACGACGTCGCAGCGTTTCTCCTTCAGGACGATCCGGACGGCTTCGACCAAGTCGTGCGGCGTGAACGGCGGATGTTGCGACAGCTCCTTGGACCAGCCGCAGTAGCGGCAGGAAAGGCCGGCCAGGCCGAAACGGCAGGCGTGCGACGGATGGACCGCGATGAAATCGCCGTGCACGGTCAGTATGTCCGAAACCGACAATCCCGAGGAGGTCTTCTTCTGGTAGCTTTTCAGGGGGGGCGTCCAGCGCACCGGGACGCATTCCTTGCCTTGAACGTCCAGGTAGAAACGCTCGCCTTCCTTCTTGAGGGTGAAGGGCGATTCGTTGCCGTTGTCGTTCCGGTGCACGCTCACCGGGGTGTCCCCGGGCAGCACGAGATGCACGAGTCCGAACGGGTTCGCCAGCGGGACGGGCAGGTTTTCCCCCGCGCGGATGCCGTGGTACAACAACTGCAGTTTGAGCAGGCCCAGGTTCAAGGCGAATGAATTAAAGGCCGCCCGCGATGGCCGGAACGATCGACACTTCATCGCCGTCCTTCACCGGCGTGGTCTCGCCGTTCAGGAAGCGGATGTCCTCGTTGTTCACGTAGAAGTTCACGAAGCGGCGCAGCGCGCCTTTCTCGTCGTAGAGGCGCTCGCGGATGCCCGGGAACTGCTTGTTCAAATCGTCCAGGACGTCTTTCAAGGTCGCGCCGGCGGCGGCGACTTCGCCCTGGTTCTGCGTGAGCTTTTGGAGCGGGGTGGGGATTCTGACTTTGGCCATAAGGGTCTCCTTCTTAGATTCGTTTATTTTCGACAAAATCGTTCTTCGTAGCGTCCCACGAAAATTCGTTCACTTCCTTGAGCTTTCCGTCCCACACCGACACGACCAGGTAGGAAACGCCCGGATAATTCGGCTCGCCCCAGGGCGCGGCGACCAGGCGGTCTTCCTGCGAGAAGTAGGCGTCGTGGTCCGTGTGCGAGTGGTAGATGGCCTTCACTTCCTGTCCGTTCCTCTCGGCCTCGTCGAAGACCCTCTGCTGCTCACGCGGGTCGATCAAATACGCCGTCTTCGCCGTGCGCGGATAGGTCTCCGGATACTTCGCGCGCATCTCGTCGTAAACGTTCTTCACGGGAAGGAATTCGGTGACCGAAGCCTGGCCCTTCTCGCCGATCAAAAAACCGCAGGCCTCGTCGGAGTAATGCTTCACCGCGTGGGCGACGACTTGGTCCAGGATTTCTTGGCAGATGGTTAGCATAAAGTCACCGCCCCCAACCCCCTCCTTATTAAGGAGGGGGCTAGGGGGAGGTCAGATTCCCACGTCCTTATAAGGCACGTCCTGCACGTCTTTCTCCCAATTCAGCATCGTGAAATACCGGTCCCCGTGGTCGCACAAAATCGCCACGATCACGCCTTCCGGTATCCTCTCGGCGATCTGAATCGCCCCGACCACCGCGCCTCCGGCGG
The DNA here is from genome assembly GCA_036274695.1 of bacterium. Classification (GTDB taxonomy): domain Bacteria; phylum UBA10199; class UBA10199; order JACPAL01; genus DASUFF01. The sequence goes on along the minus strand of DASUFF010000067.1, from coordinate 17,401 downwards.
AATGTCCGACGATCAACCCTTCCTCCGTCGCCAGCCGGTCGCACATGTCGTAGGCGGGCTCCGTCGGCATCGAGATCTTTTCGTCCAGCTCCCGCTCCTTGTAAATGCCCGGCACGATCGACGTCGCCATGTGCTTCAAGCCTTCCAGCCCGTGCAACGCATCCGAGGGTTCCACGGCCACGATCTGGACGTTCTTGTTGTAGTCCTTCAACCGCCGTCCGGTCCCCATGATCGTCCCGCCCGTGCCGATGCCGGCCACGAAGTGGGTGACCTTCCCGTCGGTCTGGCGCCAGATCTCCACGCCGGTGGTGTCGTAATGCGCGCGCGGGTTGAACTCGTTGTTGTACTGGTCCGGCATGAAATATTTTTCCGGATTCTCCGTCTTGAGCTTGTGCGCGAGTCGGATCGCCCCGTCCGAACCCTCCATGGGCGAGGAGTAGGTGATCGCCGCCCCGAAGGCCGTCACGATGTTCTTGCGTTGCTCGCTCACGTTCCCCGGCATGACCAGCTCGACCTTGATGCCCAGCGCCGCGCCGATCATCGCATAAGCCACGCCCGTGTTGCCGGAGGTCGGGTCCATGATGATCTTGTCCTTGGTGAGGGCGCCGGACTTTAAGCCCTCCTTGATCATCCGGTAGGCCGGCCGGTCCTTGATGGACCCGCCGGGATTGAAATATTCGACCTTGCCGTAGATCTTCACCTTCCCCGATCGCACTTGAGGAATGTGTTTCCCGATCTCCCGCAGGTGCACCAGCGGCGTATTCCCGATCTTATCTAAGATGGACGAAATGAGCATTTAACCGGCCATCACATCCAATTCGATGGGCTCGACCTTCACGCCCCGTTTCTTGAAATATTCGAACGCCTTCTGCATTTCGTCGTCCGGCCCCTCGAGCTCCAGCGCGATCAAGCCGATCATGTCGTTGACCGACGCCGAGCGGATGTTGAAGCGGATCTTGTACTGGTCGTACATATCGCAGATGATCGCTTCCTTCGTCTTGGCGGCGGGGAAGGTTAAGTAGACCTTGCGGCGGACGACTTTTGATTTATCGGCTGTCATAATATGCCTCCCTTACTTGTCCTGTATTTTGTCGAACTCGTCGATCTTCGCGTTGATGATCTTGGCCTTGCCCACGTGGCCCTGCACGGCCTCCTGGGTCTTCAAGCCGTTGCCGGTGATGCAGAGGACGACGGACTCGTCCTTCTTGATCTTGCCCAGTTTTACGAGCTTCTTGGCGACGCCCAAAGTCACTCCGCCGGCCGTTTCCGTGAAGATGCCTTCGGTCTCGGCCAATAATTTGATGGCGTCCACGATCTCCTCGTCGGAGACGTCCTCGGCCGTGCCGCCGGTCTCCTTCATCGACATCATGGCGTAGAAGCCGTCCGCGGGATTGCCGATGGCGAGCGACTTAGCGATCGTATCCGGCTTGACCGGCTTGAAGAGCTCCCAGCCGTTTTTGAGCGCCGTCGAAATCGGCGAGCAGCCGGTGGCCTGCGCGCCGTGCACATGGCATTTTTCCGAATCGATGAAGCCCAGTTTCGAGAATTCCTTGATCGACTTGTGGATCTTCGTGAGCAGGGACCCGGAGGCCATCGGCACCACGATGTGGTTCGGCAGCTTCCAGCCCAACTGCTCCATGATCTCGTAGCCCATCGATTTGGAGCCTTCGGCATAGTAAGGGCGGACGTTGATGTTGACGAAGGCCCACTTGTACTTCGCCGCGATCTCGCTGCAGAGGCGGTTGACGTCGTCGTAGGTGCCGCGGATGCCGATGACGTTGGCGCCGAAGACCAGCGTGCCCAGCACCTTGCCGGCCTCCAGATCGTGCGGGATGAAGACGTAGGCCTCCATCCCCGCGGCGGCGGCGTTGGCGGCCACCGAGTTGGCGAGGTTGCCGGTGGAGGCGCAGGCGGCGACCTTGAAGTCGAACTCGCGCGCCTTCGAGAGAGCGACCGACACGACGCGATCCTTGAAGGAAAGAGTCGGGTAGCTGACGGCGTCGTTCTTGACCCACACCTCTTTCACGCCCAGCTCTTTGGCTAAGTTTTTGGCGTGGATGAGCGGCGTGAAACCGGCCTCGACGCCGACCGTCGGGTCGCCGTTGATGGGCAGGAGTTCGCGGTAGCGCCACATCGTCTGGGGCCGCTTCTGGATCTTTTCGCGCGTCATCGCGCGTCCGATCTCCGCGTAGTTGTAGTCGACCTCCAGCGGACCGAAGCAGAATTCGCAGACGTGCGTCGGGGCGATGTCGGTGTGGCTGCCGCACTCGCGGCATTTCAGGCCTTTCACATAAGACATATAGGTCATATAGGTCCTATAGGACCTATTCTCCTTCCCGCTTGAAATATTTTCTCATGCTGAAATAGCGCTCTCCGCCGTCCGGAAAGACCGTGACGACGGTTTTTCCCGGGCCCAGCTTCCGCGCCACCTTGAGGGACGCCGCGAAGGCCGCCCCGCAGGAGATGCCCGCTAAGATGCCTTCCTTCCGCGCGATCTCCTGCGCTCCGTTGAAGGCGTCACCATCCGAGATCTGAATGACCTCGTCGATCAGCGAGCGGTCCAAAATCTTGGGCACGAAACCCGGCCCGATGCCCTGGATCTTGTGCGGCCCCGCCTTGCCCTCGCTTAAGAGAGGGGAGGCCGCCGGTTCCACGGCGATGATGGCGGCGCCTTGGCTTTTCATCACCCGTCCCACTCCCATGATCGTCCCGCTCGTCCCGACCCCCGCGACGAAGGCGTCCACCGCGCCCGTGACGGCGTCCAGTATCTCCTTGGCCGTTGTCAACTCGTGAGCTGTCGCCGTTTCCGGGTCTTCGAACTGGGCGAACAGGAACGCGCCCGTTTCCTTGGCGATCTCGCGGGCTCGGTTGATCGCCCCCTTCATGCCTTCCTCGGCGGGCGTGAGTCTTACGTCCGCGCCGTAGCATTCCAAGGTCCGGCGCCGCTCCAGGCTGAAATTCTCCGGCATCGTGAGGATCACTTTTAACTTCTTCACATTGCCGATGTAGGCCAGCGCGATCCCGGAATTGCCCGTCGTGCCCGCCACCACCGTTCCGCCCACCTTGAGCTTCCCGGATTTTTCCGCCTCTCCCAAAATGCGGAGGACGATGCGGTCCTTGAGCGAGCCGCCCGGATTGAAGCGTTCCAGCTTGGCGAAGACCCTCGCCGACCCCGCGGGGATAGAGCGGGTCAACTGGATCAAGGGCGTATGGCCGATGGCTTCTAAAATCGTTTCCATTTCAAAAACAAAAAACCCCTTCGATAAGAAGGGGTTGGAGGCTTCTTATCTGTCTGGAGTTAGCACCTGCCCGACCTCGGGGGGTTGCTGTGGTTTCTTAGGGCCAGTCCCTCCACCACTCTGGATAAGCCAGTTAAATTGTCAAAGACTACGGCAAGTTAGAGAATCGCCGTTTCCGTGTCAAGGCCCAGCTCCCGGGCAAGCCGGAGGATGTCGCGATGGACCGAGACCCCGTCTAAAAATGCGGCCCGGTAAGCGGACGTCTCGGGGATGCGGGCGGCCTGATCCTGTAAGCGTGGCAGGAGGGAGCGAACGAGGGTCTTGGCCTCGTCGGACCGGCCTACGCGCAGAAGGATCCTCGCATGGGTCAGCGGGATCTCCATGCCGAAGGTCTCCACGCCCCCCAAGCGCCCCAAAATCCCGTCGGCGATCTCGATTTCGGCCAGAGCCGCCGGCCCGTCTGGAAGGGCCTCCAGGGCCTGGGCCAGGGCGAGCCGCGCGATGGCCTCGCCTTCGGTGGATTCGTCCTCGTTTTTCTTGCGGCGAAGCGCCGCCTGAAGGGCCTCTTGGGCCAGCCGCTGTGCGCGCTCCGCGTCTCCGGCGCCGGTGTAGGCCCGGCTTAGGTAGACGCGCGTGAAGATCTCCACGTACTGATGGTTAGGGTTCTGATTGAGATTGCGCTCCAGCCGTTCGATCGCCTCCGCGAATTTTCCTTGCAGCGTGAGCACATGGCCCAAGCTGTTCTGGAGCGATTCCATGCCCTGGCCCTTGCCGTGGAAGCGCTCGGAGAGCGTCTCGGCCTGGCGCAGGACCGCCTCGGCCTCGACGTAGGCGCCCAGCATCGAGAGGTTGAAGCCCACGCTGGTCAAGGTGAAGACGTAGCGGTTGAATTGTTTCTGATCGTGGAAGAGCACGCTCGCGTCGCGTGCGGCCTGGACGCAGGCGTAGTGGTTGCCCATCCGGCTTTCGGCGAAGAGGACCGACCACAGAGCGCGCGCGAGCAAAAGATCGTTGGAACAGGCCTCCGCCACCTTCCTCGCCAGTTCGTTGAGCGATCGCGCGCGCGGGTAGTGTCCCTTCAGGACGGAGTTGATCGCCAGATCCACGAGGGTATGCCCGTAGAGAGGCTCGGTTTCGGCCTTCTCTGGGTTGATCGCGCGGAGGACGGACAGGGCCTTCTCGAGCGACGTCTCGGCGTCGTCAAAAGCGGCGCGGCGGACGAGCGAACGGCCTTTGCGGTAATGGAAACCGGCGCGGTCGATGAGCGGCAACCGGTCGAGCAGGGGTTCGGAGAAGTCGAAGGTTTCGTCCTCGGCCTTAAATTGGCCCGCCAGATACAGGACGTTGTCCCAGGCCCTTAAGTGGCGGAAACGCTCCGACGGATCTTCGGCCAATTCATAGGCCTTGCGGTAAAAACCGATCGCCGTCTCCTGATCGATGAAGGCGGCGACCTGGCCGTCCTGGTCGCCGACGTTGGGCGTTTGCTCCGCGGCGGCGTGGTAGAAGGGCGCGGCCAGGGACGGCTGCGTGCCGCGCTCGTAATGGTAGGCGATCAGGGAGGGTTCCTGGGCCCGGTGCTTCTCCAAGTGTTTCGCCCAGCGGCGGTGGAAGGGCCCGCGCGCGGACTGGGGCAAGCGGTCGTAGGCCGTCGTGCGGAAGAGGGCGTGCGTGAAATCGTAGCGCTGTCCGGGCAGGGCCGTCAGGAATTCCCGGTCCGCCAGCTGTTGGACGATTTGATCTCCGTTTTTGCCGACGAACAGCGCCACCTCGGACCTGGAGAAATCCGTTCCGATGACGGACAGCCTCTGCAGAACGTCCCGGTGCTTCTGGGGAAGCGAGTCGATCTTGGCCTCGAGGAAGCTCTGCGTGCCGCGCATCACCGCCGAGCCGTCCGGAGACCGGAACTGAAGGCGCCCCGAGAGGGAGTTTTTCCGGATCGTCCAGCCTTCCCGGCAGGCGCGGGCCATTTCCTGCAGAAGGAAGGGATTGCCGCCGGATTCGGTCATGAGGAATTCCCAGTGATCCGGCGGAAGATCGTCCTTGAGTGCGGCGGCGAGCATGTCGCGGAGCGAATCGCGGGGCAGAGGCTGGAGATCGATGCGGCGGACCGGCAGCGCTCCGGAGCTCAGTTCCGGATTTTCCTCGAAGACCTCGGGGCGCGACAACCCCAAGACGAAGAGCGGACGGTTTTTCAACCGATCAACCAAGGCCTGGAAGAAATCGAGGGAGCCGTTGTCGATCCAATGCAGGTCCTCGACCACCAGGAGCGTCGCCTGTTCTGACAGGATCGCGCCTAGTAAGGCGGTTACCGCGTCCAGCGTACGCTCGCGGAGGGCGGAGGAATCCGCCAGGAGGAAGGGGAGCTCCGCTGGCGGATCGGGAAGGGCCAGGCCCAGGAGGTTGGCGAGCAGGTGGAGGTACAGCCGCGCATTGTCTTCCGATCCGTTCAAAGGCCGGAGACGCGCCATTTCCTTCAGCTTGATTTCGGCCGCCTCGACGCCGTCGGTGGCATGGATGCGCGTGATGCGGCGGACTAAGTCGATGATGGCTTTGTAGGGGGATTGTCGCCGGGTCTCCTCGCCTTGGACCCGGTAGAAGGCGATGGCGTCGGTGTCCTTCAGAAGGCCTTCGCGGAACTCCCGCTCCAGCCGGCTTTTTCCGAGGCCAGCGGCGCCGGACACGACTGTGAAGCGGCCGGTTTTCGTTTCCAGGCAAGCGTCGAAAGCGTTGCGCAGTTCCTTCATCTCGCGCGCGCGGCCGATCAGTTCGGCGACGAGGGATTGGCGCCTGGGCGCGGCCTCGTCCTCGGGGCGCGGGCCGCCGACGACGTAGACCGGAATCTGATCCTTGATCTCCCCCGCGCGTTTTCCCGTCAAAACCCCCTTATGCTCCAGCTCGAAGGGATCGCCGCGGAGCAGGAGCTGGCGCCTCGTGGCCTCCGTCAACAGGATGCCGCCCACGGGGGCCGCGCTTTCGCAGCGGGCGGCCCGGTTCACCTCGGCGCCCAGGAGGTCGAAGCTGTAGATGCCGGGGGCCTGGATGTAGCCCGCCCAGACGGTGCCCGTATTCACGCCGACGCGCATCCGGAAGCGGGGAAGTTCCTTCGCTGCGAGCTCCGCCCCGATCCGCTCGACCTCCAATTGCATCTGCCAGGCGGCCTTGACCGCGTTGACCGCGTCGTCCTCCGCCGTGTACTGGGTCCCCCACGCGGCCATGACGGAGTCGCCGATGGTCTTGATGACGCGCCCGCCGTGGCCCACGACCGCGCCGGAAAGGACCTTCATGTAGCGCGCCAAGATCTCTTCGAGCACGTCCGGGGCCAGGCTTTCGCTCGCCTCCGTGAATCCCTTGAAGTCCGTGAAGACCATCGTCACCAGGCGGCGCGACGGTTTTTGCAGCTTTTGTTTGTCGGCGAGGGCGGTTCCGCAGCTGTAGCAGAAATCGAAAGCGGGGCCGTTGGCCGTCTCGCACTGGCCGCAGATGAGGGCGTTCTCGAGGCTCTGCGGCACGAGCCGCACCGCGTGGCCCGACACAGGAGGAGGTAGGGACCGGCGCGCGCCGTAAACCCGTTCCATGCCGCGTACCGTTTCGGCGGCCGCGTCCCTTGCGGCGTCCGGCAGGTCGCTGTCTCCCGAAAGATAGGCGTGAACGCCCGCCACGAGGGCGATGGAGCCCGCGAATTCACGGGCTTGGGAAATCAGCAGTTCGGAACCCTCGGTGAAACGCCGGAGCGTTTCGGTACGGTCGGGAAAAAGGCCGCTGGCCGAGAGACGCGGCATCAAGGGTTGCAGGGCCTGCCGGGCCGATTCGGGGCCGCGCGTTCCGTTCGTGTAATCGATCAGGATGGGATGAGCCTCGACCCAGGGCGCCAACGGCGCCGTCGCCGGCAGGATGGGAAGAAAGGGCGAAAGGGTCATAGTACTGGAGTGAACATTCGTCGGAATGGGGGAAAAGTTGCTATGGGACTTTTCTGGAAAGACAAGTTAAAACAGTATCTTAGGGCTGAGAGGTGATCTCGTCGGAAGACGCCTTCGCCGTCTGCTCGCTGCAGTTGTCGTCCGCCACGAAGGTGTTCACGGCCGTCAGCAGGTTCTGGCACTCGGTCACGTCGATGCCGGCGGCCTTGGAAAGATCCACCGCCGTGAAGGCTTGGCCTGTCGGCGCCGCGCAGTCCCAGGCGTCTTCGAAGGCGATCCCCTCGCAGTCGCCTTGGCCGGGGCAGGCGTGGGCGTTCACCGCATCGAGCACGCTCGCGAGCGGGGCGTCGTCGATGTCCTGGCCTTGAAGCCCGGAGAGCGTGTCGCCCGTCAGCCCGCAGCAGTTCGCGCCGGAGAAATCGAAACCGCAGGTCGCGCCCGTGGATGCCACGAACGGACACAGCGGGGCGGCGGGGTCATAGGCCTCCGGATCGAAATCGGGATTGGGGCAAACCGACGACGCTTTGAGGTTCCGGCAGCCATCCAAGCTGGCGAGAGGGACCTCGGAGGAAGGAATGGACGGAAAACTTCCCGACGCCTGGGACTTGAAGCAGCCGTCGCCGCCCCGGGACCACTCGCCGTAGCTGCAAAAATCGAAATCTCCGAAGCTTCCGGCGCCCAGGCCGCCGGCCGCGAAATCCGACGCGAGCTTGGCGTTGGGCTCGGAGCCGCCGGCCAGGGCGACGTTGACGGAGCCGGAGCCGTAGCAGCCGCAATAGTTGCCGTCGACGGTCGCCGCGCAGGCGCCGTCGGCGAAGTTTTCCTGAGAACAGTTGGAATGGAAAGCCACCTTATACTTATCCTCGCAGCCGTTGGACTGCGAGAGCTTCTTGACCAGGGTGGCGTTCACGCTCTCGTCGGCGTTGTTGGCGACGAGGAGCTCTTGTTGAAGCGCGCCGTCTCCGCACGTGTGGACGCGCACGTCCTCGCCGCTCGTGCACAAACGGACCTGGACCTTGGACGGAAGGTCGAGGCTGATACCGTCGGGGCCGGCGTTGACCGTGAGCGCCGGCGGGGTGATTTCGAAGAAGCGGCATCCGTCCGCGGAAGGGAAGTCGACGTCGGCGTTCACGTCGCCGGCCTTGCGGGCCAGGCACAGAAAGAAGTCGAGTTCCTGGTTCTGGCGGACGGCCTCCTGGATGCCCTGCTTCAGATAGCAGAGCTCCGAACAGAACGATCCCGGCGCGCCATCGGTGGCGGCCTTGAGGATCGGGATGGGGTTGTTTTCGACGAACACGGCCGGGTTCACGAAGACGCTGAACGACGGGAACGTCTTTAAGCTCTTGATCGTGAGCCCTGCCTGAGCGCTGGAGTTGTTGCCGGAGTCGCCGCAGCCGGCGGCCGCCAAGGTGACGGCGAAGGAGAAGGCGAATGCGGCGATTTTTCGTGAGAGCGTCATAGTTTCATCCTTTGCGTCCGTTTGATCCCCCACATATCGGTGAGGAGTAATTTTCGTCCATGGGAAAAAAGAATTTCTGAATCCATAGGAATACAGTATGCTTACGGCTTCATGCTAAGGCGGAACCGGCGGACGTTGATCCTAGTGCTTGCGGCGATTTTCGCTTGGTGCCTCGTTTCGCCGCGCCGTCTCGACGCGGGCCTGGCCGACCCCTCCTGGAAATGGAAGACCGTCAAGACCGAGCATTTCGCCTTCAACTACTATGAGGGCGAGGAAGAGGTCGTCAAAAAGCTGGTGGCGATGGCGGAGGACGTTTATCAGGAGGTCACGTCCAAGTTCGACGCCCACCCCAAGGGCCGGACCGAGATCGTGGTGGTCGACAACCACGACCTTGCCAACGGCTTCACCCTCGTCATCCCTTACAATCTGATCCTTCTGCGCGCGGTGCCGCCGTTCGCCGACAGCACCTTGGGCGACTATGACAATTGGCTCAAGGAGCTCTTCATCCACGAATACACGCACGTGGTCCATATCACGGACACGAGCTGGCCGGCCAAGGTGCTGAAGCTCGGTTTCGGAAAGCTCGTCGCCCCCAACGGCCTGACGCCAGGATGGGTGACGGAGGGCATCGCCGTCTACGACGAGAGCGCGCTCACGGCCCGGGGCCGCGGCCGCGCGACCTTCACCGACATGCTCCTGCGCACGGACATCCTGAAAGACCGTTTCCTCAAGATCGACCAGATGGCCGGAACCCAGTACAACTGGCCTTCCTGGCAGGCGCAGTACCTCTACGGCATCGGCTTTTGGAAGTTCCTCGCCGAGAAGTACGGCGAGGACAAGATGGTCGAGTTCAGCCACAACTACGGATCGAGTCTGCGCTTCTTCATGCTGAACTCCCAGGCCAAGCGCTCGTATCGAAAGGAACTGACACCCGAGGAGAAAGAGCGCTGCGCGGAAAAGTACTATGACACCGAGGGGCCTTATGAGACCCGGGTCCCTCCCGAAACCTGCGGTCCAGACCGCGGGCAAACCTTCTATAAGCTCTGGGACGAATGGAAGGCCGACCTGACGAAGCGTTACGGGGAAGTGCAGGCGGAGGTCTCCAAGGCGGGGCTCAAGGAAGGCGACGCCTATCTGGCCCCGGACAAGGGGGCGAGCTACACGCTGCCGACCGTTTCGAAGGACGGAAAGAAGCTCGCCTATTATGCGACCTCGGTGGATTACCGCTCGCAACTGAGGCTGAAGGACTTGGGCACCGGCCAGGAGCGCGTCCTGCTCAAGGGTCGCGACATCCAGCAAATGAGCTTTTCGCCCGACGGCGAGAAGCTGTTCATCTCCTACGTAACCACCTACAAGCGCTACAACCAGTTCTCGGATCTCTTCGAGATCGACCTTAAATCGGGCAAGGTGAAGCAGCTCACCCGCGGAGAGCGCGCCCGCGATCCGGACGTCAACCACGACGGGAAGATCGTCGCTTCGGTCCAAAAGACGGGCTACGGGGAATTGTCCGTGTACGATCCGGCCACCAAACAATGGAAGGCCGTCTTTAAAGCCGACCAATTCGACCATCCCCGATGGATGCCGAACGGACGGGACGTCGTGGTCTCCGTTCACAAGAACAAGCAAAGGGATTTATGGATCATCGACGCCGAGTCGGGAGAAGGCTCCAAGATCACCGACGACGTCGCCGTGGAAGACCGTCCGGTGATCGACGGCGAGGCGCGGGTCGTCTACTATTCCTCCGACAAGAGCGGGATACCGAACATCTACCGTTACGACCCCTATACGAAATCGACGAAATCCGTGACGAACGTTTTGACCGGCGCCTTCGCGCCCTCGATGGGGCCCGACGGCGCGCTGCTCTACCAGTATTACAACGGCGGGGGATTCGAGGTCCGGAAGGTGAAGAAGGACGGGGCCGAGACGCCGGATACGCGCTCCACGGAGGCGTTTCCCGCCGGAAATCAGGGCAAGCCCGACGGAAGGGCGCAGCCGGAAGAGGGCGAGCCCCGCGGCCCGATCAGCCTGGGGGACGCGAAGAAGTACAGTCCTTTCCCGAGGCTTCTCATCCCCCGTTACGTACTTCCGAACTTCTCCTTCATCGACTCCTCCGTGTTTCTCTCGGCGACCGTCTCGAATTTCGATCCTCTTTACCGGCACGCGTGGTTTGCGGACGTCACCTACCGGACCGACAATAATTTCGTCGGTTACGATTTGGGCTACACCTACAGCCGTTACCGGCCCTCGTTCTCCGTCGGCTTCAGCGATTTCACGGTTAATTACGGCGACGTCTTCGCCTTGGGGACCAACTTTTTCGAGGAACGGCGAAGGGCCTACACGGGCGTCTCGGTTCCGATGGGCTACCACCGCGTCAGCTTTCAGTATTTCTTCGAGGACCGCAGCGCCCAGTCGGGCCTCCCTCCCGGCACGACCTTGTCCACCTTGGGGCATTACGCGGGCCTCTACGCCTTGTACTCCTACACGAAGACGCAGGGGACGGCGGCGGGCATCAGCCCGGAAGGCGGGGAGCGGATCCTCATCGGGGTGGAAGGCACCAACAGTGTCCTGGGCTCCTCGAACAACCTGGAGCAAATCGTCGTGGGCGGCGATTTTCGAAAATACATCCTGATGCCCTACGGCAAGCACCACGTGGTCGCGCTCCGGGCGGGCGGCGGCGCGGCGTTCGGCGACAAGCTCCTCCAGGGAAATTTCACGTTGGGCGGTTCCCTCGGAGAAAGCTTCATCACCGCGTCCTCCACCCGTCTCTTCACCTTAAGAGGTCTTCCCCTGGCCACGTTCGCCAGGGACCGGGCCTGGGTGGCCTCCGCGGAGTATCGCCTGCCTCTCTTCCGCCTCGAGCGCGGCGCGGGGACCATGCCGCTCGCCTTGAACAGCGCGCACCTGGCCTTCTTCACCGACGTCGGCGACGCCTTCAACAATCCCTCGTTCCGCCCGCTCGTGGGGCTAGGCGCCGAGATCCGGGGGGATTTCATCATCGGCTACCACCTCCCGCTCATGGGGCGGCTGGGCTACGGCATCATCGTGACCAATCGGGATCGGATCATCGGGGTGAAGGATTCCTTGACGGGCGCCGACGCCCGAAACGGAGTGCTCATTTTGGAGTTGGGAACGTCGTTCTAGGCGGGAATCAGTTTCTTGACCTGATAGTGGCCCTTCAATTCATGGAAATATTCGCGGCTCTGATCGGCGATGCGGCGCGCGGCCTGCCCGCACAGACGGGCGCGCTGGCTGCGGACGATGAAGGCGGCCTTTTGGGCCATGGCCGCGGCGACCTGGATTTTTTCCAGGAGACGCACAGCGGAGGCGTAGTCGCCCCGGCAGTGATAAAGGTTGGCCGCCTCGCGCAGGGCCTCGTTCACCGCCTCGACCGCCTTGTCCTCGAAGAGTCGCGAAGACTTTACTTCCTCCTCGCCGTCACCTAGAAAAATTCCTTCGCGTTTGAGTTGGTCGAGAATGGAGGAGAGGGTGGCCGGTAAACGATCTTCGGGTTCTTGGGATTGCTGGTTTTCCTGCGGAAGCGCGTTTTGGTCCATCATTCTGCTCGTGTCAGCGCTGATTGTAACGCCCGCGCTCGCCTCCGACAATCCTCTTTCGTCCCTCAAAAAAGATTTTTTGAAGGGGTACAAACTGACCCAACAGGGAAAACCGGAAAAAGCGATCTCTCCTTTGGAAAAGGTCCGCGATACCGGTGCCGCCGTCCGCGACTACGTCCTCTATAGTCTGGGTCGCGCCTATCTGGCGGCCAAGCGTTGCGACGCCGCCCGCCGGACCTTCTCGGAACTGGCGGAAAATTATCCGGACAGCCGTTGGTTTTTCGCGGCCGACGCCCAGGCGCGGTCGGAGGAGGCCTGTCCGGCCCTCCAAGGCCCGACGGTCGTCGAGCCGGCGCCGCCCGATTGCGACGCCCTCTCCGACGAACGGGCCCGGGCGGATTGCTGGTTCGGCGCCCGTCTCTACCGCAAGGCCAAGGAGGTCTACCGCAAGCTCCCTCCCGAGCCGGAGGTGTTGGTCAAACTCTCCCAGGCCTCCGCACGCACCCAGGACTTCGAAACGGCCATCGAAGCCAACCAAAACCTCCGGAAACTCTTCCCGAAATCGAAGGAGGCGGCGGAGGCGGAGCGAAAGATCGCTTTTTTGCGTCAGGATTCCGGCGACTACGCGGGGGCGATCAAGATCCTCCAACCCTTGGCGGTCAAGGCCAAGGTGCGCTCGGAAAAGCGGCTGTTTTACGAGCGCTTGGGCTGGTGCCACTTCCGGCTCGAGCAGTACGCCCAGGCGGTCGATCGCTACGGCGACGCCATCGCCCAGGAGGAAACCCCCCGGAGCCTTTATTGGAAGGGGAGGAGTCTGGAACGCCTGGGCCGAAACGACGAGGCCGAGGCGGTCTTCCAGGAGGTGGCTCGGACCTACGGGGCCAGCTACTACGCCATCCGGTCCGTCGAACGCCTGGGCAGCCGCCTCCACGGCGGGAAGACCTCGGTGGAGGCCACTTTACAAAGCTGGTGGAGCCGGATCTCACCGGGAATCGCCTGGGACGATTGGACGATGACGGCGGAGGAATCGCGCGATCTGGACCGGGTCTATGAGCTGACCGTGTTGGGGTTGCTGGAGGACGCCGGCGTGGAACTCCGGCGCGCGCGCCAGCGTCTCCACCTGGTTTTACCCCCGGACCCAAAAAAGATCAGGCGGTTGGACGACGGCCGTTTCGTCTACGCCGTCCGCAATCCCCGCCAGGAGGACGCGGATTACCGCATCCCTTATGCCGATCACCTCCTGACCGCTTTCAAGAACGATCCCGTGCCGGGCTTCGATCCGCTCCTCTTGTTTGGCATGATGCGCCAGGAAAGTCGCTTCAAGGAATCCATCGTCTCGCCCGCCGGGGCCATCGGCCTCCTTCAGATCATGCCTGCCACCGGGCGGAAGCTCGCCCGGGACGCCGGTTGGGAGGAGTATTATCCGGAATGGTTGTACGATCCGTTCACCAACATCGACCTGGCCGTGCGTTACGTGAAGAAGCTGTCGGGGGATTTCGAAGGCCGTTGGTTCGCCGTGGCGGCGTCTTATAACGCCGGCGAGCAGGTGGTGGGCGAGTGGCTGAAGCGCCGGAAGAACCTTCTTGAAGAAGAATTCATCGAGGAGATTCCGTATCAGGAGACACGCGACTACGTCATGAAGGTTTATACGAACTGGAAGGCGTATCAAGTGATCTACGGCCCGGTCGAAAAGGCTTCGTAGTCCCGGCGGATGGTTCGGATGCCGCCGTTTTTCTTGCGGACCCGGCGGATTTGGGCGCTCCCGCGGTTGGTCGGGTTCACGTAGAATTCCCAAAATTCCCCTAACGTCGTTGGCGTTTCGTGCGTCGTCATGACCGTTCCTTCGGGAAGTCCCTTGGACGGCCAGCCGGTTTCTTCTTCGTCGAAGACGCCGAGGGCGCCGAGCAAGGGCGCGATCGTCGACCCTCTCCATTCCACATGCGCGAGATGGCGGATCACGCCGTGAAGGGCGTCGTTCCGTCCGCGCCACAAAGAAGGCAGGGAAATCTTGTGCCACTCCTGAACGTTCGGGAAGACGTTGGAATGCGGGTGGGGCACATGGAAGGCGCGGACACCGCCGAGCTTGCCGATAGCGCCCTGGCGCATCAGATCTTTCACCACCTTCGTCGAATCGTCGACGTGCATCAGGGTGGAGATATCCAATCCGCGCATCGCCCAGGCCCCGATGGGTTTCCGGTGATGCGCCTTGCCGTCCTCCAGATAGGTCAGCATCTCGTCGCGTTCGACGGCGGTGAATAGCCCAAAGCCCTTGGTCTCGTAGGTGCGGGTGAGGGCTTCGGCATAACTCAGAAAATGGTGCAGGTGGATGACGGAACGCGCGTCGTTATGAGCGAATTTTTCGTACACGCCGGACGAGCCGGGGAGCATGCCTTCCATCAACGGCAGGAGGGGCATGTAGTGGGCCGCGAGAAGCCCCAGTCGGTCGGGCCAGGTGTGCGTGGCGACGCCGACCTGAGGCACGTAGTTTTCCCACTGGTCCAAACTCTTCAACCCCTGCCGGAGCGCGAAACCCGCCATCGTCCCGAAGGCGAATTCCTGCATGAAGGGGCGCGCCGTTTCGACGGCCACCATCGGCAAGGCCCCTATGTCTTCGGGCGGGCGTTCCTTCGACGCCCGGACGCCCAGCAGTTTCACCAAGTTGGTGAAGATCTGGTAATTGCTGAGGGTGTGGTCCCAATCGAAGGTGACGACGCCGTGGGGACCGCTCCGTCCGAGCTCGCGGCCCGCCTCGAAAACGCGGACCCCGAAGGCGGCGGCCGGACAGTCGGGGCTGCGGTAGCGGACGCCCGCATAGCGCAGCAGGTCGATCACTTCCCCGGGATGGCGGCTGGCCAAATCGGTTTGGGGGGGCGCGGAGAAGGGAAGGTCTTGGTAACGGTACCCGCCCGGATGCAGGCTCAAGCCCGCAGGAACGGCGAGATTGGCCAGACTGGCGGTACTCATGACGGAGACTGGGGAAATTGCCGAGGTCATACCCGGTCTTCGACGCCGCGGGCCAAAAGTTGCGGGGTTCAGACTTTGACGGCGGGATCGAAGAGCCGGGCGTGCTCCTCGAGGGCGAAGCGGTCGGTCATCCCGGCGATGTAGTCGCAGATGGCCCGCTCGGGGCCGTCTTTTTCGAGGTGCGAGGTGACGGAGGCGGGGAGGATCTTCGGGTTCTTCACGTAGGCGTGGAACAGCCCTTCGAGCACCGTCTCCGCCTTGGCCGCCATGCGTTCGACGCGGAAATGTTTGTAGAAGTTTTGGAAGAGAAAGGCCTTGAGCTGCTTGTTCTTCTTGTCGGTCGCTTCCGAAAGCTTCACGCATTTTTGGGGCGCCTTCCGGACGTCCTCGACGGTCTTGATGCCGAACTCCTCGATATTTTTCTCCGTTGTCTGAACCAGGTCGGTGACCAACTGGTTCAAGATGGATTTGACCGTCTGGCGTACGACCACGTCGTCGCCGCCGTCCGCCTTGACCGTCTTTTCATGATGCTCGGCCCAGAGGGCCACGGACTTCAGCTGCTCGACGGTGATCAGCCCCGAGCGCAGGCCGTCGTCCAGGTCGTGATGGCAGTAGGCGATCTCGTCGGCCAGGTCCACGATCTGCGCCTCGAGCGTCGGCTGGCCCTTCTTCTTGAACGTCACTTGCGGCGTGTCGTAGGGCGTCGCGTGCTTGGCGATGCCTTCGCGGACTTCGTAGGTGAGATTGAGTCCCGGAAATTCCGGATAGCGATGCTCCAGGAGTGTGACGATGCGAAGCGATTGGCGGTTGTGCTCGAACCCGCCGAAGTCCTTCATGAGGCGGTTCATGACGTCCTGGCCGGAATGGCCGAAGGGCGTGTGTCCCAGGTCGTGTGCTAAGATCGTCGCCTCGGCCAACTCTTCGTTCAGCCTCAAGGTCCGCGCGATCGTCCGGGCGATCTGGGCCCCTTCGATCGTATGCGTGAGCCGCGTCCGGTAGTGATCCCCTTCGTGGAAGACGAAGACCTGCGTCTTGTACTCGAGGCGGCGGAAGGCCGTGGAGTGGATGACGCGGTCACGGTCGCGCTGAAAGGCCGTGCGGTAAGGGTGCTCTTCTTCCGGATGCTCCCGGCCGTCCGAGCCGGAGCTCTTCATGGCGTAGGGGGCGAGTACCTGCGATTCGAGTGTTTCGTAATCCTTGCGTGTCCTCACAGGACCCCCAATTGTTTGTGCAGCTGCGGAATGACCCTGACATCCGTCAGGGCCTGTTGCGCCATCGTCTGCCATCCCGCCACCTGCTCGATCGCCGGGACCGAGCGGAAACGGGCGAAGGCGCTGGCCGGTTGCAGGATGAAGGGGATGGAGGCGTCGACCGACGCCACTAAGTCCATCGCCCGCTTCAAATCGTCTTGCGCGGTTTCCGAGGTCACGACGACCTTCACGTAGATTTCCTTGCCCAAGGCCGCCTTCAGGAACGCCTCGTGCTCGCGCCACCAGGGATGCATGCCGGTGGAGGAGGGGAGCTTCACGTCCATGGCGACGATGTCCACGAATTCCGAGATTTCTCGGAACTCGTGGACGTGGACGCCCGCCGTTTCGAGCAGGACGCGGAAGCGCGGGCGGACGGCCGGCAGCCATTCCTTGAGGAAGGCCGCCTTCTGAAGCGGCTCGCCGCCGGTGACGGAGAGGACGCTCTCGGTGAAATCCGCGAGGACCTCGTTCAATTGGGCCGGCGTCAGGGGGTTCGGCAGGTTCCGGAATTTTTTAGAGAAGGGCGGAGCCTCCACGCGGCAGAACTTGTTGACGACGAAGGAGGTCGGCGTGTCGCAGAACTTGCAGGTCAGTTCGCAGTCCTGAAAGCGCACGAAGAGGTGGCGTTCGCCCACGCGGGGTCCCTCGCCTTGCAGCGAGGAAAAGACTTCGATGACGGGTGCGGCGGTCATTTAGACGACCGCCCTGACTTTGGCCCGGGCCTGGACGGCCGTCTGAACCTCGTCCCGGAAGCTTTCCAGAAGGGCGCGGGCGAAATCGGCGGGATCGATCTTGAAGTCCGCCAGCCCTTTGGTTTTGACGGGCGTCCCTTCGCTTAAGATGTTGATGCCGAAGTGGATCAGCGTTGAGACCGGCGAGGCCGTGGCGACGGAGACGGAAAGCTTGGCGCCGTCTTCGTAGAGGTCGTTGCCGCCGCGCACGATCGCGGGCTTTTGCGTGCGGAAGATCAGCTCCTGCTGCGCCAGGCTGACCAGCAGGCGCTGCAGCAGGATCGTGC
>DASUFF010000066.1:0-8924 GCA_036274695.1 bacterium | reverse complement strand
CGCCGGGCCGGTGATCGTAGGCGTATGGCCGGTTCGGATCGGGCGTCGGGATCGGGGTGAATTTTCGGGACGTCTCCCGCCTCCAAGACGCATCGTTCGCCGCGGCCTGCATCTCGGGCGGCAGGGGAGCCTTCCCTGGAGCGGGGACCGTCAGGGCCTCCAAGGCGGCGATATCCGCCTCGACCTTATCCAGCGTTTTCCGGACATCCGCCACGAAGCGCTCGCGCTCGCCGTTTTCCATGGGCGGGACGGCGCGCTCCAGGCGCTCCAACGTGCGCTTCTGCAAGGTCTCGTCGCCGTAACGCTCAAGGGTGAGATCCTGGCTCGGGGCCGGAGATACGTTGAACCGTTTCCTCCCTTGGCGCGCGTTATAAAGGTAGACGGCGGCCGCGGGCGCGAGGCTTAAGAACCATCCGAGGGCCCCGCAGCCTCCGGCGATCATCTGCAAGGTCGCCAGCGCTGGAATCGCGTACATCAAGCCTGGATTTATGTTTTCGCCCAACAAGCGACCGACCTGTTTTTGGAGGGGCGAGTAGGTCGGATCGCCGATGGCCTCGGTGACCCAGTTCCTGGGACTGGCGGACGCGACCCGCTGGGACTCCGTGGCGTGCAAGACGGTCTTGCGAACGTACCCTCGAGGATCGGCCGGCGGCAGGGCGAACCATCGGCTCAAAACGCCGTTTTCCTTGACGGTCGTCGCCAGCAGACGCTCGATTTCCCGCGCGCTCTTCAGAACTTCCCGCACTTCTTTGGCCGTTTCGGGATCGAGCTTTCCGGACAGCCGGCTGAGCATGGCGGGGACCAACCGGGAGCCGAGCGCGGCCTTCTCGGCGGCGCCCTCCGCGTCCGCGCGCGCCTCCTCGACCCGACGCCGCACCGTGAGGTGGATCTCGTTCGCCGCCACGACGAGGGCGTCGGCGCGCGCGGCGTCCAGGGAATCCCGGACACTTTCCGCCATCTCCCGGAAAGCCGCTTTTACCTCCGCCTCGGGCGCGCCGCCCGCTATTTCGGCTTTGAAGATCGCGCCCATCGCCTGATAGGCGCTTTTCTTCAAGGACCGGAAAGCCTCGTCGTCGAGAGCGGCGAAGCCGGCGACGTCGATGCCGCCCAACGACTCGAGGCACGCTTCGACGGCGGGCTCCCTCCCGGCTCGGGTCACCTGCCAGGCGATCACCGACTCTATTTTCGGGTTTCCCATCAATCCGCTGAACTGCGCGGCCGCGATCCGTTGCGGCTTCTCGTCCCGGAGGTCTTTGAAATGCTCGACGGCCGATTTCACGTCGGCGTGCGTTTCCGAGGCGAGCGCCCTGGCCTCGGCGAGGATGGGGTTGCCGGAGCGCTCGACGGCCTTATTCAGTCTCTCTTCCATCTCGTCTTGGAGGGTCCTTACCCGGTCGAAGACCGCCAGGCGGGTGGACGACTTCAAGGCCTGCCAGCCGGCCTTGAAGCCGCGGAGGAAGGAATAACCGCTAACGGCGGTCGCCACGGAGGAGAGGAAGAGGAGGGCGGAGGACAAGAGACCTCCGGTGTGACTCCAGGCCTGAGCCTGATGGCTGGCACCCAACATCAGGGCGGCCCCGGCAAAAAGAGGATGGGAACAAATGCGGGCCAGGGTGGGAGATCCCAAGGGACCGGCGATGGCCGCGGCGACGGTCAGCCCGCTGAGCGTCCCATTTAAATGATCGCCGGGCGTTCCCTGGCCGATGAAGGAGGACGAGGAAGATGCCTGAGCCAATTCACCATTCGTTACGCTCGTTTGGGCCATCACCTGCGGCCCGAAGATCGTGAGAGGATTGAATTGAATCACCGTCTCTCCTTCACCTCCCTATCGACGCATTGAGTCAAATGTTGCGAAAATTGTCGAGTTAAAAATGCATTTTCTCAAGTAATTTCAAATGCTTACAAACTATTCAACTGCTGAAGGTTTAGGCAGGCGGAATCGCTGAAAAGGAGGGCAAGTCTTCTACAATGCGGCGTGCAAAACTTCTGACAGGCTCTTCAAATCCGGGGTGTCGAGGGCCTGGCGGCGCAAGGAGGCCGCGTCCGGAAACGAGCGGAGATAACCGACCATGTGCTTGCGGACGGCCTTGAACTCGCGCTCCCCGCGGACTTCCACGAAATAGCGCGCATGCTCCAAGGCCACGCGGATCCGTTCTTCTTTGGAGATTTCCGATTCGCCTTCGGCGCGATCCTTTCGAAAGACCCAGGGATTGCCCAGGCTCGCGCGCCCGATCAGGACGCCGTCAACGCCGGTCTCCGCGATCCGCCGGTGCGCCTCCGCGAGCGAAGGCAGATCGCCGTTGCCCAGGAGGAGGGTGCCGGTTCCGCGGGCCACGGCGGCTGCGCGGGCGATGTCCTCCCAGCGCGCGGCGCCTTTATACATCTGCTTGAGGGTGCGCCCGTGCACGGAGATGACGGCGGGCCGTTCGCTTAAAAGGGTTTTCACCCAGTCCTCGATGACGACTTCATCGAACCCGAGGCGCGTCTTGACGGAGTAGGGGATGAGCCTCCTCTCCGACGGGCGCTCGTAACCGGCCCGCCGGACATTCATCCCGGCCACGACGGAGATCACGCGCTCCGGGATCTTCAAGCTCTCCAAGGTCTGTCCGCGCGCCCAGTCTTCGAGGCCCAAGCGCGTCGCGCGCACGATTCCTAAGGCCAGCTCCGGCACGCGGATCAGCGCCGCCCCGCAATTCTTCTGGGTCACCTGCTTGGCGGGACAGCCCATGTTGATGTCCAGCCCGTCGAAGCCCAATTCGGCCACGACGTGGGCCGCGCGGTAGAAGTCGTCCGGATGATTGCCGTAGACCTGGGCGACGATGGGGCGCTCGATCTCCGAGTAGTCGAAATCGCGTAGCACCTTCTCGGGCGCGTAGAATATCCCCACGGTGGTGGTGAATTCCGTGAACATCACGTCCGGACGTCCGTACCGCGCGTTCATCGCCCGGCAGGCGAAGTCCGTCACGCCGTCCATCGGCGAGAGCGCGACGATGGGCTTTTTCAAGCCGCCCCAGAATCCGGAAAATGGCGCGCCGTGCGTCATGTTTTACGTATACACCGCGTCATTCGGCGGGCGCAACTTCCGTCCGTTTTTGCCGATAGGGAAGACGGCAAAGCCGTACTCAGAGCGGCTTTGGGAGGCATAATAACTTGACGGGTCCTTCTCTGACCGTCACCGCCCTGACCTTCAACGCCCATCTCTTCGGGCACGGCGCCGAGTTCTTCGTGAACGGCGCGCGGCGGGAAACCGGCTTTTATTTCCATGACGCGGAGCGGCTGCCGCAAATTATCGACGCCGTCCGCGGCGTGGACGCCGACCTGGTGGGGTTCACAGAGATCTGGGACGGGAACGACCAGGAACTCATCCGCAACGAGCTACGGGACGTCTATCCGTATTCCGCTGTTTCTCCGGCGGCTCCCGGCATCGGGCGCGTGATCGAAAAGACCTACGGCGACTGGCCCCGCCTCGGGCGGGTACTCTTCGGGTCGTCCCGGAGCGGCGCAGAAGACGGCGTCGTCAGCGTCTTCACGCGCCGGCATTACAGCGTGGGCAAGACCGGTCTGGTCACGGGTCGAAACGCCCTCGTCTCGGAAGACTTAATCGGGCAGGCGATCTCGTCATTGTTACGATCGGCGCCGGTCTGGGGCGCGGGACTCGTGTTCTTAAGTAAGTACCCCATCGAGTCCTCCTGCTTCCTCCGCCATCCCTTGAAAGCGGATTGGGAGCGCATGGCCGACAAGGGCGTCCTTTGGTCGACGGTCCGACTTCCCAACGGCCGGCGGGCCCGCGTCTGTCTGGCGCATTATCAGGAGGGGGAGACCCCGCAGGCCCTGGCGGCGCGTCGCGACCAGATCCGGAGGACGCGCCGGACGGCGGATTTCCTCGACGATCCCGTCATCGCGCTGGGCGATTTCAACGTGGTGGGGGGGACCTTGGAGCACGCCTGGATGCTCTCCACACTGACGTTGATCGACAGCGGCCGGGAGCCGACCTACCGGGACCCGAATCCCTATCAGAAGAAACTGAGCGCCCCCGTGGGCCAAAAGGCCGAGGCCCGCCGCCTGGATTACATCCTCCATACGGAGGATTGGACGGCAGTCGAATCGGCCGTGCTCCGGGACTCTTTTCAGGCCAGGGAGGGATATTCCCTTTCCGACCACGACCCCGTTTTCGCGCGCTTTCATATTTAACCCGCTTCGGAAGCTAGCAACTCGATTTATGGGCTTGCGATAAAGCCCGCCGTGCTTCAGGCTTTCTCTCCCATGGCGCCGTTGACCTCCATCGCCACCTTACCTCGGGTCTTCCTCAATCCGGTCGTGCCGGGCTGGTACGGGTCCAATGGAAATGTCCGGCTTCCCCTGCACATGAGCGGAACGACCATGGACATCGGAATCCATAAAGACGACGAAAGGGGACTGACCGCCTGGGTCGAGGATCACCGGAACTACTTTGCATCGATCCATCAGGATTTCGATATCTACCCCACGGAGAGCTCGTACCAAGCGGCCGTCCATCCCCCTTGGATCTCGAACGTGCGGCAGCGAATCTCCAAGACGATCTCGGAATACGCCGCCTCCCTGCCGGCGTCCTCGCGGTTCCGCCAACCTTTACGTTTCTTGGAGGAGCGATGGCCGGACATCCAAACCCTCCTGTCCGCCGCCCTTTATATGGGGAATCCGGACAAGGGACGGGATTTCACCCTGTTTCCCCAGGACCTGACGCTTTTCGGTCCGGAACTTTCGGACGTCAACGACTTGGACGCCCTATTGAGTCTTCTGGCGAACGTCACGCACATCGACGATCTCCTGCGCACGGGCATGACGGATGTGATCGAAGTAAGAGAGGAAGAAGGGGAGACCCGCCTCCTTCACGATGCGATGGCGGCTATCGAGGACCCCGCGAAAAACGCCATCCGCCCGGTTTGCGTCTACGATTTGGATGAAGATCGAAAGATCAATCCCTTTCAACCCAAATTGAAAAATGAGCTCACTCGAGCCTTCGATGATTTTCAAAAGGAAGTGACCTGGAAAAACGCCCTCGTGACCGGGGCTTATCTCATGGCCCATTTCAAGATCAACGACGACGACCTGCGTACGCTTCGGCAGTCGGGCTTCCGGCCGGACGCCCTTCAGAGCCGTCTCCGGGCGACGGGACGCCGCTCCGGCCCCGCCGGCAACCTCTATTATGCGAACCTGCTCTCCTCCGCCCTCGGCCGTCTCGCCGACGCCTCCTAATGGATAAATCCCTCTATCTCGCCTCCACCTCTCCGCGCCGCCGCGACCTCCTTTCGCGCCTGGGCGTCTCCTTTCAAACCGTTGCTCCCGTCTACGAAGAAACGCCGACGTCATGCCCCCCGCGGGAGGAATGCCTTATCTTCGCGGAAGAGAAGGCCAAGTCCGTCCGGGCTCAATGCCCCAAGGCCTGGATCCTCGGCGCGGATACTCTGATCGAATTCGGCGGAAAGGCGTTGGGAAAACCCAAAGACGACGAGGACGCCGTCGCCATCCTCCAAAGCCTGATGGGAAAGACCCACGAGGTCCACACGGCGGTCGTCCTGCTGAATTCCGAGACGGGGGAGACGCTCCGCCACGTGGAAACGGCGCGCGTCACCTTTAAGAGGGCTTCGGAGGAGGAGATTCGGGCCTACGTCGCCACCGGCGAGCCCCGAGGCAAGGCCGGCGCCTACGCGGTGCAGGGGAGGGCGCGATCGCTCTTCATCGAAAACGTCGAAGGCGACGAAGAAGCCGTCATCGGCCTCCCCGTCGCCTTCATCAAGAAATGGCTACGTGAAATCGGGCTTATCGAAGCGTCTGAGGCTGCTCCCAGGTACTCTTGAGCACCTTCCAACTCCCCGAGGACTTCTTCAGCTGAACCTCGAGGACTTGATTGCCTTTCGCGGTGCAGAGCCCCCGATAATAGCCGTTCTTATCCACGTTCTGAATCGTATCGACGTTCATCTTGCTCTTGCAAACGGAGTCCCCCTGCTTGGTCAGAAGTTCGTCGACGGACGTGTGAATGCCCGCGACGTCGACCTTGTTGGCGGGCGGCAAAGGCGTCTTGGTGCCGTTGACCAGGTCGTAGCGCACGCATTGATCCAGACAATACGCCAAGGCCCCTTCCTTGTCGGTGAATCCGATGAATCGGAAGAGGTTTGTGAGGTCGGTCCTCGTTGAGCTGATCAAGACAGCCTTTGCAATCATCTGAGGAGTGTTGGAGCCGGCGCGGACCCAAACGTCTCCTCCGATCGAATCCTCGGTCCTGACGATGGGAAGCTTGTAGATTCCCACGTCCTTCTTGGCGGAAACGGCCGAAGGCAGAACCTGAATCTCGAGGATCTTGCCTTTGCCCGGGATCTCCGCGGCCGCCTTTTCCTGTTCGGCCCGATCGAGGCCGTAGGAAGCGAGGAAGACATCACCCGTTCCCTCATAGCTGACGAGGGGAGTCTTCGAGAGGACGTAATTGGCTTGTCCGTGGGAACGCGCGAACTTTTTCGCTTCATTGAGAGTGATCTTATCTTCGCGCTTCATCTCCACACCGTAAAAAGTGAGAGGTCGGCCGGTAGGTGCCTCTTCACCGGCTACGGCGGGTACCGCGAAGACCGCCATCATGAGCCCCACCATCACTGCCGTTATTTGATGTTTTCCCATACGCGTCTCAGGCCTCCCTCCTGATAAAGTTGACGGATCCCGCCGATCCCATGATGCGGCGAGTATTGAAAGTGAGGCCGGTCCTTGATGCTCTTCCAGTCCCCGCCCCATTCCAACCCGACTGTTTTACCCAATTCCCCCAGCTTTTTCCAGTCGTGTTTTTCATCCCAAGAAGGTCCGCCTGTCTTGTTTCGGAACACAATATCGGCGGCCAAACCATAGTTGTGAAAGGAGAAACCGGGCTTCGCACGGGTATTGGCGGCCGGGATCTTGGCCTGGGCCTCGGGGCTTCGATAGCCCTCCTGGACGTAGAGATCGAGACCGTGCGACGCGGCCTTGTCGATCAGTTCGCCGACCTTCCGGCTGAAGACCGGGTGAAGCTGGCCCGAACCGAGGATGTTTTTCGGATCGGCCTTGCGGACGGCCTCGGAACGGTCGTCGCGGAGCAGGGGCACCTGCAGGGACAGAACGGATGAAACGGTGATCATAAAGGGATCCTCCTGAAGCGGAGGAGTGAGCAAGCGGCGTGCCACGAAATTCGCGAGGAAAATCGAGAAGCGATTCCCGAAAAGGTCCGAAGATCCGAATGCGGACGTCCGGATTATCGTTGATTGGCTTGCAGGATGTTCTTCCGGAGGCGGATCGATTTCGGCGTCACTTCCACCTGTTCGTCGTCGCGGATGAACTCGATGGCGCGCTCCAAGGTCATCGGGAGGACCGGCGTGAGCGTCAGGGCCTCGTCCTTGCCGGAGGCGCGCATGTTGGAAAGCTTCTTTTCCTTGCAAGGATTGACGTCCAGATCCTGCTCGCGATTGTTCTCGCCGATGATCATGCCCTCGTAGACGGGAACGCCGGCCTCGATGAAGAGGATGCCGCGCGGCTCCAGGTGGAAAAGGCCGTAGGCCACCGATTCGCCCTGGCGGTCGGAGACCAGCGAGCCGGTCACGCGGCTCTTGATATCGCCGCGGTAGGGCTCGTAACCCATGACGTAGGAGTTCATCAGGCCCGTGCCCTTGGTGTCGGTCAGGAACTCGTTGCGGTAGCCGATCAACCCGCGCGACGGGACGGAGAATTCCAGGCGCACGCGGCCGGAGCCGTGGTTGACCATGTTGATCATGCGTCCCAGGCGGCGGGCCAGCTTCTCGGTGACAACGCCGGTGAAATCCTCCTGGATGTCGACGAAGAGGTGCTCGATCGGCTCGCACTCGGCGCCGTTGATCGTCTTCATGATGACTTTGGGACGGCTGACCGCCACCTCGAAGCCCTCGCGGCGCATGGTTTCGATCAAGATGGCCATTTGGAACTCGCCGCGGCCCTTGACCAAAAAGCTGTCGGCGGTCTCGCCGGCCTCGACCTTCAAGGCCACGTTGTGCAGGGTTTCTTTTTCCAAGCGCTCCAGGATTTTCCGGGATTGGACCAGTTTGCCTTCCTTGCCCGAGAACGGGGAGCTGTTCACCATGAATTTCATCGACACGGTCGGCTCGTCGACGGTGATCCGCTTCAAGGCCTTCGGAGCCTCTGCATTACAGATCGTGTCGCCGATCTCGACGTCCTCGATGCCGGCCAAGATGGTGATGTCGCCGGGCTCGACGGCCTCGACGTCGCGGAAGCGGATGCCTTCGTAGACCTGCAAATTGATGGCCTTGAGCGGGCGGGGTCCGCCTTCCTTGCCGATGCAGGCGAGCTGGTCGTTCTTCTTGGCCGACCCGTTGAAGATACGGCCGATGGCCAGGCGCCCGAGATAATCGGAGTAGGCTAAGTTGGTCACCAGCATTTGAAAAGGTTCCGCGGGATCGTAGTGCGGCGGCGGGACTTCCTCGACGATCTTGTCGAAGAGGGGGGCGAAGTCGGTGCCGCGGCCTTCGAGCGTCGCCTGGGCGATGCCCTCGCGTCCGATGGCGTAGAGGACGGGGAAGCTGATCTGCTCGTCGTTGGCATCGAGATCGATGAAGAGGCTATAGACCTCGTCCAAGACTTCCTTCGGGCGCGCGTCCTTGCGGTCGATCTTGTTGACCACGACGATGATTTTTAAATTTTGCTCGAGGGCCTTCCGGAGCACGAACCGGGTCTGGGGCAGGGGGCCTTCGGAGGAGTCCACGAGGAGGATGGCGCCGTCGACCATCTTCAGTCCGCGTTCCACCTCGCCGCCGAAGTCGGCGTGGCCCGGGGTGTCGATGATGTTGATCGTCATCGGCTGCCCCTCGGCCGCGGCCCCCGCGTAGTGGATCGCGGTGTTCTTGGCGAGGATCGTGATGCCCTTCTCGCGCTCGAGGTCA
>DASUFF010000065.1:0-6398 GCA_036274695.1 bacterium | reverse complement strand
CGGGCTGATCAAGACCTTCGACGACAAGGGCCTCACCACCAAGGCGGGGCGGTTCTACCCTTGGACCGACCTGCAGAGGATCGAGTTCCAAATGCTCGAGCACCGGGTGGCGAAGACGAAGAAGGTTCAAGCCGTTCATTTCTATTTTTCGAACGGCAAGGCCTCGGCCGGGTACATCATGAAAAACATCGATCAGGTAATCCGGAAGGCCGACGAGTTGAAGGTGCCGAAGAGCGAGAAGGTGGTGGGGGTGTACGTCCGCTAAATGCTCCCGGCCCCTTGACACGCATCTCCGAACCGCCTTTTATCGGCACCCCGATGGATTTCCAGCGCGCCGAAAGGATCGAGCACGACCTTCATCCGCATTTCCCGGAACTTTTGCGTTTCAACTCGACCAAGTCGCTGGAGGAGTCCGCCCTCTACCGCGACCTCAAGCCCCGGATCTTGAAGGCCCTCAACAGCTATGAGTTGATCAGCGCCGAGGCCTCCCCCGCCGCCGAGCCCTTCTACCGCGCGGTGGCCTGGAACGTCGAGCGCGGCCTGTGTTTCGACGAAATCGTTTATTTTCTGAAAAATCATCCGACGATGTCCAAGGCGGACGTGCTTTTGATCACCGAGACCGACTTAGGCATGGCGCGCACCAAGAACCGGAATGTGGCCCGCGAATTGGCCGAAGCGCTGGGGATGAATTACTTCTTCGCGCCGTCCTACCTGAACCTGGAAAAAGGCAACGGCAACGAGCGCGACGTCGAAGGCGAAAACGAGCTCGGCCTGCACGGCAACGCCGTCCTCTCCCGCTACCCCATCCACAAGCCGCGCGTGATCTCGATCCCCAACTCGCACGATAAGATGCACGGCAACGAAAAACGCCTGGGCAGCCAGCGCGCGTTGATCGCCACGGTCGATTTCGCGGGAAAGCCGCTGCGGGTGAGCTGTCAGCACGTAAATGTCCGCTCGACGCAGGCGAAACGAAGGGAAGAGATCGAAGCGACGGTAAAGGCGATCGGCGAGGAAGGCAGCCAAGCGGCGCTCATCGGCGGCGACTGGAACACATCCACCTACGACTCGCACTCGGCGACCTCCGCCATCATCGGCTTCTGGGTGCGCGTCTTCATGGGCGTGGATAACATGATGACGAACCACTACCCGCACCCGGGGCGGAAGTTCGAAAAGGGTTTGTTCGACATGCTGGAGAAGAACGGGTTCACGTACAAAGACTGCAACGAGCTGGGCGTCTGCACCAACCACTATTCCATCAACGACCTGAAACAATTCAAGAGCGTCCGCGACTGGCTGCCGCTGTGGTGCTTCAAGTTCATCGAGTGGTCGCTCCGGAACCACGACGGCAAATGCTCGTTCAAGCTGGATTGGTTCGCTCAGAAGGGTTTGAAGATTTTAGGGCCCGGCGGGGCTTCGAGCCCCCGCAAAGGGCCGAGCCTCGCGCCGAAGGTGATCCAAAACCTCGTCCATAACGGAAAACCGGCATCCGACCACGACGCGATCGTTGTCGATTTTACTTTGTAAGCTTCGCCTTGAACTGGTTCTGCACCACGGGCTTCCCGTCCTGGTTGAGCAGCGCCGTGCCTTCCAGCTTGCCGCCGTTGATGACGCCGTCCCACTCCATCCTCGCGCCGGACGCGTTCACGGTGGTCGCGCGGAACCTCATGGTATCGCCCGCGCCGCTCGTCGTGTAGGCGGCGTCCTTGAAGCCGTACTTGTCGCAGGCGGTGGAGCGAAAGCGGCCGTCCTTGAAGATGAAGGTGTCCGGGTCGGCCTTCTTGCCCTTTTCGCCGATCTCGCCGGTGAAGCTCTTGCCGTCCAGCGGGCCCGAGGCCGACGTCGCGGGAGCCGGCTGCGTCTGGGGAGCGGGTTGCGTTTGAGGAGGAGGCGGTTTCGGCTTGTCATCGCCGGCCCTTAAGGACGCCGCGAAAAGGACGGTGACGGCCGCCATTCCCAAAGCGGAGAGCGTCTTTTTCATAAATCCTCCTTTTGAATTCAGGCCTTAAAATAAATCATTGTTTTTAAACACGCAACACGCCTCCCTTCGGGACGAAAACGCCCGGCATGACGGCTCCCTTCCGCGTTTCTCCCATTCTCATCCCTGATCTCTCCCTGCCGGTCGCGGTGAACGCGATCTCCCTGGGAACGGACCGAGCCACGGCGGCTCCGCGATCGCTGTGGGAGCCGGACGCAACTCTGATGGCGCAAGCCTCAGCCTCTTTCGCCATGCGTCTGCCGTTGGCGCCCAAGGAAGCGTTCCTGGCGGCCTCGCCGGACGACCAGGCGATCCTCCGCAAGGATTCCTACGACTGGACCGTCGAAAACCGGCGCCCGTTGGCCGAAGGGGCGTTCGTGAAGGTACTGGCCAGCCGCATCCGCGCCGAACTCCAAAAAATCCTGGCGTCCGAAGACGTCCCGCCCGCCGCGCGGCGGATCGCCCTTCGCCAAATCGTATATGTGCGCATCGTGCCCGGGGACGGAAGCCTCGAGAACTACGGCGTCGAAATCTTCCCGTCGCCCCCTCCCGACCTGAATTACCGGCAGGTTCAATGGAGCCTGGACCCGTCGACCGGCGCCCTCCGGCCGCTGGATCTCATGAGCCACGCCGTCTTCCTCCTGCGCGCCGAAGCCGCCGGCACCGCGGCCTCGGAAGAATCGCGTCTGGCCTTCATCCCCTTTTACCGATCGATCCGTTTCGCGTCGCGCGCCCTTCGCGCGGAATCCCTCCTGGAAGAGTTGCCCGAGCGGCAAAGACGTCGCCTTTTGGAGGCATCCACACCCGCCCCCGTCGCATCGCGGGGACCGGGATTAATGACCCGCCTCCGCGGCTTATTCGAGAACGTCGCGGCGGAGCAACACACGCGCGTTATGGAAACCAAGTCCGTGCTGGTGCGCTACATCGCCAAGGCCCGCGCGGGCGTCGAACGCGAAATGGAGGATTATTTCTCCGCCAATACGTCTCTGACGGAAGACGGGCGCCGTTTCGTCCGCCGCCTGACCAACGAGGTCGTCTCCGAGCTGTACCGCCGGGAGGCCGCCGACGCCTCCTACAGCCGCTGGGCCTGCCTCTGGGTCTGGCTCCGACGGAACGAAGGGGAGGACTACGGGCGCCTCGAAATGGTCGCACCGGACAAGATGCTCGGCCATGGGCCGAGGGAAAACGATCTCCTCTTCATGCTCATCCGCGACGACGAAGCCATGAACACCGATCTCTGCGGCCTCGTCCACGTCTACAACCGCAGCCACATGGTCGGAAACGCGCAAAGGCCGCTCGGCGCCGATTTGGCTTTCGAGGCGTTTTTAGGTTTGGGTCCGGCGGACAAGTTTGTATTGAGGTTGGACCACCTGCACCGTTCTCCCCGCAATCTGGCCGAATGGGACCGGTGGATGGTGGAGAACCGACACTGGCGGAAACGCTAGAGGAAGCTAGTAAATGACTTTGTTCAGCGGATACTCGACGATCCCCGTCGCGCCGGCGCGCTTCAAGAGCGGGATCATCTCGCGGACGACCTTTTCGTCCACGATCACTTCGATCGCCACCCAGTTCGGGTCCGTTTGATTGGAAATCGTCGGCGTCTGCAAGGCGGGCAGCTTCTTCAACACCTCGTCCAAGCTCTTCTTCGGCACGTTCATCTTAAGGCCGACCTTGGCCTCCGCGTCGATGGCGCCCTGGAGGAGCATCGCCAGGTTCTCGATCTTTTCCTTCTTCCAGGAATCCTTCCACGACTTCTTGTTGGCGACGAGCACGGTGACCGACTCGAGGATCGTATCGATGATGCGCAGGTTGTTGGCGCGGAGCGAGTTGCCGGTCTCGGTCAATTCGACGATGGCGTCGGCCAAGAGCGGCGGCTTCACTTCGGTGGCTCCCCAGGAGAACTCCACGTCGGCCTTCACGCCGTTCTTTTCCAGATAGCGGTTCGTGTAACCCACCAGCTCCGTGGCGATGCGCTTGCCCTGCAAGTCTTTGACCGATTTGATCGGCGAATCGTTCGGCACCGCGATGACCCAGCGGATCGGCGTGAACCCGGCCTTGGCGTAACGGAGTTCGGAAACGACTTCGACGTCGGCCTCCTGCTCCGTCATCCAGTCGCGGCCGGTCAGCCCCGCGTCAAGGACGCCGTCCTCCACGTAACCTGCCATCTCCTGCGCGCGGATCAGGAGCCCGGAGAGCTGCGGATCGTCGATGGACGGGATGTAGCTGCGGCTGCCGACGCTGATGCGGTAGCCCGCCTTCTGGAAGAGGCGGAACGTCGCGTCTTGGAGGCTGCCTTTGGGGATGCCCAACTTAAGAAGTTTATCGCTCATGGTTTCCAGCTCCGCTTCCAACCATTCCCTCGGCCGCCCACCCGCGGTGGGCACCCGGCCTCGGTCATAAGGCTTCGTTGGCTATCAAAAGGACGGGGTTGAATCAACCGATCTGTGAAAAGTCGAAGTTTTCGAGGTTTTTGGCCACGTCGGTCAAAAAGCGCCCCGCATGGTCGCCGTCGATCAGGCGGTGGTCGAACATGATGTCCAATCCCATGACGGGACGGACCTCCACCTTGTCGCCGACGGCCCAGGGGCGTTTGACGATCTTGTTAAAGGCGATGATCGACGCCTGCCCCGGCGGCACGATCTGCTGGGTGCGGACGGCGCCGACGGCGCCGGTGTTGTTGACGGTGATCGTGGCTCCGGTCAGCTCGTCCACCTTCAAGGTCCCCTTCCGTCCGCCGTCCACCAAACGCACCAATTCCTTCTCGACGTCCCGGAAGCTAAGCTTCTGCGCGTTCCGCATCACCGGCACCATCAATCCCTGCTCGGTCGCCACCGCGATGCCCATGTTCACGTTGTCGTAGGTCTCGATCCAGCGCCTGCCCTCGCTCTCCTTGAAGGCGGCGTTGATGAGCGGGTGATCCTTCAAGGCCTTGAGGACGGCGACGATGGCGAAGACGACGTAGCTCGGCGCCTTCTCCTGAGACGACCTCCAGGTCTCGATCAGTTTCAAGTCGACATCGACGCTGCAACCCGCGTGCGGGATCGTCTTCTTGGACAGCACCATGTTCTCGGCGATGCGCGCGCGAATGGGCGCGAGCGGGATGGTTTTGACGCCGACGCGCTCGGCGGGGGCCTTTGGTGGTACCGGGGATGCCTGTAGGGGCGGGGTGACCCTGCCCCTACGCGACACGTACGCCAGCAAATCGTCCTTGGTCACCCGCCCGCCGGGCCCCGTACCCTGAATTGTTTCCGCTTCCTCCAGGGGAATCCCGTTTTCCTTCGCCAACGACCGAATCAAAGGCGCCAACGCCGAGGGCTTCGAGCTCTCCGCCGGCGTCACCGCCGCCTCTTCCTTCTTTGGACTTTGGTCTTTGGCCTTTGGACTCCCCGCCGCGCTTCCCTCAACCGCCTTCCCGATGCCCAGCGACAAATACTTCTTCCCGTCTTCTTCCGAGACCTCGAACTGGGCGATCTCCTTGCCGACCGGCGCCTCGGCGTCGTCGGCCTCCAGGACTTTGATCAGCTTTCCTTTGAAAGGCGACTCGTAGGAGAAAACGGACTTCTCCGTCTCCATCTCGACGATGGGCTCCTGCTCGGCGACGGAGTCCCCTTCCTTCTTCAGCCAATGGACGATGCGGGCCTGGGTGATCGACTCGCCGAACTGGGGCATGGTCAGGGCAATCAGCATCGGGGCCGATCATAGCCGAAATCGCGGCCTTGGACCAGTTTCGTTTTGGTCCGGCCATGTTGCATTTCTTAACGGCGTTCCATTTCTACCCCGCCGTGACGTCTAACGGAAAATGACCGAGAATAAACAGCGAGGTGTGTATGAGAAAAATTTTCGCCCTTCTGCTGGTCCTGTTCCTCGGAACAGCCGCTTGCGAGAACAACCAAGCCGTCGACGGTGACGAACCGGGGGCCGGCGAGGATTCCGGTGGCACTTCCGGAGAGACCCCGGCGCCGACGTTGACCTTCTTCGCCGACGCGGACGGCGACGGCTTCGGCGATCCGGCCGGCGGCGTCGAAGCGGAATCGGCGCCCGAGGGCTTCGTCGGCAATGACGAAGACTGCAACGACGGCAATGCCGCCGTCCACCCCGGCGCCAAGGATCCCGCCCACGACGGAATCGATCAGGACTGCGACGGTTTCTTCCAATGGCTGCCGGCGGAGGCCGAATCGGACGGGTTCTTTTCAACATGGGCCGTCGATGAGACCGCCCAAGAAAGCGACAACGAAATCCGCGTCGGCGACGCGAGCGGGGCGCTTTTCTTGGGAAGATCGATCCAGTACGATTCCTCCGGACGCGTCACGCGCGTCGAGGTCTTATCTGACAGGTTTCCGGGAACGACGCAGTTCCTCGATTATATCTACGACGACGCGGGGCACGTCGTTGAATTCGTCGGCGGCAGCTATACGGACCCCGC